>JAUWNK010000147.1 GCA_030612685.1 Desulfobacteraceae bacterium
TTCTACCCGTCCTCTTTGGAGTGTCAGGATCTTTTCTGTCTTCTCTTTCTGTTTTTTTAGTTGTTCTAACCTGGGCTTGAGAGACTGGTATTCGGCCTTGAGCTCAGCCTTCTGAGAGGCCCATTTATCCTCTTTTTTCTGAGTTTGCTGACGGATATCAATCGTTTGTGAAACCTTTTTTTGAATTCGCTCAACCTTAGTCTCACCTCTGGCAGGAGTGACCATGAGGATCAGTAATAGAGATAATAATATAGGAGATATACGCATGATTTGTCCTTATTCGTTGCGCACCTGTTGGGTTTAATAAAAAAAGGCGTAACTTGTCTGCATTTCACAATCCAAGTTGCGCCTTCACTTTCTTTGCACCTTTAAAAGACCAGAGACCGTAAGACATTCCTTTAATATTGTTTAGAATCTAAGATTTAGTGTTTAGTATTTTATTTCATATCCAGGGCCTGAACCCAGATGACCGCATCCTGGGAGAGTTCCTTGCCATTGTGTTTTAGATCCCCACCGGCGCCCAGGGCTGCAAATCCCCACCAACCTGCCCTGGGGATACCAAAGGCGAACACACCATTGACGTCTGCCTTTATGGTCATGGTAATCAGGGCATCGTGGGGGGCCTCTACCTTAGCCTCTTTAGCAAATGCATTACCCTTTATATCATGATTCAGATACTCTACCTCTATCTCGGCAAAAGAAACAGGTTTCCCCTTGCAAGTAACAATGCCCCGGAAGACATTTCCTACCCAGAGGGCATAAGGTTTATCCAGCGGGACAATCTCAACAGGCAGTGGATCGCCAACTGGTGAATCCCAATCTGTTGGCGCACCTGCCACATTGAATATGACCTTGGTGCAATGCTGGATGTAGATATCCTCCGAACCTTCATAGTATGGTGCAGGGACAAAGTAGAAGATATGGTCTCCCATTCCCTTAAGCCTTACATTGGCCTCATATGCCCTCCCGGTATTGGTGAGACTTGTAAAATCAATCGGCTTAAGTTTGTTGAGAAGATCCTTTTTCTTTCCCTTGTGAATTTCACCAAAGGCGATAGGCGGATGGATCTTCCCATTTTCGTCCTTCCCGATGTCCATAGTGTGGCCCGCCTCAAAGGGGTGGGTAAAGACCAGCTTAAGGGTAAGCTTCTTCTTTTTAGGGACACTGTCCGGACTGTAGATCATCTGGAAATGGGCAAAAGCTGGGATGCTTAATGCCATAAAAGCTACTGCAATTAATAGGGCAAAAAATTTTTTCATCTTAATCCTCCTCTCATCGTTATTTATTATTCGTTAATTGTTAATTGTTATACATCAATAATTCCTCAATTCCTTAATCTTTACCCCGCCTGCCCCGTAGGCAGGTACTATCGTACTGGGGTTAAATGCCTTTATTATTTTATTTAACCGGGGCCTCAATTCCCAAATTTTTATTCTGTAATATCCTTGCTTGGGACCTTTACTTCATGGCCAGGACCGGCATCAAAGATGACGGTATATGCACCCGATGGTTTCTTGAAGGTAAACTCACTGTCCTCATTCATCTTTCCCTCTATGAGTACCTTTCCTTGCGAGTCTACTATCCTAATCTTTACCCCGGCAGCCGAGGAGCCGTCGGAGAAGCCTCCCTCGCACAGAATGGTTCCGTCCCCCTCGTCTGAGCACGAGCAGAGGGGGGTATGGGCATAGGAAAGGGGAATCAGAAGAACTGTGAATGCAAAAGCTGCCGCAAAGACTGTTAACTTTTTTCTCATTATATCACCTCCTTTCTAAGTGAATTCCGGCTCTCTCTTGATGAGACCCATTAATACAAGAAAAATTAACGCTAAAATATAAAAGGCTATCATTGCCTGCATTCCGGATAAACCCAATAAATTTCCACCAGTAAAAACAAGGATGGATATTATCAACCCTAAAACAATTGGATAAAAGGTGGCAAAGAGCATCCATTTTGTACTCCCGGTCTCAAGCCTTATCATCAGGAGGGTAGGAATGCAGGGAGGAAACATAGCCATAAAGAGCATGATGGCCAGCACATGGAGAGCCGTCCAGCCTTTCTCTTTTTCCCTAATTCTTTCTTCCAGCACCTTATCTTCATCGCCCGGTGGTGATTGGTAGATACCTCCCAGGGTTGCCACGCTACTCTCTTTGGCAGCAAATGAGCTCATCAAGGCAATATTTATCCGCCAGTTAAAGCCTGCCCATCTGGTAAATGGTTCTATAAAACGTCCGGCCCTGCCCATATAGCTACCTACTATCGTCTCTTCCCTGTTTTCTCTCCTGAGTTTATTTCTGGCTTTATCCAATTTTTTATATGCCACATAGACCTTCTTGGCATATTTATCCTTTATAACTTTCCCTTCTGATTTATATTTCCCTTTTTTTATAATCTTAAAGAATTCAAAATTTTCCTTCCTGAATTTCTTATCAACTACCTCTTTTGCCTCCTTACCCTTAGCACTCATTTTTGCCTTTTTATAATCATCCCAGTATCGTGCAAAACTCATCAATTTATCCCCGGTAAAAAGTTGGGTATAGGGATTATCCTTACCTATTTTATTAAAGAAGGTCTGCTGTACTTGGTTGGCCTGACTTATGTAATAAGCCTTTCTCTCTTTACTGATACCAGGGAAATAAATAAGCACATAAACAATAATGGATACCACAATAACTATAGTGATAATCTTTTTAACAAAGAGCCAGGTCCTTTCCAGGCAGCGCCTAAGGACGCCTTGAATAGTGGGCAAATGATAGGGTGGCATCTCCAAGATAAAAGGTGAACTTTCTTTTTTCCTGAGTACCGTTAGGCTTAAGACCTTGGCTATGGCAAGGGCTATGATAATGGTAATGGTTGCTATAAAAAACATGGTAATCCCTTTATATGCTGAGAAGAAGATCCCGATCAAAAGCACATAAAATGGGATTTTTGCAAGGCAGTTCATGAGAGGGACAATCATAATAGTTGCCATCCGAGCCTTCTCATCTTTCATGCCTCGGCACGCGAGGACACCTGGTATAGCTCACCCACCAACGTATAGACCGCTAATAACCATAGGCAAAACAGACTGACCATGGAGGCCAAAGTATCTGAAGATCCTATCCAGGATAAATGCCATTCTGGCCATATATCCAGTGTCTTCAAGGATTGCTATGAATGCAAAGAGGATAAGAAAGATAGGGACATAGTTTAATACGGCTATTGTTCCATCTGTCACCCATAGAGGCATGGATCGAAAAAATGGATCAAAAATAAATCCCACAGAAGGAAGGACTGATGCAAAAAAATCCCGAAACGCAGCCAGAAGAGGCCAGGTATAGGGAGTTATATTATAGCCCTGGACTATGGCAAGTTCATAAAGGAGATAGATTGTTGCAGCCAGGATAATTGGACCAAGATACCGGTTGCAGGCTATCTGGTCGATCCTGTCTGTAAGACTTCTTTTTATCCCCTTTTTTCGTGTGACACTTGCCTCCACAATCTTTTGGGCCACCTGATACCTCATCTGGGCGATAGCCTTTTCAGGGGCCTTCTTATGCCTTAACGTATAATCCTTTCTTTTCTCATCTACAAAGTTCAGGATCTTGGTACCATCACTTGATTTTTCCCTGACCAATCTTTGTGCTTCAGTGTCGTTTTCCATCAGCTTCACTGCAAGCCATCTAATCGGATAATTGGCGGAGAGGACTGTATCCTCTGAGAGGAGTTTTTCGAGAGGGTTCAGATATGTTTCTAATGGTTTTCCATAATCCAGACGAAATTGGTTAGATTTACCTTCTTTAGATATTGTCCATACAGCCTCTTTAAGTTCCTTTTTCCCCTTGCCTCTGTTTCCGACCGTAAGTACAACTGGTGAATCCAGTTGCTGGCCTAATTTTTCTGCATCGATATTCATCCCCCTTCTTTCAGCCACATCCATCATATTTAAGTTAATTACAAGGGGGATACCCATTTCTGCTAACTGGAAGGTAAGATATAGATTTCGCTCTAAATTTGAGGTATCCACAACATCCACAATTACCGCAGGCTTTTCATTGAGAAGAAAATCTCTGGCTATCCGCTCCTCCTGGGTATAGGAGGTGAGGCTGTATGTTCCGGGTAAATCAACAAGCTCAATATTATTTCCTTTCAGGTGATAAGAACCCGTTTTTTTCTCCACGGTCACACCAGGATAGTTGGCAACATGCTGCCTGGCGCCGGTCATGATATTAAATATAGTTGACTTGCCAGAATTTGGCTGGCCAGCTACAGCCACCAGTATTTTTTTGGATTCTTTACTCATAATGTTTTCACCTCAACTTCTTTTGCCTCGGAATGGCGAAGGCTAACATTATATCCTTTCACTTCTATCTCTATCGGATCTATCAGGGGCGCATTGCGAATGATATGTATCCGGGTTCCGGGAATAAAGCCCATATCCATCAACCTCTGCCCAAGACTACCATCTGCTAAAACATCCACAATCTCACATTCCTTTCCGGGTTTCATTTCATCCAATGTCATAATCCGTTTCTCCTACTTTATAAAAGATCCAAGTTATGCCTTCACTTCCCTGTCTCGCTTCTGGGCCGCAAGACATCCCTGATTATTCCTATTCTGTCTCTGTCAATACTTGAGTAAGTCTTTTTCGCAGTGCCTCCAACCTCTTTGATTTAAATGCCTTCCTTGTATCTTCCAAAACCTCTACGGCCTCTTTTATAGCATTTGATAGCCTTAAATCCTTTTTAGAGTCGGGCAAAAGGATGTGATTTAATCTATTTTCACCTACTTTTTTATCAAGAATAGTGGCCATAAGGTAGCGATGCATATCTATCTTTTGATGGAGATCTTCAGTGCTTTTATCAATAATTTCTATGAGATCTATTTTTTGAATACCTTTCATTGTTTAGTAATTATAATTTAATTAGAACTTACTAATATTATGGTTAAAAAAATTTACTCTACAATGATCTTCCTTGCCATACCAAAACCAAGGGCCAGTCTTGTATCATTTACTGCAACCATAATAGGGCCGCCTCTATTACCCATTAGAGTAAGCTTTACTCCTGGAATAAGCCCCATACTGTAAAGCTTTGATCTGAGGCCTCTTCCTCCCTGTATGTCTATAAGGGTAACCTCTTGGCCTGGGCTTAAAGCAGTAAGTGGCATCATCTTTCTTCCTCTATCTTGATTTTTTCCATCTCCTTTATCTTTGCATTGTATTCATGAGCAAACTGTTTCATTCGCTCCAGACATTTATCCTTTGGCTGTCCATGCACTCTGTATTCATCAAAATAATCAAGCCAGCTTGCTCCACCCCTGGGACAGCTATCTATAAATTCCATAAAATCTACAAATGCCTCAAGTGTAGCAGGACTGACAGCATGTTCCATTTTACAGGCATCTTCATCTGCCTGATTATAGTCTATCTTTAATATGTTATTTAAAAAATTCCTGAAGATTTGATGTCTGCGATCTATTTCTTGTCCAACATCACTACCTTTCCCTGTGAGTTCAAGATATTCATATTTTTCATAGTCAATCATGCCTTTCTTGCTGAGGGTCTTGAGCATATTGGTGACAGAAGGCATTTTAACACCGAGCCTTTTGGCAATATCCCTGACCCTGACAACCCTCTTTTCCTTGGCAAGATTATAGATAGCCTCCAGATAGTCTTCCATTGTTGGTGTGATGTTATTTTTGGAGGTATTTTCGATATCTTTGTTATTCATTATAATAATCTTTGTTAATAATTACGAATTAAATTTCATTATTCTAATAATAAATGGAAAAATATTTGTCAAGTATTTTTAATTTATTTTTCAGATTTCATCTTATGCAAAAATCCTTTGCCTTACCTTCAATAATCACCTTGAGCAAAGCATATTCGGGCTACCCTAATATTTATGGGTTTGCTTTTTAAAAAACAGTTAATCAACGTGAGAATCAAAGTGTTTTAGTTTTCCTTGTATATATAGAGAAATTGCACTATCAATGTTTTTTACATCTGTGGCGATTACCTTAATTCCTGCATTCGTGAAGAAGTTATATGCTCCTGTTCCAATACGGTTCACAATTAAGGCATCGCAATCCTTGAAAGAATCTAATATCATTTCATGCCTTTTTTCAGCCTCTGGGCCAAAACCATGCCTCCCTTTTTCATCAGTTTGGGGATAATGTTCCCACTCAGCAAATTCATCATGACCTGGTTTAGTTCTTTCCTTTTTCTTGACGACTTCACCACCCTCCACAGTAGCCATAATTGTCAAGGAGCTGCCGCCAAAGTGCTCAGCGACATTATTTTTGTCATCAGCTGCCACTGCAATCTTCATTTTAAATCCTCCTTTCATTTCTTTGTTTTCATTCGAAAATATTTATTCTGTATTCCTCAATTGTAGTGCTTTCTGCAATGCTAACACATGGCAACTGAAAAGTTAAAGACTATAAAATTATTCTAATGCTAAGCATCAAGCCAATATGATATAATAAATAATTTTGCAGCAAGCTACTATGTATCGAAAACCAGAAAAAATATGTGAACCCAGCAAGCTACGGAGAATGAACCCTTGTCCGCCTTCGGCGGATTCAATAAAGCCTAATTAATTGAGGGGTGGTCATTATTATACTCCATCTATTATGTATTTCACATGAGATAAAGGTCTTCCGTTCACAAAATTGAAAAGGAGCAGAAGCTGGTAGGCGAACACAGAAAGCAGAAGAAGGGGTTGGACGTTTCGTTTCCCCTTCATCCAGACCGGTTCCAGCGTGAACAGGCTTTTGAGAATATCAAACATTGGCTCCACTGTGATCTTTCTTAATCGGAACAGGCGTTGTCCCCTCTCCGATTTGAAGAAGCGGATATATGGCAAACGTTTTGAAGCTGTGTGTTTGCATTTTTCCATGGGCACCCCAAGGCGACGGGTAATGTATTTATCGTTCTTTCTGAACTCGCACTTGTCAGTAAGTTTTCCGTCGTCGTAGCCTGAATCTGCCACAATGTACTTGGTATCATCATGGAGATGATCTATCATCGATTCAAAGATCCTGTTCT
>JAUWNK010000005.1 GCA_030612685.1 Desulfobacteraceae bacterium
GTGACGTATTTTAACAAGTTAGCTCGGAGCAATTGTCTTCGACCTTGAACTCAGACCAAATGGCTCACTCGGCTCGACTGAGCTCAGCCGAAGTCTAAATAAGTTCGTAATCGAACTTATTAATCGAAGGACTAAGGTGATGATTACATCCATGAGCAAGTATTAACTTATTACAATATTTCGGCAGGAATCGTGCCAAAATAATGTTGAGAATTAATTCTTTTGATTTTATTTATTGAAGCCAAAATATTAAAAAATGTAGGGGTTCGATTCGTTCGACCTTGAGGCTCTCGACAGGTCAAGCCCCTACGTTTGATGAACCTCCCCGCAGCAATCTGCGGGGTATTTTTTATCGAATCTCCTCCCCATTGTCGAAGATCCCGTCTTTAGCGGGGAAGGGGGAGGAACTGTAAGGAAACCCTGTAGCACAAGCTACAGGGAATATAAAAGTTAATTATAGGGTGTTCTATGCCAAGGTAGAGAGGCAAGATAATAATAAACAATTCCATTATCCCCTGTTTTGATTGGAAGCCTGGTTATTGAACAACAAAAAGGGGAAAAAAGCTATTAATTCTGTCAAAATATTGACACTTGTGACAAGAAACCTGACATTCACTTTTCGGAATGTAAAATCATAAGCTTCTTTAGTGGAGGCCAGAGATAAGCGTCTAAATTCGTATACAGACATTTAAATCCCCTATTTCCCGTTTATCTTAAATGAGATGAGAGACACTAAGGAATCGGTGATGGTATGATAGTTGCAGTCATTCAAGTATAATCCGTTATTTTCCACCCTTGTTGCTTTAAAGAAAATGATTTTTCATTGGGAGGGATAGGTGGTTGATATAATCCCAAAGGAGAGACGTTCTCACGTTAGGGGAGATCTTTCCTTTAAAGTTAAATATACTATTATAACCCCGGAGGAATACGAAAAACTAAAGACATCTGAAGAGGAAATTTTTTCTCCAAATAAGGAAGAACCAATCATTGATATCACCGATACTGATAGAGATACTGATAGCACATCAAATACCTGCCTTATAGATTTACTTCTTCATATGGATGAGAAATTGGACAGGATATTGTCCATATTATCGAAGGGTGAAGCGGAAAAAGGGTTCTTTAACTATGAGGGGATAGGAATAGATATTAGCAGTTCAGGGATGAATATAGTAGTGGATAAACCCGTTGAACCTGGCAAGATCATTCACGCAAATTTTGTTCTCTCAAGGTTTCCTCTCGTTCTTATTGATCTATTTGGCCAGATTATTCGGGTAACACCAGTTGATGAAGAGGGTAAGACTATGTACCACCTTGGGATCAAATTCCTTGATCTCAAACCAAATGATAGGGAAAAGATTATTACCTGTGTATTTCAAAGGCAAAGAGAGGCCATTAGAAGAGGGAAGGGTGAGAGGTATGACAGCAAGGATGGCTGATGCCTAGAGAAAAGATAAGCTTCCAGAGGCTCAATTTTATGGAGGAATCTCACTTTAAAGAACCTTTCGATGTTATTTTTTGCCGCAATGTCATGATCTATTTTGATAACCCGACAAAAGAGATTTTGGTAGGAAAATTTTTCCATCATCTTGCTAATGGAGGGTATTTTTTTATAGGTCATGCAGAAAGTTTGACCGGCATAAAACATTCTTTTTGTAACTACTCAGGTTCAAAGTTCCGGGGTTCACGCCTTCCCTGGCGCGATTTGATGTGCATTCCTGGCACGATCGCACTGAATGCTACGCTATCCGTTTCTACCCAATGGGACAGGTAAGCCAGGTCTGGGCCAGGGGTTCAAAGTTAGAGAGCGATGAGGATTGAACATTTTCTTACCCAGGCTGAAGGAGAGGGAAAAAGGCTCCTGGGTGAGATGCTGGTAGAAAAGGGGGCAGTTTCTAAAGAGGATGTAGAGGATGCCCTTGATATTCAAAAGGAAGATCCTGACAAAAGGATTGGAGAGATACTTGTTGAGGAGAAAAAGGTTGAAACAAGGGAGGTAGTCTCTGCCCTCAGGGAACAGAAAAGATCTGCCCAAACAGTTGCTCTCCAGGTAAAGATAAATAAACACAAGCTCGATAATGTAGTGGACATGGTTGGAGAGTTAGCGATTGCTCAATTCATTCGTTCAGATGAGTTTTCAAGACTTGACCGGCCAAAGAATTAAGCATATTATAAATCTTGTAAGAAAAATGGAGGAAAAGGTTAAAGTTATGGTCATATCTTTTGGTATTAAGCTATCTGAGAGGGAGAAAAATCCTGATATCTCCAAGGAAGATTTGCAGAGGGCTGTAGAGGAAAAGGTAGCAGAGTTAACCAGCCCCCAAAAAAAGCCAGGGCCTTGACCAGACAGGTATAAAAGATAATATTATATAGGCAGTCAAGGCAGGGGTAAGTAGCTACATAGTGAAACCGTTTACTGCAGAAACAATAGGCGAAAAATTGAAAAAGGTATTTGATGGTTGATGTCTATTTTTCTCTAAAGAAACTGTTTAGCAGTACCGAATAATAAAGTAGTTAAGTGGTGTTGCCTACTCAACTAGTCAACCAGTAAACAACTCAACCATGGAGGTTGGAAAATGGATATTAAAGAAATAGCAAATTTATACCGGGCACAATTGTCATCTTCTAATAAGATAAATAAAGATGATGGATTCAAGCAAATCTTTGATCGGAAACTGGCTGAAATAAATGCAACAACTTTCCAGACCCCTATTGATATTAAAGCAGATGTCTTAGAACATAGCAATAAGATCCTTAATATCTTAGATGATTATGCAAAAGGGTTGATTGATCCTTCAAAGACATTAAAAGATATTGAGCCTTTGGTAGAAAGTATCGAAAAAGAGGTGGGCCTTATGGAAGCCAAGGCTGCTGATAAAGGGATTAATGATAAAGATCTTGATGGGTTTATCAAAGACTTAGCTGTGACTGCAAATGTGGCTGTATTTAAGTTCCATCGGGGGGATTATATTTAAAACCTTAATATGAACATATCGCACCTTCGGTGCGGACTTGTAGTGCAGAGCTTTAGCTCTGCCGTTATGATGCAGGGCTGAAGCCCTGCGCTACGTTTGAAAAAAGGAAATTCCTATACTATCAAGTTATAGCTTCTACTATTCTCTTTCGAGGCCATCTTAAACTTAGGATTTTTGCCTCAACTGAAGTATTGGATTAATGGAGTACTGGAGTGATGGCCCGCCCTGGCGCGAATTTCAGGGGATAAGATCCTATAGCTGTAATGTTATGGCGGCATCGCCCTCAGAACTCCGCCATGCAAATCAGGTCTGGGCCAGGGGTGTTGAGGAATAGGAAAATGATCTTTTCAGTTTTTACTATTCATTACTCTACCACTCCATTACTCCATGTGGATAATAAAAACAGACCATCACTAAAAGCCCTCTGATTTTGATAAGATGTAGAAATTCGGAGAAGAATAATACCATATGCCAAGGATACTGATCATAGATGATGATCCTGTCATATTGAAGGTCATCGCTGATATATTAAAGTCTAATGGCAATGAAGTAGTAGCTGCCCCTAACGGGGAGTCAGGAATTAAAAAGTTAGAGAGAAATTACTTCGATCTTGTCCTTACAGACCTCGTGATGCCAGATGTTGGCGGTATGGAAGTGCTTAACTATATAGTAAACAAAGCAACTAAAACACAGTGCATTATTCTCACCGGTTATGGAACCATTAAGAGTTCGGTTGATGCAATAAAAAATGGTGCATTTGACTATATCACCAAGCCCATAACATCGGACGAGCTTTTGATTGTTGTTGAAAAGGCTCTCGAGTTCAAAAACCTTAAGGAAGAAAATATCAGGCTAAAAAAGGAGTTACGACAGAAATACAGATATAATAATCTCATCGGTACAAGTAAGGCTATTCAGGATATATATGACCTAATAGAAAAGGTAGCTGATACAGATAGCACCATACTTATTAGTGGAGCCAGTGGTACAGGAAAGGAATTGATAACAAGAGCAATTCACTACAACAGCTCCCGGAGCGATAAACCACTGGTTGTTATTAATTGTGGAGCCATTCCAGAGGCATTACTTGAGAGCGAACTCTTTGGCCACGAAAAAGGGGCCTTCACAGGTGCCTATAAGAGCAGGATTGGCCGATTTGAGATGGCAAACGGTGGGACCATTTTTTTAGATGAAGTAGGGGAAATGAGTCCGGCATTGCAGGTAAAGTTATTAAGAGTGCTGCAAGACCAAACCTTTGAAAGAGTTGGCGGGACCAAAACCATCCATGTAGATGTCAGGATTATCTCTGCCACTAATAAAAACTTAACTATCGCCATAAATAAGGGAAATTTTCGTGAAGACCTGTATTATAGGTTAAATATTATTCCAATAAAGGTACCTCCTTTAAAACAGCGAAGATCTGATATCCCCTTACTTGTTGATTTTTTTATGAAAAAATTTCAAAAGGGAAAGAGAAAGAGGATCACAGAATTTTCCCATCACGCAATGGATGCCATGCTTGACTATGACTGGCATGGTAATGTGAGAGAACTTGAAAATGTGATAAAGAGACTCATAGTTCTTTGTGATAACCAGGTGGTAGACTTTGACGACCTTCCTGAACATATCCAGCAGATTGGCAGATCAATTCAACCAGTTGAAGAGGATTTTTTTGAGGAAGGGTTAACCCTTGATTCGGCTGTTAAAGATTATGAAAAACGGCTTATTCTTGAGGCCTTAGATAAGAGCAATTGGGTTAAAACAAAGGCTGCAAAGCTTCTTCATATCAACAGGACAACCCTGGTGGAGAAGATCAAAAAACAGAAACTTACTGAAATAGCCTCCGCATAGGCACCCTCCTCTATTGTCAAAATAATGACGGCCTAACCCATCCCTATGAAATTGATAATTGACGATTGAAAATTGTTAACCTCCCGTCTTCATGTCCGCTATTTGTTATGTCTTGCCTATTCAATCTCTCTGAAATTGAAAATTGACAATTGGCAATTCTATGCCATTGGCATAGTAATTGCTGCCTAAATCTGTATGGAACTCTATCCTAAAAGTAGATCTATGCTCACCTTACTTTTTTCCTTCATGCTACTGGTGTCACCATATTATCTGAATGCCACCACCAGCCCCTCTATTTCAGTTTCTAATAAAGGCCTGATGAACAGAATAATTTCAATTACTACAAAAGATAGTAAACATGGAACAACTGTAAATGTCTTGGGGAATGGTAAAATTTCCGATTATTCTACCATGACCATCGATTTTCCACCCAGGATTGTGGTTTATATCTTTAATTCTGCCGTTTCCTTTGAATCTATGACTATTCCTGTAAAAAGCCCGTATCTGAAAGGTATAAGGGTTGGATATCATTCAAAAAGAATCAGATTGGTATTAGACATTAAAGGAACGGATATACCCATCTTTACGGCTATGTCTGCAAATAATAGGTTAACTATCTTCCTTAGATCAAGAGAGTTAATAGAAAAAGGGCCATCTAACCAGATTCCCCTTAGGCGACCTGATAAGGAGATCCCGGACTTTGAGAAACTGATTAAAATTAAAGGAGATGATGGCCAGGATGATACTGCATTTTCTCAGAGCTGCAGCAGGCGTACCAATAAGGAGATTTCGGTTTTAGAGAAACTGATTAAAATCGAGGCAGACGATGGCCAGGATGATACTGCATTTTTTTTGAAAGGTCTTAATGCATACAGGGCTCAAAACTGGTCAGAGGCAGCCGAGAATCTTAATCATCTCATTAAAACATACCCGGTAGGGAGATATACAGAGAGGGGATATTTTCTCTTGGCAAAATCTTATGAGCAATTATATTCACAATCTATTTCAGCTCATTTTACAGAAATTAAAACCCATTATGAGGATGCTATTAACAGATTCCCGACATCCATATATGTGCCAGATGCCCTCATTGCAATAGGGAATTTATGTCTTAAGATAAAAAATTACTATGAGGCATTGGCCTATTACAATCTTGTAGTTAAGAAATATAAAGACTCCACTGCAGCCCTGAGGGCATTAATGCAGAAGGTTAAACTTTTCATCCTGAAAAAAAAGAGAAAGGAGGCCCTTTCTATTTTAGAATATGTAGTTTGTAGGTATCGAGGCTCACCTGGAGAAACAAAGGCTAAAATAGAGATGTCCAAGATCTACTATGAGATTAATAGCTTTCGAAAATCCATCAACATTCTTTCTGGTCTTTTGATAACAGATCCTGAAAACATATACCAGCACCCAGAGATTTCTAAATATCTTGGCTATAACTATTACCAGTTGGGAGATAATGTTAAGGCCAGAGAAAACCTATTTAGGTTTTATAATAGCTGGCCTGATAAAAAAACGAGCCATCTTATATTAGCCAAGATTGCAGATACCTATCGAGATGAGGGATTGATGAAAGATGCTGTAAAATTTTATCAGTTGGTTATCGAACGTCACCCTGAAACAGAGGGGGCACTTATCAGTCTAATCAGGCTTGCAGAACAACAAGAAGAGGGGGCGTTGGAGATAAAAAAGGGAATTGCATCGCATGTTAAAATAATAGGTAAAGAGGTAGGTGTGCCCAGGCAGATATATACTGATGTTCTTAACTATCTCCTTAAAAAGGATAAGGAAAATCCCTTGGTACAGTTAGCACTTCTAAAGCTTGCCCTTATCCACCAGAAAGAAAAAGATTATGATAAAAGCCTCAAGGCCTTAAAGGAGTTGTTTGAGAAATATCCCCGGACATCCTTAAAAAAAGAGTGCAAACATGCTCTGAATAATACTTTTGAAGCAATGCTGAAAGAAAAAATGAAAGGAAAGAGATATATTAATATTATAAATATCTATCAGAGGGAGAAAGACCTATTTTCTATGATCAACTCCCCTGATCCGTTTTTGATTATTGCGCGGTGTTCTCTGAATTTAAATCTTCAGGATATGGCTACAGAGATGTTTAAAATGGCTGATTCCCTTTTGCCGGATGAGGAAAAACCAGCAGATCTGCTTTTCTATGTGGGCAGTGATTTGTTTAAGAAAGAAAAGCTCGGAAAAGCCCTTTCAAGATTGAATCTGCTTATAAATAATTATCCAACTGATAAAAACACTCCTTATGCATACAAACTGAAAGGGAGAATCCTTTTTAAACAAAAAAGATACCAACAAGCGGTAGAGATGTTTTCCTCTGCCTTGAGATATCATCTAAGAGCCTGTGATAGGGCAAGAATTTTTGCTGATAAGGCCAGGGCATTAACTGCATACAATAGTAATGAGAAGGCTATGGAGTCGACGAGGGAGGCGGATCGGTTAAAAAGGGATTGCTATATACGCTATCCTCCCATCTATAAAGAGATAGGAGACCTTTATCTTAAGCTTGGTTATCCCAAAGAGGCCCTTTCTATCTTTAACAATGCACTTGAGATGGAGAAGGAGGAGGAAAATAAAATCTTGCTTAAGCTCAAGATTGCTCAGTGCTATAGGCTTTTAGATAAAAAGAAAGATTACCTTGCCCTCTATAACGAGATTTCCAGTCTAAATGATCCATTCTGGAGCAACCTTGCTAAAGAGAGGATAGCAGAGATTGAGTTTAATAGGGAGATCAGAAAATCAAAGAAGAAATAGAGAATTGCTAGAAAATTGAAACTTGAAACTGGATGAACACAATAAACGGGTTGGGATTAGGGATTGTGAATTTAGGGATTTAGGAATTTCGAATTTAGGAATTAAGCTTTAGGCACTTATAACCCTGGCCGAGACCCGCCTGCCAGACGGCGGGCAGGCCTGGCCTATAATCTTAATAGGCTGATCCGAGCACGTAGTGCCTTATAGACTTAACAGTTTGATTCAAGCACGTCGCTCCAGGGCGGGCTTTAGCTCACCCTGGCCCAGACCTGGCTTAAAGGCGTAATAGGCTGATCATGGCACGTAGCACCCTATAGGCTTAGCAGGCTAATCTGATTATGTCGCTCCAGGGCGGGCTTTAGGCACTTTTAAATGGATGTCATACATGAGAAAGAAGAAGGTATTACTGGTAGAAAATGATTCGAACCATCGATCAGCCATACGTAAGATCTTTATTGAATCAGGCTACCATATTAGTATAGCTAAAGATGGTCTGTCAGCATTTGAAGAAATAGTTAGTGACCACCATGACCTTGTCATAACAGATCTAAATTTACCTAAAATGAACGGTATTGATCTTTTAAAGAGGATAAAAGAGGTAAATGAATCCATACCCGTGATCCTTATCTCAGCTAATGCCAGAGTCAAGGAGGCGGTAGAAGCAATGAAGCTGGGTGCCTATGATTTTATCTTAAAACCTTTGACAGTTGAAATGATAGAAATCATTATCTCCCAGATATCTAATGTCTTGACTGTTACAGATAGAGACATGCCAAAGACTAAGTTTACTATAATAACAAAAAATAGGGAAATGAATAGGCTTCTGCAGGAAGCAAGAGATATAGCTGACAGCCAGGCATCTATCTTTATTCAGGGGGAGTCAGGGACAGGCAAAGAACTCTTTGCCAGATATATCCACCATTTTAGCAGTAGAAGGGATAGACCCTTTGTAGCTATAAACTGTAGCGCGCTTCCAGAAACCTTGCTGGAAAGCGAACTCTTTGGCCACGAAAAAGGGTCCTTCACAGGTGCACTTGCCAGAAAGAAGGGCAAGTTTGAGATAGCCAATCATGGAACCATGCTCTTGGATGAGATAAGCGAGATGGAGACCCAACTTCAATCCAAACTTCTTAGGGTGCTCCAGGAAAGGGAGATTGATAGGGTTGGAGGAACGGGCCCGATCCCTGTGGATGTCAGGATTATCGCCACCTCAAATAGGGATATTGAAAAACAGCTTAAGGATGGAAAATTAAGGGAAGACCTGTATTACCGTTTAAATGTTGTCCCATTCCATTTACCTCTATTGAGGGAGAGGAAAGATGATATACCTCTGCTCGCAAATTATTTTATCGAAAAATACAATAGCTTAGATAACAGGAATGTCAAAGGATTGACAGAAGAGGCAATGCAGTTGCTTATTAGTATGCCATGGAAAGGGAATGTAAGGGAGCTTGAAAATATTATTGAAAGAGCGGTACTGATGCGCAAAGGAGTTTTAATAGATAAGAAGGACCTTTTCATTACTGAGAAGAATAGGCCAGCTGAAGATACAAAATTTACCTTTATGCCCTCAGTTTCACTGAAAGAGATGGAGAAAAAGGTGATTTTTCATGCCCTTGACCAGACAAATGGCAACAGGACCCATGCAGCAGAGATGTTAGGCATAAGTGTGCGGACATTAAGGAATAAACTAAACGAATACAGAAAAAAAATGGAAACACAATAAAAAAGGCATGTAAATTGCTTAAAATTTTATTTAAGAGATTGCGAATTTAGGAATTGAGGGATTATTGGATTTTCTATTTTCGATTGAAGATTTGCAATTGTCAATCTTCAATTTTCAATTCTATCCAGTAACGATAATAAGGATAATATCATGCCAGCTAACGTATCATTTAAAAAAACATTTCTTGCACTTGAGCGAGCAATCGGAATAGCTCAGCAAAGGCATACCCATATTGCCAGTAATATTAGCAATTTAGATACACCTAATTATAGGGCAAAAGATATTGACTTTAAGGCTTCCCTGGCCCAGGCACTGGAATCTGATCATAAGGTTCATTTAATCAGGACAAATCCGGGACATATTGGCTTACCGATGAATTCCACACATAAAGTTGAACCTTTTGAGGAAAAGGGTGAATGGAATGGTTTTAACTGGGTCAACATAGACAGGGAAATGACAAAGTTGATGGAGAATAATTTGAGTTACAGGACAGCAATTGAAATTCTTTCGAGGAAGATAGCCATATTGAAAGAGGTTATAAGAGAGGGAGGGCGATAGGATGAATTTTTTACTATCTCTTGAGATAAGTGCCTCCGGGCTCTATGCACAGAGAAAAAGGATGGATATCATTGCCAGCAACCTTGCCAATATTGAGACTACCAGAACACAAAAAGGTGGGCCCTATAGGAGAAAGATGGTTGTTATGAGTACAAAGCCATTTGAGGACTTCGATAGGATTCTCACCTTACAGGTTGAGGGGGTTAAAATTGATGATATTGTCGAAGATAAGAGTCCTTTTATGAGGGTCTTTAACCCAAGGCATCCTGATGCAGATAAGGAGGGATATTTACTCAAGCCAAATGTTGACCTTATTGTAGAAATTACAAACATGCTTATGGCCAGAAGGGCGTTTGAGGCCAATGTAGCGGCTATAAAATCAACAAAGCAGATGGCACTTAAGGCACTTGAAATAGGGAAATAGTAACAGACCTAACTTGAGCGATTCTAATGTTTAAACCAGTAGGACAGGCGTCTCGCCTGTCTTAAGAGGTGGAATCCAAGGACAGCCGAGACGGCTGTCCTACCGTTGTTTGGCTATCTTGGCATGCAAGAATCACTCAATTTAGGACAGTATCGGTAATGGTGACGGTGACGAGGCCCGTCTTCCGAGTCCCGCCCCGCCCCGATGGGATCGGGATCACTTCGGGAGAATCGGGGATCGGTTAGTGTAACGGGAACGTAAAAGGACGATACACGTAACCGGTTAACGAAACGGGCAGCGTAACCATAGCCGATCAACGAGCATTTACAGGAGGTAAGAGATGGGTGATCTAAGGATTGAAAACGTACAGCAAGTCCCTATTAAAAACACTGAAAAGGTTAAGCAAAAAGGTCCGGTAGAGTTTAGCACGGTTATAAAGGGAGCGATTAACAACGTCAACAGATTACAAGGAGAGGGAGATAGATCTATTGTTGATCTTCTACAAGGAAAAGCAGATATTCATGAGACAATGATAGCCCTTCAGAAGGCTGATATATCAATGCGATTGCTTCTTACAATAAGGAATAAAGTTATTGAGGCATATAGAGAAATAATGCGTATGCAATTTTAATCCGCCTGCAGCGGATTAAAAAATCTGGAGTATTGGCCCGCCCTGGCGCGAAATTTTTGGAATAAGTGTTGCGGCTCTAATATTTCAGCATCCAAGTCCTTTGAATCAGGGCTTTATGAGTCAGGTCTGGCCTATAATCTTAATAGGCTGATCCGAGCTCATAGTGCCTTATAGACTTAACAGTTTGATTCAAGCACATCGCGCCTCCCGATCCCGTACCGGTCTCGGGTCGGGGAGGGCGGGCTTTAGGCACTTTAGTTCACTTTAGGCACTTTAGGCATTAAATTAAGGAGTCTATCAGAATGAACGATTCTGTAAGTCAGTCCCTTAACCTTTTAAGGTCTTTACCTCTTTCTAAAAAGATCAGCATGGCCTTTATCCTTATCCTTTTAATTGCAGGCTTTGCTTTTATGTTTATCTTGGCAAATAAGCCAGATTACCAGGTTTTATTTAACAATCTTTCCCCAGAGGATGGAGGTGCCATTGTTTCTAAACTGAAGGAAAGAAACATCCCTTACAAGGTTGAGGCTAATGGGACTATCATTATGGTACCGGCAGAAAAAGTATATGAATTACGTTTAGTCTTAGCAGGTGATGGTCTGCCCCATGGGGGCAATGTAGGTTTTGAGATATTTGACAAAACAGGCTTTGGAACTACCAAGTTCGTTCAAGAATTGAATTATCAGAGGGCACTTCAAGGTGAGTTAGCAAGAACGATAAACAGGTTTAAAGAGGTAAACAGCTCCAGGGTGTTTATAGTACTTCCAAAAGAGTCGCTTTTTATCGAGGAGAGTAAGCCGGCCTCTGCATCAATTCAGTTGGATCTAAAATCAAGCTTACCACCAGGCAAACTTGCTGCAATAGTTCATTTTGTTGGAAGTGCTGTTGAAGGCCTCGAGCCCGAACACGTAACGGTGGTAGATACAAAGGGTAGGGTTATCTTTAAAGGTGGAGATGGGGGTGATACATCTGCCCTTTTAAGCAATGGGCAGCTTGACTATAAAGGAAAGGTAGAAAACGAGATAAGAAAAAATGTTCAAAGCATGTTGGAGGGAATTATTGGTGTAGGCAAGGCAATAGTAAGGGTAAATGCTGAGATTGATTTCAATAAGATCACCTTAAATGAAGTGGAATACGATCCCTCTACAGTAGCAGTTAGAAGCAAGAGAAATATTGAAGAGTCTTTGCAGACAACAGAAGGTGGTGCTGATACTACTCAGACAGAAATTGACCAGAGAAGGGGTGTTGTTTCACCTCTAACCGGGGCTCAGAAAACAAGGACGAAGAAAGATATTGCTACTAATTATGAGATTAATAAAATCACTAGGACAATATTTAAACCAGCAGGAAAAATCAAATGGCTTTCGGTTGCCGCAGTAATTGATGGAACTTATAAAATAGAGAAGTTAGAAGATGGAACGATTAAAAAAAGTTACATCCCGAGAATTGAAGATGAAATGAAAAAATTTGAAGATATAGTAAAGAAGGCCATGGGTTATAGTGAGGATAGGGAGGATCAGGTTTCGGTAAGTTCCATCTCATTTTCAGAGGCGATTCCCACAGACATAAAGGCTGAAAAAAAGGGTTTTGATGTCTTAAGACACGTGGGAAACTACAGAAAAACAATAGTAAATCTACTTTTATTGGCCTTAGTATTTTTCCTTATAGTCAGGCCCTTGCTAAAGAGTATAAAAAAGGCAACCAAAGAAACTTTTGAGAGGAAGGAACTGCCAGCAGGTGCACGAGAATATACCGAAATTCCTGGATCAAAAAAAATGTCTCCAAAAGATAAGCTTCTTGAATTAACAAAGGATGATCCCGAAAGAATTGAGCAAGTCCTTAAAGGATGGATAGGTAAGTAATGCCAGCCAATGTACTAGATCCTAAAAACTTAACTGGGCCTCAGAAGGCGGCTATCCTTCTTCTGTCCATGGGTGAAAAATTTACTACAGCCTTTTTTAAGAATTTAGATGAGGAAAGTATAAAAAGGATAGGAAAACATATGTCCCGGCTAACCGATATTCCTTCTAATGTCTTAAAGGCGGTAATGAGTGAATTTGAAAAAGACCTTAAAGGCGATGAGAACCTATATGTTTCTGGAAGAAAATTCCTTGAGGACGTTATGAGGGAATCTTTAGATGCAGATAAAGCAGAGGAAGTTTATAAGGCTATAGGCGACGAAAGCAGCAATATCCCTTTTAGTGATCTGGCATACATAACCGCACCTAACCTGGTCCATGTAATTAAAGGGGAACATCCTCAAACTATTGCCTTAATCCTGTCCCACCTTCCACAGGAAAATGCAGCAGAGATACTAATTCTCCTTCCCGAGGAAATCAAGGTTGATGTCGCCCTTAGGATAATAAATATCGGGCAGGTTCAGGATGAGCTTGTAAGGGAACTTGATCAGTCAATTAAAAAGGATCTTTCCAGGATTGGAATTGCTACAAGGAAATTTGATGGAGTGGAGACATTGGCCAATATCTTAAATGTGGTGGATGGAAAGACAGAGGATTATGTCCTATCCAATATAGAGAAGGAGGATACCGATCTGGCAGAAATTATAAGACAAAAGATGTTTGTTTTTGAAGATCTTCTGCAGGTTGATGACAGGAGTTTCAGGGAAATCCTACACAATGTGGAAACACAATTACTGGCTAAGTCCTTAAAAACAGCCTCCGAGGCGTTGACAGAGAAGATATTTAGTAGCTTATCAGAGAGGGCAGCAGATATGCTCAGGGAAGATATGGAGATCTTGGGCCCGGTCAGGTTGATGGAGGTTGAGGAGGCCCAGCAAGCTATTTTACGAACAGCAAGGAGGCTTGAGGAGGAGGGAAAAATAGTTATAAGCGGTAAGGGTGGAGAGGAGGTCTTTGTCTAACAATTCAGAAAGAATATCAGAAAGGGGAAAGTCCTGGGCAAGATTTGAAATGGAGGCCTTTGAACCCCCTTCTTTATCTCCCGCTCTGCGGGACTCAGGCCCTGCCCGACGGACGGCAGGCGGGGAGGATAAAACTAACTTTGTCTCCCTGGAAGTAGGAGGGGGGAAAAAGGCAGATTTTATTCCCCTTGAGGAAATCGGAGATAATCACAAAAAAAGAAAAGAGGCAGGGGATATTTTAAAAGAGGCCCAGAAAAAGGCTACTCTTTTGGAGCGGGAGGCGTATGAAAAGGGATTCGCACAAGGAGAAATGGATGGCCTTGATTTAGGAGAGAAAAAGGCATTAAAGGTTATTGAAAATATTGAGAATCTTTTCATTGAGATGAGCCATCTAAAAAAGGAGATCCTTAAGCAGTATGAAAAGGAAATCTTAGATCTAATTTTTGCTATTGCTAAAAAGATTGTCCATCACCATATAGAATCAGATCAAAGGATTGTAAAGGACATTGTTTTTAAGGCATTCGATTTAGCTTCTGAAAAGAGTAAAATCATGCTTCGGATCAATCCAGAGGATTTTGATTATATTGAGAGATTAAAACCAGAATTATTTTCTAAATTCAAGGATCTGAAGTCAATAATGGTCACGTCTGACCTCTCCATTACCAGGGGTGGCTGTCTTTTAGAAACCCCTTATGGTGATGTAGATGCCACGGTTGAAACACAGTTGGAGAAGATCTACCAAAGCCTGGAAGGGGTATTTAAAATTGAAAACTGAAAATTGAAAATTTGCAATCTTCGAGACCTTTGCAAAACGCCCCCTTTCTGTCATTCCCACGAAAGTGGGAACCCATAACCAGTTGAAAATACCTGTCTGCGTGCGGACACGCACAGGCAGGCTGGATTCCCGTTTGCACGGGAATGACCATTTAGACTGTTTATGGCAAAATTCAAAGGTCTCTCTTCAATCAAAAATCATCAATCAACATGACAAATTACCAAATCAAATGGGATGAATATTTAGATGCCATAAATTCATGCCAGCCTATTAAATTGGAGGGAAAGATTGTAAAGGTTGCAGGAATTGTTGCCGAAGGGAATGGGCCAGGGCTAAGTGTTGGTAGTCTTTGTGCTATTAAAGATTCAGAAGGTCTCAATATCCAGGCTGAAGTAGTAGGGTTTAAAGACAAAAGGGTAATTATTATGCCCTTTGGTGAAATGAGGGGGATAAAGCCCGGAAGCCGGATTGTTGACATGAATAAAAGGCCTACCGTTCCAGTGGGAGAGGAATATTTAGGTAGGGTAATAGATGGCCTCGGTCGCCCCATTGATGGGAAGGGTATAATAAGGACAGGGGGGGGATACCCGATATATGGAAATGTTCTCAATCCTTTGAAAAGAGAGATTATCCGGGAGGTGATAGATGTTGGTGTATGTTCTATCAACGCCTTAATAACATTGGGAAAGGGGCAGAGGATAGCTATAATGTCAGGATCAGGTTTAGGCAAGAGTATTCTAATGGGTATGATAGCCAGGAACACAGAAGCGGATGTAACAGTAATAGGCCTGATCGGGGAGCGGGGCCGGGAGGTAAGAGAATTTATCGAAAGAAGCCTTGGGGAAGAGGGGCTTAAAAAATCGGTAGTTATAGTGGCTACATCTGATTCCCCCGCCTTGGTCAGGATAAGGGGCGCCTATCTGGCTACCACCCTGGCAGAATATTTTAGGGATAAAGGCTTAGATGTTATCCTCATGATGGATTCTATTACCAGATTTGCCATGTCTTTAAGGGAGGTGGGATTGGCAGCAGGAGAACCACCTTCAGCAAAAGGCTATACCCCGAGTGTTTTTACCCAGATACCAAAACTTCTGGAGAGGGCTGGAACAGTCGAGAAAAAAGGGAGCATTACAGGGATATATAATGTTTTGGTTGAGGGGGACGATATGAGTGAACCAATAGCTGACTCTGTTCGCTCCACTGTAGATGGGCACATAGAGCTATCCCGAACCCTTGCCAATAAGGGACATTACCCTGCTGTAGATATATTGGCAAGTATTAGTAGGGTAATGAAAGATATTATTGATCCCGAACATCTTGATAATGCTAAAGAGTTAGTCAAGGTTCTCTCCACTTATAGGGAGGCAGAGGATTTGATTAATATAGGAGCTTATGTGGATGGCAGTGATCCACAGATAGATTTTGCTAAGAAAATGATCAATAAGATTAATTTATTTCTACAGCAGGATATAGATCAAAAGGTAACCTTTAAAGAAAGTGTTGCTGGATTGAAGGACTTGTTTAAAGAATAATGGAGTACTGGAGCTTTGGAGTACTGGAGTAATGTAAAAGATAGAAAAACCAAGATCCTTTAAAACCCATTACTCCACCACTCCAATACTCCAATCGGATTGAACGATGAAACCATTCTCCTTTAGGCTTGACTCTATACTTAGTTATAGAGATTACCTGGAAAAAAGGGCCCGGAAAGATTTATTTAATGCCAGGAATGAGTATATTGGGAAGGAGAGGGAGATTAAAAGATTGGTTAAGAAAAGAATGGAAATCTCCAAAAGATGTAGCGATGAAGGGTCTAGGGGAATAGATGTTCGCCTTTATCAAATTTATAGATCTTTTTTGCAAAGTTTAAACCATGATCTTGAAAGGACTCACATTAGCCTTAAAAAGGCAGGGGAAAAAGTAAAGACGCAGGAGGCGGTTTTAAAAAAGGAATCAATAAAGAAAAAGATGTTGGTGGTTCTAAAGGATTTACAGCTTAAAAAGTATATGCAGAGATTAGTGAGAAAGGAACAAAAGGTAATGGATGAGCTGGTTATAATAAGAAAAGGGGGAAGAATATGAAGTTATTAACCCGGATTTTTCTCGCCTCCTTAATAATTGTAAAGATTGTATTAGGCTCTGTTTTTATATACCAGGTAGAACTTGATCCCTTATTATTGGAAAGAAGTGCTATTGCATCAGAAGGGGAGCAAAAAGATCCTGAAGGGACAGAAAAGCCCGCCCGGCACCTGCCCGCCATCGCGAAGGCTCAGGCGAAGCAGGCGGGTCGCGAGGCTTCAGCCGAGGCGGACAGGCCTGCCCGCCATAATTCTGGCGGGGAGGATGAAACTATTGTCAGGAAAGAGGAAATTGATTTGAATTTTCTTATTAAGAAGAGGGCGGAGCTTAAAGAAGAAGAAGAAGAGCTTGCAAAAAAGAGGGTGGAACTTATGGCCATCCAGGAGGAGATAAATAATAAAATTGTGATACTTACTCAATTAAGGAATGAAATCAGAGCTGAGATGACAAGAAAAAAGACAGTTGAGGAGAAGAGACTTAAACACCTTATAAAGGCATATTCGGCCATGAAACCTCAGAAGGCAGCAAGTTTGATTGAAAAACTGGACATAGGGTTTGCTGTTGAACTTCTTTCTAAGATGAAAGGGGAAATAGTCGGGAATATTCTTTCATTTGTAAATATAGAGAAGGCTGCTAAAATAAGTGAAAAGCTTGCTAAACGGCAATAAAGGGTGGATCAATTCAGTTCGCAGGTGAACAAAATGACCAAATATATATTAGTTATAATGATACTCTGGCATTTGGTTTTTAGCGCAACCGGCGCATTTGCGGTGAATCCTAAGGATATTGTCACACTAAAAAAAGCAGGGGTAAGTGACAGTCTAATAAAGGAAATTATCAGCTCAGATGCGATTGTTCGGGCATTAATCTCTGTAGATGAGATTGTTGAGATGAAAGGGGCCAAAATCGGAGATGAGGTTATTTTAGCAATAATCCAAAAAGGAAGCGCAACTGCCCCTGAATTAGATAAGGAGAATGCTGCGGATAGGGCCCTTATGAGGAAGATAAAGAGGCAGGAAATGAAATTAGAGATGCAAAAGAAAGAACTCGATCTTTTAGTGGAATACTTATCAAGGCTTATTACAAATCCTGAGATAACCAAGCTTATACATGAGGGGAAGATAGCGGGTGAGGATTATGCTGATATCGTTAAATATCTAAAACAGTATGCCAGGGGCGAGGAGACTATAGAGTATGGTGATGAAGGTGATATAATAATAGACATAAAGAAATACCATAAATGAAAGTACTTAGCTCCGGTGTTTAAACCAGGTGAAATCCAAGGACAGCCGAGACGGCTGTTCTACGGTTATTTGGACGTCATGGCATGCAAAAATCGCTCAATTTAGTTAATAGTTGTAACTATTCAGGTTGTCAGGTTCAAGGTTCACAGTTCACAGTTGGGTGCATCCAGGGTGACACAGGGCTCACTCTGGACTTCTGTTCTAGACCGCTTAGCGTATGGCAAGAACCGGATGAACTCCGCATTCGTCTCGAAATCGAACCTCTCTTTCATCATTTTAACCGTGAACCCCGGAACTTTGAACCTGAGTAGTTACTAATAGTTAATTATTATTTGAATAACTAATAACGAATAACTTAATTAGATATCACATTACCAGAGTTCTTTAAAAGCAAGTATATATTGAGAAATTATGTTTTGAACCTCGGGCGTAATTTCATGGAACTCAATTCCAAGGGACATCTCTTGGTAGTCCCTACTGATATTTTTTACTTTTCCTGAAACCAAATGTTCATCTTCTATCCCAGGAAATTGAAGCCTCAAAGTAATTTTCTCATCTATCTGGATAGATGGTAACTTTTCATCCTCTAACGCCTTTATTCGATAACGACACCCTTTTTTGCTTATGTCCAGGATAACCCCGTGTTTCTCTTCATCCTTAATTTTTATTTTAGCAGGAAGGAGACAATCCACCCTTACTTGTGAACGGAGATCATGATGTTCAATTATCTTTGGATATTCTACAAATAGTAATTTTATGGGGGTATAAATGGCTTCAATCAATTTAGATTGGAATCCAAAAACAATACCTTTATATAAATATCGGACAACAATTTGGCTTCCTCGAAAAAGCTTATGTTTAATGCTGCCAAAAGGCGCATCACTTGGAACCATCGGTGTCTTTATAATTAGATATTCGTCTGGTTCCATCCCAATCAAAACGCTTTTAAAACGATACGCAACTCCCTCGATTTCGATTTGTAGCTGGGTACCAGATTCTATAGAAATACGTTTTCCTGTATTATAATCAATATTCTCAATATCCATAACTTTCTTTCCTTGATGGCCAATTAACCCTACTATAGCTTTTAAGATAATGTTTTTGGATGCATAGTCCGTATACCATGCAAGATATTGAAAATTACCACTTTAATGAAAATGTCAAATGCTTCCGAGTTCCGCCCCGTCCCGATGGGATCGGGATCAATTCGGGAGAATTTGGAAACAAAACCCAAATGTCAAACCCGCCCGCCTCCCCGCCTGCCGTCCGTCGGGCAGGTCCTGAGTCCCGCAGAGCGGGACGATGGCGGGCAGGCTCTCCTGTTTAGCTCTTGGGTTTTGACATTCATTTGAACTTTGGGACTTTGGCATTTGTCATTCTCAGGATACATTGTCAATCCAAAATTTTTTCTTAAGGTCTATAGATGTCTTCATAGTTATGCAAATGTATTTGAGTATCAAACATAGATATCAAGGAATGTTCCCTTTTCCCAGAATGCATTGGATTCAGGTTCTTTACTGTTGACAAGTATCACTGTATCTTCAGGATTCTGCGAGGGAAGATAAGCAGTCGAATCTTTCTGAAGGGCGTTACCCTTTGGTGAGATAATAGTCATTACTGGCCAATTATTACTAATCTCAATAGTCATTCTTACTCCCTTCCAAGGTTTAGCAACCTTTTATCATAAGAGATTTAAAAAATCAAGATATTCACTCAAACCTCCATCGAAAAAACAATCAGAGATCAGAAATCGAGATGACTTTGGATATTTTTCTCGCAGTCTTTCTATTTTCATGTCTATTAGTCCCTTTGAACACCTGTTTTGGAAAAACCACTCCCGTTTGATACTCAATAAAACCATATCCTTAAAATCTACTCTAAGCATTGGCAAACCATGTCGCTTAATTTTGCCATTTGCCGGAGAAATTGACATTGTCAAATAATTGACATGGATGAATTCCAGGATCTTTTTATAGGCATGCTTTTCTTCCCTTTAACCTTGTCTCACCTTATATAGTATGAAGCTTTATTTTATGCCGCAAGATATTGATATACATCTCAAAAGGATCAGATCAGATAATTTTGGCAAGAAATTTGCTGGGTTAATAATATATAGGGATTCTCTATTGCAGCCGGATACTATGCCCCAGTTGGACATTATGTAGATTGAGAGGATACTGTTAAGCCCTTAACGGGTATAGGTGAATATAAAAGTCAAATTCAGAAATTGGTACTTATGATAGGAAACATCTCTATTTCTAAAGACATCCATCCTAAATTTTCATTAGGGGTCGGATGTTGGAAATTAAGAAAGTGAACCATAGAATCGTAGAGTCAGGGAAGGAAGCAATAGACAAAGTAAAGGACGAATATTTCAATCTCATATTCTTGCTTTATTACTCAAGGATAAGGTGATGATAGAGGGGTAAAACCAAAAAAGGAGGGGAATGTGATGAAGAGATTAGGTAATTTAGTTGTTCTGGTAGCGGTATTGAGTGTGTGTTCTCCTTTGATTGCGGCACAGGAAGCACAGACACAGGAGAAAGCAGCTTCAGTAAAAATAGGTTATGGTTGGTCCATAAAGGATGGGGTGAAAGAAGCGGTAAAAGAAGCAATTTCTTCGGTTAATAGCCACCTGGGTAAGACAAGGTCGGATTATGCCCTTCTCTTTTCTACTGTTGGTTATGACTCAGAAGATGTTCTCAAACAAGTGAAAAAGCAGTTTGGTAGTGGTGTTAAGATTTATGGGGCAACTTCTTGCCTGGGAGTAATGACTAAGGATGGTTTTCATGTGGGCGAAGTTGGCTCATTGGCCATTATGGCCATATCATCAGATAAGATTTCCTTCGGTGTTGGTGGCGCTAACTTAGATCAAGCTGCTTCGCCAAGACAAGCGGCCAAGCAAGCTATTATTGCAGCCATCAAGGATGCCGGAAAAAGCGAAAAGGATATCCCCAATCTGGTATTGATAACCGCTGCGCCCGGAAAGGAGGAAGAGATCCTCCTTGGGATTGCAGATGTCATCGGCAAGCGGGTTCCTGTGATCGGAGGTAGCTCGGCAGATAATACTATAGAGGGATTCTGGAGACAATATGCCAATGACCAGGTCTATAGCAATGGCCTGGCCTTAACCGCTATTTATACAGATTTGACGCTGGGCATAGCATTCCAGAGCGAATACTACAGAACCATAAAACGAGGTACTGTTACCAGGGCTGAAGGAAGGGTCATCTACGAAATTAATGGCAAACCCGCAGCAGAGGTCTATAATAGGTGGTTAGGGGGGAAATTAAGCGAGGTGTTAAAAACTGGAGGAACGATTCTTTCAAGGACTACCTTTTATCCCCTGGCAAAGGTTATCAAGGGAGAAGGCGGAGAGACGCACTACCTTTCTATCCACCCGTTATCTTTTGATCTTCCCGCTAAGTCATTAACTGTCTTTGCTGATATGAAGACAGGGGATAAAATCCAACTCATGCGTGGAAACTGGGAACAGCTTCTTAACCGAACAAGGAGAACCAGCCTACAGGCCTTGAGAAATGGAGGCCTCCTTGCAGAGGATGTTGGATTCGGAATCTTTACCTTCTGTGCCGGCACTATGTTAGCCATACCTCGAGAAGAGATGCCCAAGATGCCCCTTTTAATCAACAATGCAATAGGAGGGGCGCCTTTTATTGGAACATTTACATTTGGAGAACAAGGTTACCTGGCAGGAGTAGGTAATAGACACGGTAACCTGGTGAACTCTATGATTGTCTTTAACAAGGAGTTGTCCTTGAGAAAAAGTAGTCCCTAAGAAGGGGGAGATTATGCTTCTTTTTAAGAAGATAGGTCTAAGGATAACTTTATTTAATAAGATCTTTTTTTCAATAATAGTATCATTTACTATATTTAGCCTGATTAGCGTAACCCTATTTACCAGACAAAGAACCAGGGCCCTTGAAAACAGTTTGATAGAAGACCACAAACATCATGCCTTGATAGCATCTATTAATATCGAATCTGGCTATCTGACGCACTATTGGCCATTTGCAACTCTTAAGAAAATCCGTAAGATTAAAGAAGTTGTTTACTGGAGGATAATTAACCAAAATGGAGAGATATATCTGGCTGACGATGCCAAGATGTGGGGAAAGAGAATATCCGATCCAGCCCTAAGGACAGAGAAGGTGCTGATCAAAGACCAAATATTCCCAGAGACTGGCGAGAAGATAAAGGTCATCGTCAATCCACTTAATATAGTTGAGAATGGAAATTGGACATTTTGGCTGGGATTTTCTTTAAAATCAGTGATTGAAGCGAGGAGAAGCATAATCCTTACTAACGTTGTCATGATTGCAATAGCTATTATATTTGTAGGTCTTCTCTCCTGGTATTTAGCAAAAGGAATTACTATTCCTGTGAGACACCTGGTAGATGGGACAAAGGCTGTATCCAGTGGTAAGCTTGATTACAAAATACCCATAGAGACGAGAGATGAGATTGGGGAGCTTGCTATTTCATTCAATAAAATGACAGAAAATTTGAAAACATCTCAAGATGAATTGGTAACTGCTAAAGAATATACAGATAACATTATTAAGAGCATGATCGATACCCTGCTTGTTGTCGACCCAGATGCCAGGATAAAGACAATTAACAAAGCCACATCTCACCTTTTAGGCTACACAGAAAAAGAACTCATCGGCAAGCCAGTTGGCGCTATCCTTACGGAAAAAGACTCCATATTTAAAGGCCTTAAATTAGAGAGATTAATAGAGGAAGGGACCATTCGCGATTATGCTATGAAGTATCGCACAAAGAAGGGCGAAAATATCCCTGTCAGCTTATCTGGCTCAGTGATGAGGGATAAAGATAGGAATTTAGTCGGCATTATAGGTATTGCTCGAGATATGCGTGAAATTAAGCGTCTTATGGAGAAAGAGAAGGAACTTGCAGCAGCAACGGCAGCAGCAGAAACTGAAAAGAAAAGGGTTGCTGAATTGGATAATGCCTGCAAAGAACTCCGAGAAACCCAGGCAAAGCTCATTCAAGCAGGCAAACTCGCAGCAATGGGCACGCTGGGCGCAGGACTTGCACATCAGTTAAATCAACCACTGGGGGGAATTCGACTCTTTGCCCAAATATTGGAATCGCAAATAGATAAAAATAGTCCGTTGTGGAAAGATCTTTATCAGATAATAGAACAGGTAGAATATATGACAGATATTATCGACAATATCCAGGGCTTTGCCCGTGCGAGCGAAATCAGGAAAGAGCCCATAGACATAAATGAGCCAATAGAAAAATCACTTCAACTCGTATCAGTACAATTGAAAGCCCACAAAATTGTGTTGTTAAAAAACCTTGCCCCTGGTTTACCAAAGGTCAATGCTGATATTAATCAGATGCAACAAATATTCCTGAACTTCATGACAAATGCCAGGGAAGCCATGGATTCAATGCCGGAAAAGGCAATAAAAGAACTGAGAATAACTACCAGACTACAGTCCATAGACCAAAGACCAAAGACCAAAAATAATTTTGTAGAAATTATCCTTCAAGATACAGGCCCTGGAATACCCGAGGATATAAAGGACAGGATATTTGACCCATTCTTTACTACCAAATCACCAAGTAATACTGGATTAGGGCTATCACTCAGCTATGGAATAATCCAGGATCATGGCGGCACAATAGAGGTGGATAGCAGGCAAGGGAAGGGAACAACATTTATAGTGAGTCTACCTGCATGTTAGGTTATCGGTTACCATAAGTATGGAGGGAAAGGAATGAGGGTCCTTGTAGTTGATGACGCCAAAATCATCCGTGATGCGTTTGAGCGGATATTGGACATTAAGAAAGTGAAGCATAGGCTCGTAGAGTCAGGCAAGGAAGCAATAGACAAAGTAAAGGGCGAATATTTCAATCTCATATTCCTGGATATAGTGCTGCCGGATATAGATGGCACAGAAGTCTTAAGGGCAATAAGAGAAATCAGTCCGGATACACCGGTAGTGATGATGACAGGCTACCCCGTTGAGGCAAAGATACGAGACGCCATAGAACTTGGCGCCGTCGAGTACCTATTTAAACCCTTTAATGCAGAAGATATATTCCGCTTAATAGATGAGGTTTCTAATGAGGAAGGCTTGAAGGCCCTTCCAAGGCTGACCTCACAGCAGATCCGGAGAACTCGCAATTACCCATCCGGAGAGAAAGCTAAAGAGGCGGACTAAAGAAAACCGCATTGGCCTAAAATTGTCCACAAGGGATCTTTTCCATGCCAAAACCTATCTTTTTTATCCGGTTTTCATTCCAATCCCCTCGTTCACTGACCCACAACCCATTCAATCCGCCTACGGGCTAACCCTGCATGGTGACTTATTGTACCCGCCTGCCAATTTCTGTTTCTTATAAAAAATCCGCCGATAGCGCTTTTAGTGCTCAAAGAGGGAAATATTTTCCTTTTGCTACGTTCCAATAGGTAAATTATTTCATTTTGAATGTTCACTCCCCTTAGGTTTTATCCCATGCCTTTCTTTAACCTGTTGTATTAATTAAACAATTTTTTATTTCCTGTTTTGGTATGACCATTGCTAATTAAATAGTATAGAAAATCCCATTTTTTAGACAGGATAGACAGGATGTTCAGGATATAAAGAATATAAGAAAATCTTGTTAATCCTGTTAATCCTGTCGAAAAACATTCCGCCGCAGGCGGCTAAGTTCTTTAGACAAATTCTTTACAAAGTATGAATTAATGAAAAAACTATGAACCCGATGTTATTAAAAATATTTTCCTTACCTATAGATTACAAAACAGATATTAGGTGTAAGCCCTTAGAATCAGGAAAAGACAGCGGGGATTTTTTTCCCATTATCCGGAAATTGATGAACTCAATTCAAGAAAAATCTTTAAATAGCCCCTCCGAGCCTCCTCGTGCTGGATTACCCCTTAAAAAAGAACACTTCTTTTATCTTGAATCCCTCCGGAAAGGACTTTTAGGGAAAGGGAAACCATTAAATAAAATCTCCTTAAACAGTAATGATCTCCCTATATTAAAAAAGCTTCTTTACCAATGCGGTTTCTCTCAAGAGAATGCGGAAAAGTTTTTAAAGGAACTGTTACAGAATAATCCCCATGGAGAGATCAATCTTTCCCAATTTTTCCTTAAGATATCCGAGCTTGGCTCGCTCAAGAGAAAGATATATCAGCCTATCACCATAGAGCCATCGGCTATTCCCTATATTGAATCAGTGTTGAGATATCTGGGCCTGACACCAAAAGAAGCGGAGCATGTCTTAGCCTCGGCAAGGGTTAAAGGTGGGGGACTGGATCTGAACAAATTTGTCATAAAATTAAAAGGAATCAGTAACCGGATAAGGGGAGGAATTCAGATAACTGATAAGGGGAAGGGTGGACTGATATCAATTAAAGATCTGATAACAGCGCTGGAACAAATAACAGGAGGATCAGGTAAAGGAAACCGGTTACCAACTGATGTGAAGGCTACCATTGACCAGATACTGGAAAAGGTGGTTATTGCCAATGAAAAAGATGGAGCCATATCTTCCACGCCATCCTTTTCTAAGCTTAGATTAGCTAATCTACATTCCAAAGAAGAAATAGGCAAGTCTGGTAAACCGGTTGAAAGGGAAAGCCTATTATCTACTTTGAAAGAGAAAGGTAACATAAATAACAAAAATGGGCAGCAAAAGGTAGAATCTCCTTTTCCTTCTAAAGAGGCCAAATTGTTTTCCGGTCTGGGTGCCCGCCAGGTATTAGAAAAAGGGAATACAGAAGATGGGAATTTGGTCAAACCAGAAACAAGAATAATGGATATTCCCCACGGTATTAAAGGTTCTACCTTTTCAGAAACCATTAATACAGTTAAACAGCATTCAGAGCTTGTCAGGAATTTCTTACCGGCTTATCTGATCGATCAGGTAGGAAAACAGATATCCAGGTCTATTCTCAGGGGTGAAAGGGTCATAAGATTGCAATTGAGACCCCCTGAGCTGGGAGTATTGAAGGTAGAGGTGGATATTAGAGACAATGTCCTAAAGCTTGGAATGATAACCGAGAATAGTACGGTAAAACAACTATTGCTTTCAAATGTTCATCAACTCAGAGCGGCCCTAATAGAGCAGGGGGTAAAGCTTGAGAGATTTGATGTTCAGATAAACTATAATTTTGACCAATCCCTGGCCAATTCAAAAGAAGGGCTAAAGGAATGGCAAGGTCAGGACCTTAATGGGATGCCATTCATCGCGGAGGCTGATACGGAAGATCCTATATCAGGGGCCCGGAATATGGCAGCAGGCGATCATTTATTGGATTTAGTGGCATAATATATAGATAAGGAAGGGAGGAATAGGGCCATGTATATAGAAGGACTTGGAACAACTTATGGGGAGACATCTCCTTATACTAGTGCCAAAAAGGAGCTGGGCAAGGATGAATTCCTTACCCTGCTTGTAGCTCAACTCAGAAATCAAGATCCCTTAAATCCCATGGAAAGCGCGGAGTTTACTGCACAACTGGCCCAGTTCAGCAGCCTTGAGCAGCTATTTGGGGTGAATAAAAATCTGACTGGTATTCTGGAAACGCTCTACAATCAGGACAAAGAAAATCTCCTCGAATTAATCGGCAAAACAGTGAAGGCCAATGATAATACAATTCTTATTGATGACGGTAACGTAATATCAGGTTCATACGTGTTAGAAGATGAAGCTGAGGTGACTATTGCAATTTATGATAGTAACGGATTTGAAATCCGCAGAATTAATCCAGGGAGGAAGGATGCAGGTGAGTATGATATTGACTGGGACGGCAGGGATGAGAGTGGAGAGATAGTCGAAGACAGTATCTATACCTTTGAGGTTATTGCTACAGATGAAGCAGGCAATTATGTGTCCGTAAATACTTATATTTCTGGAGAGGTCACGGGGGTAACATATCAATATGGTATCCCTTATCTAATGATCGGGGATATATTGATCAGTAGCAATAATACCATTATTGAAGTTACAAAGACAGTGGCAAAAGACACAGAGACAGGAGCAGAAGACACAGAGACGGTGTCAGGCCCGTAAACAGTAACCTTCGATTTTGGATATTGGATTTCGGAATGCGGACCAAAAGAGAAGATGAAATGGGCAATGGATATTTAGGAATTGAGGAATTTAGGGATTATGAATTGTGAAATTTGTAATTTTTTCTCATTTCAAGTTTAAAATAACGAATAACAACAAACAAAGGAGGTAAATAAAATGGGACTTGCAAGTTCACTTTTCTCAGGCCTAAGTGGCCTGAGCACCCTCGGCAATGCCATGACCGTTATCGGCGACAACATCGCCAATGTGAACACGGTCGGATTTAAGTCAAGCCGGGTCACCTTTCAAGATGTCCTGAGCCAGACCGTAGCAACAATGGCCGGCACGGCCCAGGTAGGGCGCGGCACATCCCTGGCAGATATTACAAGCAGTTTTTCCCAGGGATCGTTTGAATCGACTGATTGTGCCACAGACCTTGCCATCGGTGGTGCCGGCTTTTTTATCGTAAGAGATCCCAACAACGAAGACAATGAATATTACACACGTGCTGGTGAATTCAGGTTTGACAAGGATGGAAATTTTGTAAACCCAGCGGGCTATATCGTTAGGGGATGGCAACTGGACGAAAATGGGGAGGATGTGGGTTCTGTAACTGATATCCTTTTGAATTTTTTTACCTCGCCTCCTTCCGAGACCAACCATGTTTACGTTGTTATGAACCTCGATTCTGATGGAGATGATAATTCACAAGGAGCGGATGATTCCCTATCCAGTGCGTGGGATGGCACCGATTCTGATGGTGATGGTTCATTCATTGACAATAACAGCTACGAGCACCAAACCACCGTAAAGGTATATGACTCTCTGGGGAGTACCCACGATATTACCATCTATTTTGATAAGGCAGATACCGATGGCGCCTATGAATTTATTGTGACCTGCAATCCAGAGGAAGATATGAGGACTGGTATTAGCCACCCTGTGGAAGATAAGTGGGCGGGGAAGCTGGCAAGGGGACTTATTAAATTTGGCGCCGACGGGGTTATGACCGATATTGATCTTTGGCAAATAGATTCCGGAGGAATTGAAGTTGTGCAGACAGAAGCCGATGACCTCTCGGACGGTTACTTTACCTTTGCACCCACCTTTATTGAGGATAATGACATATCCATCGAGCTCGATTTCGGCTCATGTTGTACTGATCCGACAGCGGATCCTCCTGCTTGGACAAATGATTCCCTGTCCACCACCCAGTATGCTACGGCTTCCACGACGATCTTTCAGTCGGCCAACGGCTATGGTGCTGGTGACCTCCAGTCGGTTACAGTGGGAAAAGACGGCGTGATCACGGGTCAATACTCAAACGGGCAGGTTCTCCCCCTCTACCGGGTTGCCCTGGCCAAGTTTCAGAACACGCAGAGACTTTACAAAGTAGGCGGGAACCTTTACAGGGAGACCGGGCTCAGTGGCGACCCCATTACAGGCAGGCCCGGCAGCAGCGGTCTGGGGAGTATTTCCCCAAACTCACTTGAACAATCGAATGTAGACCTGGCCACGGAATTTGTCAAGATGATTATCACCCAGCGGGGTTTCCAGGCAAATTCCAAGATTATTACGGTGACAGACCAGATGCTGGAAGAGCTTATCCGCCTGAAGAGATAAGAAGTTGAGTAGTTGAGTGGTCTTATGAGGCAGATGTCAAGATCTTGACATCTGCCTCAATCCTTGACATCACCTTACATATATGATTTCTTCAAAAAACGTTGAGTTTCCCTATCTCCTTGTAATTTCTCACTTTTTTCACTCCTTTAAATACACACCTTCACCAAAAAGAATGGCACAAAGGTTGCTTTAGTTAAAGTTGTAAGTGCCTAGTATAGGAATTTCCTTTTTAAGTCCTTGTAGGGGCGGCATTTATGACGCCCGCTCGCCTAAGGCGAAGCCGATGGCGGGCAGGTCGAAATGACAAGGTATGTGGACTTTTTATGAGTTTATCAAAGTTAAAAGTTAAAAAAGATATGATGGATAATAGAGAATCTACTAAGGCAGCTGAAAAACGTACACAAAAACTTGCGGTAAGGATCGGAAAGCAAATAACTTTAGTCACTTAACAAGCAGTAGGCAGTGAGCAGTAGGCACTTAAACTTTAGCTCACTTTAGTCACTTCAGGCACTTTAGACACTTTAGGCACTCTAACTCCCTAAGGAGTCATTATGGATATTGCCACTATCTTAGGTGTTATGTCTGCATTCGGTCTTGTATGTCTTGCCATCTTCATGGGCGGCGGGATTCAACTCTTTATAAATGTACCTGCCTTGATGATTGTTGTGGGCGGTACCCTTGGGGCAACAATGATTAACTATCCTTTAAGGGATGTATTTGGAGTTTTCAATGTAGTTAAAAAAGCACTTTTAACCAAAAATGTATCCAATAGAGAGCTCATAAAAAGGTTTATAGATTTTTCCTCCAAATCCCGCAAAGAAGGAATTATGGCCTTAGAGGACGAGATAAAGGATGTGAAGGATGAATTATTAAAAAATGGGATCCAGCTCACAATCGATGGATTGGAACCGCAAGCGATCAGAGATGTCTTAGAAACGGAGGTTGATTTTATCAGAAGCAGGCACCAGTTGGGCGCAGAGATCTTCACCACTATGGGAACATTTTCCCCTGCCCTTGGTATGATAGGGACTCTCATAGGGTTGGTGCAGATGCTCCAGGGCATGGATGACCCAAGTAGGATTGGCCCGGCTATGGCCGTGGCCTTGCTCACGACCTTCTACGGTTCTATCATGGCCAATATAGTGTGTTTACCCATAGCGGGAAAGCTCAGGACCAGGAGCAAGGAGGAGGTGTTAACAAAGGAGATGACGATTCAGGGGATAATATCCCTTACCAGTGGCGAGAATCCCAGGATCCTTGAGCAGAAACTCCTGGCATTTTTACCACCTAATCAGAGGGAGTCATTTTTCAGGTATGGTTAAAAAGAAGAGAGATATAGACGATGAACCCAGAGTAAACGTGGGATCGATTATGACCATTTCCCTTTTCCTGATACTTTTGACCTTTTTCATTTTGTTCAACTCCATTGCGGCAATAGATGAGAGAAAAACACGCCCGGCTATAGGTTCACTCTTAGGGGCCTTTGGTGGCCCCCACGGTGGGTTATCACTATTAAAGACAGGAGATTCAATTATGTCACCTTCTGCACCCATGATAGAGGAAAAATTAAAGGTTGAGGAGCTAATGGCGTTCATGGATAAAAAAATTGTGGGCGGTATAAAGATTAAATCATGTAAGGATAGAGAGATTATCACCATAAATGAAAAAATCCTCTTTGATAAGGGTAAATCTAAGCTTAAATCGTCTTCGTACCCTCTGTTAGATAAGCTATCCAGCCTTATAAGAAAGAAAGATTATCCGGTAGAGATAGCCGGGCATACAGATAATAGACCTGCTGAAGAAAAGGGATATAAGTCCAACTGGGAGCTCTCAACCATCATGGCGATTCAGGTTTTGAAATATTTGGTGGAAAAAGCTAAGGTTTCCCCCGAGAGGCTAACAGCCTATGGATGCGGTAGCTATAAGGCAATTGCCTCCAATGATACCAGGCAAATGAGGGCCCAAAATAGAAGAATAGAGATTATTTTATATTTTAAGGTGCCAGCGCATATTAAAAGGATTTACAAGAAGAAGCCAGCAGGTATCTTTACCTATAAGAGGTTTAACTTCAGGGTTTTCTGAGTATGGTCAGAGGAAAAAGACACATGATGGAAGGTGAAAAAATGAATCCCAGCGCCTGGATGGTAACATTTTCAGACCTCATTATGCTTCTGCTTACCTTTTTTGTAATGCTTCTTTCCATGTCTTCAATGGATATAAGGAAGCTAAAAGATATACTTATGCATCTTCAAGGGGCCGTTTCTGTGCTTGATTTCTCTGGATCCAGGGGGATTACTGATTTGGCCAATTTTATCAAAAGACATAGAGACACCGAGAGCTCCTTTCTAATTGATCAGAATCTTCTTAATGATCTGTTCATACCTTCAATAGAATCAGATAGAAAGATGGAGAAGATGATAAGGGATCTTACTGAGTTAATAGATATAGCAGATGATGAGAGGGGTATTGTATTGTCCTTTCAGGAAAATATCCTGTTTGATCCGGGAAAGGTGACTCTTAAAAAACAGGTATTGCCTGTTCTCGACTCAATCGCAAGGGCCATTGATTCCTGCCCCAACGATATTCTCATTATGGGCCATACAGATAACATCCCAATTCAAACCAGGGTATATGCGTCAAATTGGGAGCTTTCATCATACAGGGGGCTTTCTGTTCTTGAATATTTTTTGAAGGAAAAAGGGCTATTACCATCCCGCTTTTCTGTTGGAGCTTACGGCCCATCGAGGCCCCTATATCCAAACGATACCCTGAAAAACAGGGCCTTAAACAGGAGGGTCGAGATAATCTTTAAACATTTGTAAGGATGTGAAATTTGGGATTTAGGAATTGAAGAATTGTGGATTGTGAATTTGGAAATTAAGGGATTGAGGAAATTTTCTACGAACAACGAAGCGAAGCGATGGGCACTTATTTTAGGCACTTATAACTTTAGGCACTTTAGGCACTTAAAAAAAGGGGTATAAATGGCAGAAGAAAAAGATACACCAAAAGATAGTAAAGAAGCGATGCAGCCTAAGAAGCCCTTTCTCAGGTATATAATTTTAGGAGTTATTGTGATGGTTCTTGGGGCTGGCGGTTATGTGGGGTGGGACCTATTTATCAAAGGAAAACAAAGTGAAGACAAGAAAGAGACCCGGATCCCCAAATTCCGCTCTAAAAGCAAGAAGGAAGAGGTGAGGATTGCCTGTCCTCTTGAGTCATTTATCGTTAATCTAATGGATAAAGCCGGATTAGGTAAAAGATACCTGAAGGTCACAATTTCTCTTGAGGTTGGTAATGAAGAATATGAGAAGATGGTGGAAAGGCATAAACCACAACTGAGGGATACCATCCTCCTTCTGCTTTCAAGCCAGTCATTCAATGAGATTAGTACCATGGAAGGGAAGCTTGAATTAAAACAGGCGCTTTTATCGAGGATCAATCAGGTCTTAGGACAGGGAATTGTTCATAGAATATATTTTACAGAGTTTGTGGTGCAGTAGGTAAAGATATGGCGAACGTTTTATCACAGGACGAGGTTGACAGCCTTCTTCAGGGAATAGATAAAGGAAAAGTTAAAGCCGAGGCGGATATCCCTGAAAGGGAAGAACTGGTTAAGCCCTATGATTTTGTAATTGGGGAGGGGTCTATACACCTTAAGATGCCTCACTTGAGAATTATTAATCAACGTTTAGTTGATTTTTTAAGGACAAGCCTCTCTCTTATTACACGTTCAACTGTAGATATAGACATCTCTTCTACTGAGGCTATTAAGTTTGGTGAATTCGCTCGTTCCATTCCCATTCCAACAAGCTTGAATATCTTTAAGATGGAACCTTTAAGGGGATTTGGCCTCCTTGTTGTGGAAGCTCCTCTGGTATTTGCATTTGTTGATACCTTCTTTGGTGGAAAGGGTGGGAGTAAAGTTAAACTTGAAGAAAGAAGCTTTACTACCATTGAGTTAAAGATAATAGAGAAAATAGTTAAGATAACCCTCCATGACTTTGAACAGGCATGGTCTGACATTCATAAGTTAAAGGTGGTCTTTACACGCTCAGAGATGGATCCCCAATTTGCAGCAATTGTCACACCCAATGATACGGTTATTGTAATCAGGTTCATTGTAGATATTGCAAATGCCTCTGGATTCATGACTCTCTGTATGCCCTACTCTACTATTGAACCTATCGGAGAAAAACTAAGGTCCAAGTTTCATGGTGAGAAATTAGATGTTGATCAAGCATGGACGCGATACATTGAGAAAAAGATAAAGGAATTGCCCATCAATTTGGTTTGCACCTTAGGCGTGACAAAGATAACCGGCAGAGAGCTCCTGGAGATGAAGGTTGGTGATGTGATAAAGCTGGATCAAAAGGTAAGCGATCCACTCATTATGAGTATAGATGGTATTCCAAAATTTAGGGGTTATCCAGGCACCTCTAATAAGAGGAAGGCTATAAGAATAAGTGAAAGATTACAATAAGGAGTTAAAAGATGGATGAAGCTAATAACTTAAAAGGTAATAGTCAGGCAGAGGCGATAAAAGGGAATGAATCCGGGCAAAAGGAGAAATACGATCTTGACCTCATTCTTGATATTCCTCTCGATGTATCTGTGGAATTAGGTAAGGTCAAGATGCTTGTAAATGTTCTCCTCCAATTGGGGCAGGGATCCATAATCGAGTTAGATAAATTGGTGGGTGAGCCGTTTGATATATATGTAAACCAGAAATTGGTTGCCAAGGGTGATGTTGTGGTTATGGATGATAAATTTGGCATAAGGGTGACTAATATTATCAGCCCAGTTGAGAGGGTTAAGTCTTTGGGATAAGTAATTTTAGATTTTAGATTCTCGATTTTCGATTATAACCATTTTGTTTTCTTAAATCACAAAGCGCAGATCAAAAATAAAGGCAGGGCTGACCCCACTTACTCAAGGGGTTTAGGAATTATGACAAATTTAGGCACTTTTAACTTTAGATCACTTTAGGCACTTATAATGGATGGGATGTTTGAGTTGAACCTGATAAGCACAGGGCTTAAGACAATGGCCATGCTTTTTCTTGTGCTTGGTCTCTTGGTTTTGGTTCTCTACGTTATGAAAAGGTTTTTATTTCTCAGGCGAGGGGTAGAGGGAAATCTATTTATCAAGGTCGTCTCTTCGCTGCATCTATCGCCAAAAGAGAGGATTGAGGTCATAGAGATTTCAGGTGAAAAGATTGTATTAGGCATTACACCAGGCAATATAAGCTTTTTAACCAAACTTAGTGATTTACATGGAGAAGGTCAGGAAATACATGGGAAAGGGAAAGATCATGAGCTCAAGGAATGATAAAGTAAAGAAAATCTTATTTATTCTTATCCTTTCCTTAGCCATTTACATCTTATCTATAACAAAGGCATTTGCCGCTGATTTCCTTTTTCCCTCATTGCATATAGGAATAGAAAAGGGAGGGGATCCTGGTGATATTTCTATCTTACTCCAGATTGTCTTTCTTTTAACCATTCTCTCCCTTGCACCTGCCATCCTCATACTCATGACATCCTTTACCAGACTGGTTGTGGTTTTTTCCTTTTTGAGGCAGGCCCTGCATACCCAGCAGACTCCCTCTAACCAGATCATTGCTGGACTGGCCTTGTTCCTGACCCTTTTTATTATGATGCCTGTTTGGCAAAAGATTAATAATAATGCATTGCAGCCATACCTCAATGAAGAGATCTCTCAGGAGGTTGCCCTGAAGGCGGCTATGAATCCTATGAGGCAGTTTATGTTCAAACAGACACGGGAGAAGGATTTAGCCCTATTTGTCAAGATGGCAAGGATAAAGAAGCCAAAAAATCCGGAGGATATCCCAACATCTACTCTCATCCCCGCCTTTGTTATAAGTGAGCTAAAGACCGCCTTTATTATTGGATTTGTTTTATATGTCCCCTTCTTGATTATAGATATGGTTGTGGCAAGTGTTCTGCTCAGCATGGGGATGATGATGCTTCCACCAATCATGATCTCTCTTCCCTTTAAGCTGATGCTCTTTGTTCTGGTGGATGGCTGGCATATGATAGTCGGTTCCCTGGTAAAGAGTTTTGCGGGAGGGTAAACCCGTTAGAAAACTTCCACAGGACTTTGCAAAAAATGAGAAGTCTTTCTTTCTAACGGGATGAACACTGAAATAAATAACAAGGTTTTTCTTACGGGGTAAATATGACGCCGGAATTTGTTATCAGTTTTGCACAGGAGGCTATTAAAACGACCATACTTGTTTCTATGCCCATGCTTGGTCTTGGGCTTGCTGTAGGTATGATAATAGCCATCTTTCAGGCCGTGACCCAGATCCACGAGATGACCCTGACGTTTGTACCAAAGATATTGGTAGTATTATTGGCGCTGCTCTTTTTTGCCAGCTGGATGCTTGAGCTTTTAATGCGCTTTACAGCGACAACTATTGATCAGATACCGTTTTATATAAGATAAGGAAGTGCCTAAAGTGCCTAAAGTTAAAAGTGAACTAAAGTTTGAAGAGCACATTACTCGGTATTCGTTTCAAATCAACAACGGATACTGGAATTAAGTGATTAAGGGATTGAACTTTAGGTACGTAGTAAGAAGCGAGGAGTTAGCAGTAGGCACTTACAACTTTAGGCACTTTAGCTCACTTTAGGCACTTAAAATGGAAATATTGCCCATATCATATCAAGAATTTAAACCATTCTTTCTTATACTTATAAGGGTAAGTGTTATTTTATTCATGTTTCCCTTTTTTAGCGCGCGGATTTTTCCGGTTTTAGCCAAGACTGGGCTGGCCCTTATTATAACTATAATCCTTTTCCCTGTTATAAATGATAAAATAGTTGGATTCCCGGATACGTTGTGGGGAATGGCTCAGTTGATGATAGCAGAACTTATAATTGGAATGATTTTGGGACTATTGGTTCAGATGTTTTTTGAGGGGATTAAGATAATGGGTCAATTGGTAGGCTTTCAAACAGGCTTTTACATGGCCAACATCCTTGACCCTCAAAGCGGCGCTCAGGTCTCAATTCTCTCGAATATGGCGTACCTTGTGGCCATGGTGCTTTTCCTTATTTTAAATGGCCACCATATATTGCTTAGTGCAATGAAGGAGAGTTTTGAGATTATCAATGTAGGCTCATTAAGTCTAAATGGGCAGATATTTGAAAAAATTATGCACGCTTCCGGTGATATGTTTGTTATTGCCATAAAGATTGGTTCTCCGGCTATTGCCGCCCTTCTCTTTACCAGCGTGGCCTTTGGCCTGATTGTAAAGTTAATGCCACAGATGAACATTATGATTGTCGCATTTCCTGTCAAGATAGTAATTGGGCTGGTGTTCTTTGGTATATCCTTAAATGTGCTCTTGAGATTTATGGAGAGATACCTGGGAGGTCTGGGTTCTCTGTTACTCAATACTATGACGTGGATGAAGGTGTAGGTTTTGGATTTTTGATTTTTGATTTAGGAATTGTGAACTTAGCCGCCTGCGGCGGAACTTTTTCGACAGGATTAATAAGATTAACAAGATTTTCTTATTTTCTTTATATCCTGAACATCCTGTCTCTCCTGTCTAAAAAAGGAAATTCCTATACTATGAACATATCGCACCTTCGGTGCGTACCTGTAGGGGTTCGATTTACCCGCCTGCCAGATGGCGGGCAGTTCGAATCCCGCAATGACGGGCGTCATAAATGCCTGCCCGCTCGCCAAGCTTGCGAGGTAGACGGGCCGCCCCTACAAGGACTTAAAGAGGAAATTTCTATACTATCAAGTTGCTGATTGCAAATAACAAATAACAAAGTATAGGTAATGGCTGAAGAGAGTTTTGAAGATAAGACTGAAAAAGCAACGCCAAAGAAGAGGGAAGAGGCCCGGAAGAAGGGAGAGGTAGCAAAAAGCCGGGAGTTGCCTTCAGTGGCCGTTCTCCTGGCCGGTCTGATTACCTTAACCCTCTTTGGATCCTTTATGTACTCCCATATCCAGATTATTATGAAAGGGGCATTTTCTCTTCCCATATTGAATGATCTGAGTATTTCCGATTTTATGGTATTTGCTCAAAGGATGATCAATTTATTTATCCTGGTAATAAGTCCCCTGTTGGCAGCCATTTTTATTACAGCCGTTTTATCCAATATCATGCAGGTAGGCTTTATGCTATCCGCTGAATCGATCAAGCCCAAGTTGTCAAAATTAGATCCGATTAAGGGACTTGGAAGGCTCTTTTCCAAGCAATCTTTTATGGAATTATTCAAGTCTTTGTTGAAGTTGGCCATTGTGGGAGGAATAGCCTATCTCACGATAAAGTCTGAGATGAAAAATCTTACCCTTTTGGGTGATATGGAACTAAATTCAATTATCGCTTATATCCTTCTCACCATCTTTAAGCTCTTTATCAGGTGTACCCTGGCAATGATCTTTATGGTAGTCATTGATTATGCCTTCCAGAAATGGGATTTTGAAAAGAAGCTCAAGATGAGCAAAAAGGAGGTGAAGGATGAGTTTAAAAGGACAGAGGGTGATCCACTGATAAAATCAAGGATAAGAAGCATTCAGATGCAGATGGCCAGAAAAAGGATGATGCAGGCAGTTCCGGAGGCGGATGTAGTGATTACCAACCCCACCGATCTTGCTGTGGCCTTAAAATACGATAGTTCTGTCATGAGTGCTCCAAAATTGCTTGCAAAAGGGGCAGGGAAAATAGCCAAAAGGATCAAAGAATTGGCAGAAAAACATGACATTCCTATTGTGGAAAACAAGGAACTTGCCCAGAGTCTATACTCCCTGGTTGAGATAGGTCAAGAAATACCTCCTGTTCTTTATCAGGCAATTGCCGAGGTTCTGGCATATATCTACAAATTGAAAGGAAACATACAGAACTTTAGCTCACTTTAGGCACTTAACAAGCAGCAGGAAGTAGGGAGTAAGCAGTAGGCAGTTATAACTTTAGGCACTTTATCAGCCTGAGGCTGATTTAGCTCACTTTTCCAAAGGTTACTACTATGGAAGAAGTCTTAAAATCAAAATCAAATACTGCTACTGTCACTGAGATGATGACAGTTATTGGGGTAGTTACTGTCCTTGTGGTTATGATCATCCCGTTACCAACTATGGTCCTTGATTTCCTTCTGGCCCTGAATATTACTCTCTCAATAACTATCCTTCTGATTGCCATGTATACACTAAAACCCCTGGACTTTTCCATATTCCCCTCCCTGCTTCTGGTAACGACCCTATTTAGACTTTCTCTAAATGTGGCATCTACCCGGTTGATACTTTTACATGGCAATGAGGGAGCTCTTGCTGCAGGGATGGTTATCAAGTCATTTGGCTCCTTTGTGGTTGGAGGGAATTACGTGGTCGGGATGATTGTCTTTATTATCCTGGTTATCATCAATTTTGTGGTTATTACCAAAGGTGCAACAAGGATCGCTGAGGTCGCTGCACGCTTTACACTTGATGCTATGCCTGGCAAGCAGATGGGTATTGATGCAGATCTGAACGCTGGATTGATAGATGAAAATGAGGCAAAAAGCCGTAGGAGTATAATTGCGAGAGAGGCGGACTTCCATGGGGCAATGGATGGAGCGGCCAAATTTGTAAGGGGAGATGCAATTGCAGGAATACTAATTACCCTTATCAATATTATTGGCGGACTTATCATCGGGGTACTTCAACAAAAGATGTCTATCATGGACGCTGCCCAGAATTATACCCTGTTGACTGTAGGTGATGGACTTGTATCACAGATTCCTGCCCTCACCATATCAACCGCAGCCGGAATTGTTGTAAGCAGAGCGGCATCAGAGGACACCATGGGAAGTGAATTCGGTAAACAGTTCCTTGGTTATCCAAAGGCAATTTATCTTGCAGCGTTGACAATCTTCTTTTTCGGCCTCATTCCTGGTATGCCACATATATCGTTTATAATACTTTCCATTATCATTGGGGGAGGCGTTTATCTATTGAGCAGGGGAAAAGAGGCATCAAGGATAAAAGAAATTGAGGAAAGAAAGAAAGAAAAAGTAGAGATCGGACCAGAACCTGTAGAACATTTACTGCTGGTTGATCCACTGGAGTTGGAAGTAGGATATGGCCTCATTCCTCTGGTAGATAAAGAACAAGGGGGAGAATTTCTTGATAGGGTTCGATCAATAAGACGGCAGTTTGCGCTTGAGATGGGCCTGGTAATACCACCAATCCATATCAGGGATAATCTCCAACTAAATTCATCCGGGTACCAGATTATTCTTAAAGGGGTAAATATTGCTAACGGTGAATTAATGGTGAATCACTATTTAGCTATGGATCCTGGAGATGCTACAAGAAAAATTGAGGGGATAGAGACAAAGGAGCCCGCATTTGACTTGCCTGCAGTCTGGATACCAGAAGCAAAGAAAGAAGAGGCTAAGCTTGCTGGTTACACGGTGGTTGATAATGTGACTATTATGGCCACCCATCTAACCGAGGTCCTTCGAGAGCACGCCCCGGAATTGTTGGGACGACAGGAGGTTCAAAATCTGCTTGACAATCTAAGCAAGTCCTATCCCAAGGCCGTTGAGGAGTTGGTGCCAAATCTCCTCTCTTTGGGGGCTATACAAAAGGTCTTGCAAAACCTTTTACAGGAGCGAATATCCATCAGGGATATGTTAACCATAGTTGAGACCCTTGCCGACTATGCCCCCTTAACAAAAGATCCGGAGCTTTTAACCGAATATGTTAGATACAAACTTTCCAGATCTATTGTCAGCCCTTATGTGGGGGAAGATGGTGTGTTACAATTGATAACCATAGCCCAGGATGTAGAGGATTTACTCCTTAAAGGTGTTCAGAAAACTGAACATGGCTCATATCTTTCCATTGATCCAAAGGTTGCCGATCCAATTATTACCTCTATCAAGGAGGAGGCAAAAAAGGCCATGGCAAAAAATATCCAACCGATTCTTCTCACATCACCCACTGTAAGAAGGCATTTAAAGAAGATGGTAGAGCATTTTATCCCTTCCTTAATAGTATTATCCCAGAGTGAACTTTTAGGTGATATGAGGTTTAAATCCATTGGAGAGGTAAGCTTGAATTATGCAGATTAAAAAATACCGGGCAAAGACAATTAAGGAGGCTATAAATAGTGTTAAAAATGCCCTGGGTTCAGAGGCAATGATAATTTCTACCAGGAAATCAGGGGTAGGGAGTGAAAATAATGAATTTGAGATTGCCGCAGTGTCGGCAGGAGATGATATTTCCAATCAAGATTGCAAACTTTTTGGGGAGGTAAAATCAGAACTGATGAGCATAAAAGAGATGATCTATCTCCTGAATCATTCCAGCGGCATAACAGAAACATTGATGATGAATCCTGCTGTCTTCGATCTATATGCAAAACTGATCAGGAGTGGGGTTAATGATCATTATACAAGGATTTTTTTAGAAAGCGCTGGTGGACTTAGAGAGCATCCTCCCCATCATATGGACAATATAAGGGAGGAAACCATCAAAGAGATCATGCGCGTAATAGAGGTAAAAGATCCATTTGAGGCCTGCCTGCCACAGCCAGCTCGCCCGCCAACCAAGCCTGCCCGCCATCGTCCCGCTCTACGGGACTCAGGCCCTGCCCGACGGACGGCAGGCGGGGAGGCGGGCGGGCAAGGCGAGGCTGCCTGGGGCATGAGCGGGCAGGCAAGAGATAAAAACCGGATAATAGCAGCTTTTATCGGGACAACAGGCGTGGGTAAAACAACTACAATTGCAAAGCTCGCTGCCCAGCTTATGCTTAAGGCAAGGAAAAATGTTGGCCTCATCTCAATAGACAACTATCGGATAGGGGCCATGCAACAACTTAAGACCTATGCAAATATTTTAGGTATACCTTGTTTTCCAGCATTTGATAGAAAAGATTTGCTTTTTGCCCTTAAAAGGATGGGAGGCAGAGATGTTGTGCTGATAGATACAGCAGGCCAGAGCCAGTATGATAGGTCCAGGATAGAGGAGCTAAAGAAAATGATGACCGATGATTTAGATATTAGTTCCCATCTACTTCTGAGTGTTGCAACTACAGAGTCAGAGATGAACAAGGCAGCTATCAATTTTAGTCTCTTACAATTTCAGAGCTATATATTTACCAAAATAGATGAAGCGGAAAGGTGTGGATCAGTTATAAACCAGATAATGAAATTACCTTTACCTATTTCCTATATTACTACTGGACAGAATGTACCTGAGGATATTGAGAGGGCCAGTAAGGAAAAAATCCTAAATCTATTGTTGAATAAGAATTAAGTATCTCTTAGCCACTAAGTCACCAAGACACAAAGAAGAAAAATGAGTTATGTTACTCCTCTGGCATTAAGAGAATTATACTATAATCTTGGTGACTTCGTGCCTTGGTGGCTGGATAGTAAACAAATTAAGTAGGCACTTAAACCAATGGGGAATAAGGAGATGGATCAGGCAACAAATTTAAGAAGGATGATAAAGGGAGAATCTGATAGAATTTATAAGCTTAAGAAGGACAATAGAGATGGATCATTTTCACCAATAAACAGGCCCAGGGTTATTGCCATTACCAGTGGTAAGGGAGGTGTGGGTAAAACAAGTGTAGTTGGTAATCTGGCTATTGCATGTCAGAGGATGGGAAAAAGAGTTTTAATCTTTGATGCCGATCTCGGACTGGCAAATATCGATATTATCTTTGGCCTTAATCCCAGGCATAACATTAAAGAGGTAATAGAGGGCGAAAAAGAGCTATCTCAGATTATCGTTAAAGGGCCGGAAGGTGTAGCCATCATACCGGCTAGCTCAGGTGTGCAGGAATTAGCCCATTTGACAGAAGGCCAGAAGATAAATCTCTTAAATGAATTTGATATCTTGAATAACATGTTTGATATTTTGTTGATTGATACAGGTGCAGGGATCTCCTCGAATGTTATCTATTTTAATCTGGCAGCAGAAGAAAGGATGGTTGTTGTAACCCCAGAGCCCACATCTATCACAGATGCCTATGCCCTTATAAAGGTAATGTTTTACCAGCATGGGACAAAGAATTTTTTCCTTTTGTTAAATATGGTTAAAGATGAAAAAGAGGCAAAATCAGTTTACAAGAACCTGAGCAGGGTTGTAGCCAGATTTATGGGGGGCATATCAATAGACTATACTGGATTTATCCCATTGGATAGCCTTTTACAAGAGTCAGTCAGCAGAAGAGAACCGGTCGTATGTTGTTACCCCGAATCATCTTCAAGTAATAGCTTTAAAGAGCTGGCCAAGTATCTTTTAAGGCAGACAGATAGAAGAACAATTGACGGCAATATTAAATTTTTCTGGAAGAGACTTATGGCCGGAGCAATAGATAAAGAAAATGAAGTCGGAGATTAATAAATATCAACGGATTTTCGATATAGACCAGGGAAGGATAGATGCAAGGCTCAGAGAAGACCTTGTTATTAAATATGCCCCCCTTGTGAAATACATTTCTGACAGGATGGCGATCAGTCTTCCCCCCAATATATCCAGGGATGAGCTAATAAGTGCAGGGACAATGGGATTACTTGATGCCCTTGATAAATTCGATTCAGAAATGGGGATTAAATTTCAGACATATGCAGAGCACAGGATAAAGGGGGCTATATTAGATGAATTGAGAAGAATGGATTGGATTCCCAGGTCTATCAGGAAAGATATTCACAGGATTGAAGATGCCATTGCAGCAGTTAAGTCCAGACTTGGCAGGGAGCCAGATGATTTTGAGGTTGCCCAAGAGATTGGTATTGATATTGATTCATACTGTAGAATGATCAGTAGAGCACGGGGTATTGGCCTTTTAAGCCTTGATCAGATCATGCCGGATGGCTCTGTCCCAAAATTTGCTAAGCAGGCATCGGATACACCTTCCCCTTTTGATGAATTAAAAATAAAGGAAGTGAAAAAGATTATATCCGAGGCCCTTTTAACCCTTTCAAAAAAGGAGCAATTGGTCATATCACTCTATTACTATGATGAATTGACATTAAATGAAATAGCCAAGGTATTGGGTTTAACAGAGTCAAGGATATCCCAAATCCATGCAAAGGCAATAATAACATTAAGGGCAAAACTGAGATCATATTACGAAGGTTGATAAGATAAGTGCCTAAAGTGCCTAAAGTGAGCTAAAGTGCCTAAAGTGAACAAACACAACAAATACTTTCACATCTGTCGGGAATAAATAAATGCAAGAAAATGATGAACAATTCTCGGGAGATAAGCTGAATGAATCAGGGGATAAAGAGAGTGAATCAATTCCAGAAGAGGGAGAATTCTCTGGAGGTGAGTTAGATGAATCATGGGATGAGGAAAGTGAGCCAATTCCAGAAGAGGGTGACTCTAAAAGACTCGAGAGGAAATTTAGAGAGAAAAAAAGGTTATTGTTATGTATTGCGGTAGGGCTCTGTCTTTTGATAGGGATAGGATATCTTTACCTGAAATGGAAAAGATCTATTATACCATTAAATCAGAAAGAAGGGACTTCCCAGGTTTATAGATTAGCAATCCTAAAAGATCAATTACTCATATTTCACTCATTTATTATTCCCTTTAAAGAAAATAGAGGATTTACCTATATCTCTTTAAGTATTTCCTTTAACGTGCCGAATAAAGAATTAAAGAGAGAAATGATAGAGAAAAAAGGCCAGCTTAGAGGAATTATTTACGATATGTTGAGAGAGGAGATAAACAAGGTAAAGGAGATTCCCCCATTAGAGAAACTAAAGGAGTTCATTACCAGGGGAGTAAATACAGCTTTATCTGCTGGGAAGGTTAATAAAGTATATATAACTAACTTCCTGGCCGTTTGAGGAAAAGGCAACAGTTCAGCCACTAAGGCACGAAGGAAGGAGATGAATTTCAAACCTTGGAAGAATCATATTATAATCTTAGTGTCTTAGTGTCCCTGGCCCAGACCCCTGGCCCAGACCTGGCATGCAAGGGTTGAGTTCTATGGATTATACACCCGAAGTATTACAGTTGCTCTATAGTGTTCCATCCAAGTCGCGCCAGGGCAGGCTGGCTTGCAATGCTTAAGCTATGTTGCTTAAGATCGAGAAATATTACAGCGGTTGTAATATAGGCAAGGATGTCGCGCCAGGGCGGGCTTTGTGGCCGAACCACTACAGGAGAATGAAATGGCAAGTACAACGGATATGAATATTATCCTGGGTCAAGGAAACGCTATTAAAGAGGTTCATAATGTCAGGAAACAGACCCTGGAACTGAATCAGCAATTTGTTGCCCAAGAAACAGAGGATAAGAAAAAAGAGGATAAATCAAAGGTTAAGGAGTTTGACACTGGAAACAGGATAGAGATTAAAGATGATGAAAAGAAAAAGAACAAAGAAGGCCCCAAGGATAATGAAAAACATTCAAAGCAGGAACAATCAAAGGAAACATCCGATTTATCAGAAAGAAAGTTAATAGATATCACGGTTTAATTAGTGCCTAAAGTTATAA
>JAUWNK010000148.1 GCA_030612685.1 Desulfobacteraceae bacterium
CAGATCACGAGTTGCCTTAATTACCTCCTCTTTTCTATGGTGTATAACCAAGGCCTTTGGTCCTCTTGGAAGATTCTTAATAATTTCAATAACTATAGGATATTCTCCTTCAAATGGATTTGATCCAGGTATTAATGGAAGAAGGATCTTATTACCAGAAAAACCCTCCATCCTGCTCCCATACCCCGCAGCAAATATTATAGAGGCAACACTTACTTCCTGCATCATTTCCTCTTAAAACTTCTTTAGAACATGCTCAATAAAGCGTGGAAAATGTAGGGTCGGCCTGCCCTCCCCGTCCCGAGACCGGTACGGGATCGGGAGGCGCGAATTGCCTGAAACCTGCTGTTGTCACTGTAATATTTCGGAAATAGAAGTCGTAGAAATCAAATATTGTAAATCAGCCTGCCCTGACGCGACTTGGCTGGAATACTATAGAGCAACTGTAATACTTCGGGTGTATAATTCATAGAACTCAGCCCTTGCATGCCAGGTCTGGGCCAGGGGTCTGGGCCAGGGGTTTTATACCCGACATTAAATTAGGTGGCATATTAATAAGCCTAAGGCTTATAAAATGCCACCCTACATTTGTATGTTGGTTCAGGTTTTATAAAATACAATAAGTCTAAAGGATATTGAGCAATTACCTTCTTTTTTAGTGCAAAGTGACATTTTCTTAGTCTATGTTTATTATCTTACCTGCACCACCATCAATATATTTTTTTGGATATAAAGACCTTATTGCTGACTTGAACTGGGTACAGTGACAGGGACAGACTAATTCAAGACCTTTGATTCCATCAAATTGGCTGAAACCATGAAGCCCTCCAATAAGGGCATAAAGAGAACCAAATTGGGAGGCCGACTTGAGAATATTCTCCACACCTGGATGCGAACATCCTACGATTACAGCCAAACCCTTTTCTGTTTTGGCAGCTAAAGATTGTTCAACCCCTTTAAGCTCTCCTGTAGAGAAAACACCATTGCAAATCTCCAAAGGTTCCACAACTTTTATAATTTCTATACCATCCCGGGGTTCAGGACATGAACCTGGAATGTAAATCTTTACCTCTTTATTTTTATTTAAAAAACTGGAAAGACCGCCGGTATGATCCCAATGGGCATGGGAGATAAAAACCATATCAATTGATAGAGGATCGATGGTAAGCTTTTCCATATTGTGAAGAAGAAGTGAACCATTTGCACCTGTATCAAAAAGTATACTGGGCATATTCTCTCCCTCTATCAGACAAGAGAACCCCCAATCTGACTTTAGACCCTCAGTGTAGACCTCATTATCATAAATAAGTGTTATTTTCATTTGATTCTGCTTTTTTTATAATGTGAGTTTAAAAGGAAAGTCCATCTAAAATTTAAGACCTTGCAAAATAGTAAACCAATCCTACCAACAGCCCAACAGCAAGATTTATAATCTTGACAGAAATAAAACTTCTCTTTGACTCGGCTAACAAGGGAAGCATTCCATGACCATCCTGAACAATAGAACTCGCCAAAAGAATACCAAAGGGGATTGCCCCTTCTGCAAAAAGGGTTACAAATATCATATGTGGGCCAGATTCTGGAATAAGTCCAATAAGGCATGCAATCAACATAACAGTTAAATAGTTTGCCTTTATCCAGGTTCCAAGCTCAAAATAATTTGTTATAAAATGCATTAGTAGCAAAGCGCCAAATGTCCACATAAAGACCCTTGGGGCATGAACTTTTACTATATGTTCCCAGAGGTGTTTTTCAAGAAAATGTTCAGGAACAGTGGAAACTATAAAAAGGGCCGACAATGAACTTATTAGTAATGTTATCTTTATCCAGTTCCATTTTGGCGGGCCTAATTGGTTAAAAGTTAATCCAGCAATGAATATTACCAAGACAATTATCAATAATCCGCGCTGAAGGGTAAAATCCTTCAGTTGGCTAAAGATCTCTGCCCTTGGAAAACAGATACATTCATCCTCATCATGAAACTCCAGTTTGTGACCCAACTTCTTTATCATTATAGAACTTGGTTTGAATATGGTATCGGTTACAAAGCCAGCAGCAATGCCTACTATAAATAGAATAAGGATTAAAAGGAATGTTTTCCCTGGAAACATGGATAACATTACATAGGCCTCATCCCCACTGGTTGCAATCATCACGGTCACCAATGCGCCAAAACTTACTATATTGTGGGAATAGAGGGCAACAACCGTGAATGCGCCAAGACAACCAGGCATGGCACCAAGAAAGGCAGCTAAAATATATTGGATCCATCTTGATTTTTTTAATGAATTTTGCCAATCTCCCTTGGTCTGAACATTAATATACTCTATTATGAGCATCATCACGAAGACAAAGCTGGTAATCATTAAGGCGTGTTTAAGGATTTCGATAATCATTTAAGTTCTCTAATCCACTTAGGATCTCTGTTTCTTTTTTCTAAGCTTCTCCAGTTCCTTATTTTTCTCCTCTATAGCTATTTCTAACTCTTCAATTAGCAACATCTGCTGAGGTCTTACAGAATGGGCCGGAATAGAAGCCTCTCGATCCTTCAGTCTTGCCTCAAGCTCATTTATCTCTTTTTCTAAATCTTCCTCTTTACCCAAAATCAATATACTTCTTTAAAAAAGATCGTCTTCTTTTGTTACATCCATCTTCATCCAGATCCTATATAATTTCTCACCAGCTTCCTCAAAGCATTTGTACCCCTTAGAGTCCACCTCCTCTACCATAACCTCCCCTAATTCTCTGCATTGGGCCAACCAGTTTTTAAAATGATCCCCGCCTCCAAAATAGACTTTTCTCCATCTGTTTCCTTCTTCATCTATTCTCTCCTGAACCAGCTCTTCTTCTGCTATTCTTTCCTGGATTGCTTTTTCCTTGCCAATCTCCTCAGAAACCATTTCCAATCTCCTCCTTTAAAAAAGCATTAACTCTATTATGTAAATCACTTAATCTTAATCCGCTGGAGGCGGGATGCAGGCCCAAAGAAACATCTATCATATTTGGAGAATAAATCCAAAAATTACGTTTATAGGGTTAAGAATACCAATTAGGTTATAATAGTATTGAGTTTACCCATATCCAGATAGTTTGATTCTTTGACCTGGCTTCTGGTTTAATCACATTTCTAAAAAAATGGCCATTCCTTAAATAAAAAAAGGAATGGCCAGTTTGTTATGCATATTTGTAATTACCTTGTCATTGATGTCCCACATTTGGGACAATTAACCTCATAACAGAGCACACCTTGTTGGTGAGGGGTTCTATGACCACAATTAAGGCAGATGCATTCTCCTCCTGCTCCGAGTCCTCTGCCACCCTTTCTGCCACGACCACCGCCACGCCCAATACCTCTCCCAGTTCCTTGGCCTTTTCCGGAAGGTCCAATACTATCGCCTCCTCTCTTAATTATTTCTATTTAACGATTCCAATGTAATTATGAAAGTAAAATGGGTTAACACAGACATGATTAATGGGTTTCTCTAATCTCCCTTACTTTCTCCCCAAATTTTTCAATTCAATCCAAGATACCCTCAATCATATCTGACAATTCTCCAACTTCTTTTTTTAATAATCTTAAAGAAGAGGGGCTTCGTAGTTGCATGGAAAAATGAAAATCTATCCCTACTATCTCTTATGCGAGGGTCAATAAATACTATCACAAGGCAAAATCTTAGTACAATATCCTGCCTTACCTGAACACAGCACAATTATTTTATCAATCTCTTTTTATAGTGAAATCTAATGTTAAATGCTATAGAACAAATATTTCCTATTTGGATTCAGGAATTAAGGAATTATTATATATTTAGTTCACTTTAGGCCTGCCCGCAACGATTTTGCTTGCGAGGCGGGCGGGCACTTTTAACTTTAGGCACTTAAAAAGTGATAGATATAACCATCCCTGGAAGGGGTAACTACACCATAGAACATTTGATCTTAGATCTCAACGGAACAATTGCCTTGGATGGAGCAATAATCATAGGTGTAAAAGAAAAATTGGTCAAGCTGAGCCAGGAATTGGATGTTATTGTGGTTACAGCCGATACTAATAAAAATGCAGAAGAATTGGTAAGGGATTTAAATGTTACATTAATTAAAATAAAAAAAGCCGAAGAAAACGACCAGAAGCTTGAACTGCTTTTAAAGAAAGGAAAGGATAACACCATTAGCATAGGAAATGGTTGTAATGATGTTTATATGCTTAAGGAATCTGCCATTGGAATCTGTGTTTTGGGAAAGGAAGGGGCATCAAGAGAGGCAATGATGGCCTCTGATCTGGTAGTCACTGCTATTAATGACGCCCTTGACCTTTTATTGAAACCAAATAGGTTGAGGGCCACACTCAGAAGGTAATTTAAAAAATGATTTACCTTGATTACAATGCTACGACCCCTATAGCAAGGGAAGTTGCCAAAATAATGATGCCATTTATCCTTGAAGATTTTGGGAACCCGAGCAGCGCTCACCCTATGGGAAAAAGAGCTAAGGAGGCCCTGAAAAAGGCCCGGGGCCAGATATCCAGAATGCTTGGCTGCGATAGCAACGAGATCGTTTTTACAAGTGGCGGAACTGAATCTAACAATATGGTTCTTAAATGTGTGGCATGGGGCTTGCGAAATAAAGGTCGCCACATAATTACTACAAAGATTGAGCATCCCTCCATAATTAATACAGCTACCTTTCTTATAGAAGATGGCTACGATGTGACATTCCTTCCAGTAGATAGATATGGCTCCATTGATCCGGAAGAGGTGAAAAAGTCAATACGAGGAGATACCATTCTTATAACAGTGATGCATGCAAACAATGAAACAGGCACAATTCAACCTCTCACCGAGATTAGCTCTATTGCCAGAGAGTATGAGGTCCTTTTTCATACAGATGCAGCTCAATCTGTTGGAAAAATAGAAACCAAGGTGAATGGTATCGGAGTTGATTTTTTAACCATTGCTGGTCACAAGATCTATGCCCCCAAAGGTGTGGGTGCACTCTATATCAGAAAAGGAATAGAGATTGAGCCCTTTATGCATGGTGGTGGCCAGGAGATGGGATTAAGGTCCGGGACAGAAAATGTGATCCTCAATGTAGGTTTGGGTAAGGCATGTGAACTTGTCCTGGATAATCTCTATGATGATATGTCCCGTTTAAGTGAACTTAGGGATAGATTACACGATCAGATACTTTCAGCGATTCCAGAGACTGTACTGAATGGACATCCAGAGCAGAGGCTCCCCAATACCCTAAACCTTTCCTTTCCAGGGATGATTGGAGAAGAAATCCTTAACGAGATCCCTGACCTGTGTGCCTCTACAGGGGCTGCCTGTCATGATCGTTCTTTAAAACTATCTCATGTGCTTGAGGCCATGGGTGTCAGGGAAGAGGTTGGTATGGGGGCTGTTAGGCTAAGCCTTGGCAGGCCAACTACCGAGGCTGAAGTTGATCAGGCAGCCCAGTTGCTTGTTGAAACAGTAAAAGAAAAAGGGGGTTCATTAAGGATTTCTTAACAGGACTTGGGCCAATTTCCTCTAGGAGTTTGTCGGTCTTGATGATGTTCTGTCCCCCTCAGAGTGAGCGATATTTTTACTCTGTGCCGCTCAACACAGCAGTTTCTTTTGAAACGAAGCAGAATGAATCTATTTTTAATGCCATTCCCTCTCAGGAAGGGTTGTTATTTGTCCTTGTTTAGGTCGTTAGGACGTGTAGTCTTTTTAAATTATACGCGATGCACACGAGATCCCATTCACCGCTGACAGATTCCAAGCCGCGAAGTAAGAATTGGCGAAATCCTATAACGGCTTTGATGATGCCAAATACAGTTTCCACGGTGCTCTTGCGTTTGGCATAAAGCTTTTTGCCTTCCAGTGTTTTGAGCCGATGCTTCATTGTTGTCACGGGATCAGCATTTTCAGGAAGGGGTTGTTGGGGTTGATAAAAACGTTCTTTAAGAGACTGGTTGTGTTTATCACGTTCAGTGGCAATGTAGGGTTTGATATGCTCTTGCTCGCAACGTTTCACATTATTTTCACTGAAATAGCCCGTGTCCGCAGCTAAAGCATCGACCTTGCCCAATTTATCGGGTAAAGCGGCCAGGTTTTGCAGAGCAGGTTTGATTTCTTGTTTGTCATTAGGTTGCTGGGTTACATGGTTTTCCACAATGAGCATTGAATCCATGTCAACCCCTGCCTGAGCATTGTAGGTTTGTTCAAAACCTCCTCCTGATGTGGGCATGATGCGGGAGTCTTCATCGGTGAGGTTTACCTGGTCGCTCTTTTTGGGGCAAGGCTCAGGAGGTTTAGGTTCACGACCTCGGGATTTTTTCCCGCTCTTTTGCTCTTTGACCGTACGTTCAGCCATCTTCTGATCATAAGCCGCTTTCTCTTTGGCATAACGCTCGGAAGCACGCCGTTGGATCTCTGTCTTGGCCCTGGCAATGGTGTCAAGACGTTCCTCTCTTCGGGCCAGTTCATCAGGGATACTCATTCCATCAGGCGGATCTCCCTTGTCTGCTTCCTCAGCCTGACGAAGAAGGGCGTCTACTTCAGCATGGATTTGTTTTTCAAGTTTACAAGCGTGGTCCCAACTCAGGGCTTTATGTTTGGAGGCATTGGCCTTGACCTTGGTACCATCTAAACTGATCTTGCCCAGCTTACATACACCCATCGTGTGAGCGATTGTCAGGATCTGGGCAAACAAAGTCTTTAACTCCTCAAGGAAGCGCTTGCGGAAAGTGGCAATGGTGTCATGATCAGGATGCGTATTTGCTGTAATAAAACGGAAAGCCACAGAGTCATAGGTTGCTGTTTCCAGTTTACGACTGGAAAAAACCCCTGTGGCGTAGCCGTAAAACAATAGAGCCAGAAGCGTTCCGGGAGGATAAGCATCAGAGCCCCGGCCAGCATAGGCACTCACCAGTGGCCATAAGTCAAGTTGGGAAACGAGATCTACTCCCAAA
>JAUWNK010000061.1 GCA_030612685.1 Desulfobacteraceae bacterium
ATTTTAGAAAGATTACTAAAGAAGCTGTTGCATTCGCAGTGAAAAAGCTTAATTATAGACCAAGGAAGTGCCTAGGCTACCAGTCACCTCACGAAGTGTTCTGGAAGACATCAGGTGGTGCACTTGCAACTTGAATTCACCCTTTTCTTACCATTTCTTCTTTTGGGGTAATAGTTCACAGTATTTTTATCAAGGCTATGGATGATTTAGAATGTCATAGTTAGAGTGGATTTTGAATTATTTGTGACTTATATTAAGGTTTTTAATACCCAGTCCGCTTGTGGGGGGGTTTCCGATTAAAACAGGGTCCAGGGCTTGCCCTGGTGTCTAATACCTTTTATTAACCTTTACTACAAAATCAAGAACAAATGAAGGCAAATATAGTGACTATCGAAAGATAAAAATATTTTTATGTTACATTTAATGCTTGACAAAGTAATATATTATTAGTATACAATTAAAATATGAATTGAATATATCTAGAATATTATAAACATGCAATACATATACATTAGATAAGGAAATCGTTTCGATGGCCAGTATAAAAGGAAAAAGTACCGCTTATATATCTAGAGCAGAAAACCTGTCCCAAAGAGCATATTATTTCATTCGAGATAAAATTGTTGAGCAAAAATATAGGCCTGGAGAGCCAATTTTGGAATCATCAATAAGCGATGAATTGGATATTAGTAGAACTCCTGTTCGGGAAGCCCTGAAGCTTTTGGAAAGAGAAAACCTAGTCAACATTTACCCAAGAAGGGGAGCTTTCATTACCTCTATTTCTCTAGAAAAGGTCCGCGAAATTTATCAATTAAGAGGAATAATTGAAGGGGAAGTTGCTTGCCTTGTTGCTCCCCATATTCCTGATGATAAGTTGGTCAAAATTGAGAAGAAACTGAATGCCGTTAAAAAGGAATTTGATCAATTGGGCGACAAAAACGTTGAAAGGGCTGTCAAGGCGGGCCGAGAGCTTCATGATCTTATCTTTGATACATTGGGAAATAAAACATTAATTGAGATTATGGAGAAAATAAAATTTGACGCGGAACGAGGCTGCGATTTTGCTAGCCATAAGGCCGACAATGTACTGATATTTCTCAACCAGCATTTAGAAATCATCAAGGCATTAAAAGAAAGAGATGGGGAGAAAGCGAAATTTTTACTTAATAAACACATTCGTGAAGCAAAGGAGTCAGTTATATAATAGCAAACGGAAATGGGGATAAAATGGGACTATATAACTTAGATTGGGGCAAATTAAGAAAATGGCGTATAGACAGACTTACCAGTGAAATGAAAGAGAGCGGCATTGATGCCTTCTTATTACATGGGTATCTCAACGTAAAGTATGTTACTGATCAGCAGATGAGAGAAAGTCATGCCTATGGAGAAGCACAAGATTATGTAATTTTGTTGCAAAATGGAGAGTATGTATTTTTTTCGAACCCATTTTTTAGATTAGAAACGAGAGAATACTGCCCATGGATAAAGCGCATAGAGGATCCAGATCAAATATTTAAACTTATTGAAGAACTGCAGCTAGAAGAGGCAACGGTTGGTCTTGATTCTCTTCTGTCTTATCAATTAGTAGATGAGATGAGAAGAAAATATCCATTGATGCAACTTAAAGATGCAGCAGAATACATTAATGAAGCTAAAGCAATAAAGTCGCCTGAAGAGTTAGCAGTTATGAGGGAAGCAGCTATGATAGCTGAAGTTGGCATGGCATCTGGATTAGAAGCTGTTAAACCGGGGATGCTTGAATTTAGAATAGCACAAAGTTGCGAGTCAGCAATATGGGGTGAAGGGGCTTTTCCTTTTAATACCTATGTAGCGTCAGGATTCAACACTGCAATTACAGCTGAAGATATCTTTCAAAAGCGTATTAGAGAAGGTGATTTAGTATATATTGATACAGGCTGCGTTTTGAGTGGTTACGTTATAGAATTTGCCCGAACTACAATTTGTGGAAAGCCTACAGCAAAACAGAAGGAGATTTATAAGGTAGTTTATCATGCTCTTCAAGAATCCTTCAAAGCAATCAAACCAGGTGTTTCCACTTTTAAGATAAAAGATATTCAAGATCAAATATTAGGCAAATCTGGCTTTCCACGAGTTGAAACATCCTCTATACATTCGCTTGGAATTGGTTATCATGAATGGCCTAGTGGCTATCTAAAGGAGAACGATTGGCGGCATTGGGAAGAGGAGGACGTCGAGTTACGCCCAGGAATGGTTGTGAATATCCAACCAGCTATTTATACGCAAGATCCAGACATAGGGGGTGCCAGATTGGAAGATACCATTGAAATCACTAAAGACGGATCACATATTTTAACAAAAACAAAATACTGTGACGATCTTTTATCCTGAATAATTAACCATCGAAAAGTGTTGGAAATCTCTCTAAAATTAGGAGGCGTAATGATGAAGCAATATGAATTGGAAAAAACCGATATCTTAATTATTGGGGCTGGAGCAGCCGGTCCAAGGGCGGCAATTGCCTGCGCTAATAAAGGTGTTAAAGCCATGCTTGTAACAAAAGGTTCTTTCGGAAAGAGCGGTATCACTCCAGTCGGTTTTGAAGGGTTCTCAGGAAACTTTGATCAACCGGGAGACAGCCATGAGTTTCACCTTGAAGAGCTTGTGAAAACCGGAAAGTTTCTATGTGATCAAGATGTTACTAAGGTGATGGTTGATGAGGCCCTAGATGAGATTAGGTACCTCGACCAATTGGGAGTTAGGTTCTCCAAAGAGAATTCTAAGTTTCAACCTTACCCTACGCCAGGATGCAAGGTTCCTAGGATGATGAAAATTTGGGGAGGTGGGTATTCCCTAGTAAAAAAGCTCAAAAAGAAAGCGGAGGAGTATAGTGCTTACCCGCCATTAATTGATGTACGAGAGGATACTATAATATCTAGGATATTAGTCAAAAACGATCAGGTCTATGGAGCAATTGGTCTTGACATAAGAAAAGGAATAATCAGGGTCTTTCATAGCAAAGCTTTGATACTGGCTGCAGGGGGCGCAGGGTTTATATGGCCTCACTCTGATTGTCCCCCAGAGAGTGTAGGTGATGCATATGCCTTAGCTTACAATGCAGGGGTTAAGGTTGTCAATATGGAACAACAACTAATGTACCCATCGAATGTCTTGTTTCCTGAATCTATTAAGGGCCTGGAGCTTCCTTACGAGTGGTGCTTGAATAAAGAAGATCCAAAACTGGGTGGTTGGCTTATAAATGGTGAAGGTAAGGTGTTCTATCCTCTCGAGGAAACAGAAACAATTGGAACAAGAGATTTTATGACACACATAATGACGAATGAAGTTAAAGATGGTCGAGGGACACCCCATGGAGGCATTTATTTAGATGTCACAGGAGTCTCAGAGTCTAGAAAAGCACTGCTTGTCAAAATGGTTTACAGTTACAAACGTCTATTGAATTTTGGAATAGATATACTAAGCCAAAAAGTTGAAATCCTTCCTGGCGCTCATACAACTCTTGGGGGCGCAAAGATCGATCCAGAATCTAGAACAAACGTTAATGGTCTTTTTGCTTGTGGTGAGGCAACAGGGAACGTTCATGGGGCGAACAGGATAGCAGGGCATTCATATCTAGATACACAGGTTTTTGGAGCTAGATCCGGAAAATTCGCAGCTGAGTTTGCGAAGGAGGCCGATTGGATCTCCGCTGATAAGGCTCAAATAGAAAATGAGTGCAACAATCTTCTTTCTTATTTTGGAAAAAAGAAAGATGGAATTCCTGCATATAAATTGAAGAACAATATTGGACAACTCATAGGAGAATGCATGAGTCCAATAAGAAACAAAGACGGCCTGAAAAAGGGTATTAAAGAGATTGAATTGATGAAAGCAAATGATTTGCCACGAGTCGACTCGCCTGACATACGTGAATACAATAATGACTGGTATGAGGCCATAGAGTTAAGGCACATGCTAGATTGTGCGGAGATGATGGCGAAGTGTGCTTTGCTACGGGAAGAGAGTCGAGGAACGCATTACAGAGAGGACTTTCCTTATACGGACAATGAGAACCCAGTTAAACATACCGTTGTTCAGTTGCGAAATGGAGAAATGAGATTAACGACCGAAGCCGTTAATTTGAGCAAATTCAAGCCACCGAAGGAGAAAGGGCCTGCTTTTTGAATGAAATTTATAAATTTTTTGGCTTGGGTGGAGTGAAAATTAAAAAGAGAATTATCTTTTAGAAAATAATAAATGGTTAACAGGAGGAACGACATGAAAAAAAATGTAATTACTGCCAAGATACAGCGTTTCAATCGGAAGGTAGACAAAGTTCCTTGGTATCAGGAATATAAGATTGAAGTCGAGGATAGAAAGAGCATGTCTGTATTGGAGTTAGTTAAGCATATCCATGATAAAATAGATAGAACATTGGCCTATAGAAATGTTAGGTGCCATATTGGTGTCTGCACAGCATGTCTTATGAATATTAATGGTAAAAACCTTCGAGCTTGCTCGACCACTGTATCACCAGGAGATGAGCTGACTATTGGACCGGCAAAAAGGACTGGTCCAGTTGTTCGTGACTTGGTCATTGATTTTGGGATGATGAGAGACCAGGAAGCGATAGATGAATCTATAGAAAAAAGATAAATCTAAAGAAACCTAATGACACATTCTATAAATATAATAAGCTGAATACATTATGTAGAGATCGCTAAAGATAAGCGATTTGAATAAGGAGAAATAAGCGATGAGGACTATAACTTTCGTGGAAGAACTTACTTGGCAGGTACACCCTTCGGCAGAAGGGGTATACTTCAAACCATTAGTCTCAAAAAAAGATGATGGTATTGATGTGAGTTGCATGTTAATTTCGGTTCCTAAGGGAAAACAGGTTCCAGAGCATATCCATGAGGAGCAGGTTGATATACTTTATCCAATCAAGGGGAAGGCCGTCATGTGGATTGACGGAAGGGACTCATTTTTTCTGGAGCCGGGCATCATTGTGCGGGTGCCAAAAGGAACAAAACATAAAATAGGTGAGGTTACAGAGGATCTCCTACTCTATGATGTCTTCTGCCCCGCTCTAATGTGATATATTCTACCCAAATTTTGGTGTCATAAAAGTAGAAAAGCTTGCTGATTTGTCGGTTGCTTAAGGGATTCAACTGAGGTTAATCTTAATTTTATCAAGGATAGTTAGAATAATAATGTCTATGATGGGAGGAGAAGGATTGTACAGTTACTAAGGCTACTAGTTTTTTATTAAGGTTTTTTAATACCCCATCCGCTTGCGGCGGGGTTTCCGATTAAAATAGGGTCCAGAGCTTGCCCTGGGGTTTAATACCTTTTATTATACAATACTCGACAGATTTTAAACAAATATAAGTAATCATAAGGGTTTTTAAAAATACATTAAATGAACAAAGGAGGATTTACTATGGGGAAGCAAGTTAAGAATAATCCATGTAAAGTAATATTAAGGATTATCTCAGTTAGAGGCACATGCATCGCAGACCATGAAGTTGGCCAGGAATTTGATCTCAGTGATGGATTGATTCTTGGATATACAGGCGGAGAGAAAACTCTATGCCCTTCGGCTTTTGGTGCAGCTTTTCCTGGATATAGAGTGCTACGGCATGGAGGTATTCACCCATGGGAAACTGATGAGGATATACTGACCATTCCATGCCCTGACCCATTTAATCCCGTAATAATGGAGCTAAGAAGAGTTGATGAGCTTCCAACTAAGTTTCCACGGAAGGGCCAGGAAAACCTGTGATTATCTATTCCCTTCCGGAATATGAAATAATTCGTGGCTTAGTCGTTGGCTTTAAAACAAAAAAGAAATCATAATTATCCACTTGTTTCGAGGGGCCTGTAAGGTCTGAGGACTTTGGTATGTATCCTAAATCGTAAAGAAAAGGAGGTGATGATTTATAATCATACTTGAAAGAAAGGGAAAATGCAAGTTATTTTAACATAAACAATAAGGAGGCATGAAATGAGAGCAAAAGACAAAGCATATATAACTCAGCGAAGGTTCTTTAAGATCGCAGGCTTAATGGTCCTAATATTGTTAATGGCAGGCATACCAAAGACTTTGCTCAGATCTGCAGAGGCGGCAAAGGTCATAAATATCGAATTAAGAACATCAACTATGGCAGGTGTCTGGTATCCAATAGGGTGCGCCATGGCCAATATAATCAACAAAAATGTTCCCAATGTGAACTGCAGCACCGTTACTTCTCCAGGCATGTCAATAGAAAATGTAAACAGGATTCATAACCGAGAGGGCGAGTTAGCTTTCTCTGTTCCAGCGACCATGTATGCCGGGTACCACGGCAGAAAACCTTTTGAACACAAAATGGACATATTGGGTTGGTTTTCAGCGTATCGCGGTATTTACCTAATGGCGGCTTTACAGAAAACGGGAATAAAAAGAGTGGCAGACCTAAGAGGCAAAAAGGTTGGAACAGGCACTCCTGGCTCATTTACTAACCGCTTCGTTGAAAACGTCTTGCTACCTGCCCATGGCTTAAACCCAGGAGACTACAAGGCTGAGCGCTTGACTTGGCCAGAAATGATGAACGCCATGAAGGACGGACATATCGACGCTTTTCTCGGGTCTATGTCCAAGGGAAATGCCCTCATGCAAGAGCTTTCAATGAGTAGAAAGCTAAACTGGTTAACTGTCGAGAAAGAGGCGGCAAAAACAATCGTGCAGAAAGACCCCTACTTTTATGCAGGAGATCTGGTAGGGGAGTATGGAATAAAGAAACCAGTTATACAAATGATGTACAGGTTTCAACTGATGTGCGGTAGCTACCTTGAGGAGCGGTTCATATACGATTTGACTAAAGCGATTTTCACCCATCTTGAGCAACTTCATAATGTCGCGGTAGTGGCAAAGGACATAACAATTCCTGCAGGCTTTGAGGGGATGTCTATTCCTCCACACCCGGGTTCTGCGAAGTTCTTCGCTGAACATGGAGTCTATTGGAAAGACCCTTTGAAAAAGTGAGGTTCCTGTGCAGAACGGCAAAATGAAAGGGGAGGCAGAGCTTCCGATGACACTAAAATGTTCCCCCTTTCTTTTTGTCAGTCATGGCATGGCGAATTGATCAAGCTGTAAGTCCGGAGGAAAAAGAATCAATGACACCCAGTGCGAATCAATCGAGAGGCAAACAAATAGAATTTGCTGCCAGTTGTGTAGCAGTTGGACTTTCCATTTTCACCGTCTACACAGCTTTTTTCGGTGTATTTACTGCGATGATTCAGCGGCCAATTCATATGATGTTGATATATATCATTATCCTGTTGACACGTCCCTCCAAGATATTCAGAAAGGGCTCTTGGCCAGAACATGCTCTTAATTTAATTCTAATTCTATTCTCCATCCTTTCCATGTTGTGGCTTATGAAATCCTGGGAGAGATTGTATGTTACACCTTACCCAAATAGCATCGACATGATTATGGGGACTATCGGAATTATCATAACGTTGGAGGCAACAAGGCGAACTTTGGGCTCCCCACTAATGATACTCGGTATAATATTCCTTACCTTTGCCTTTTTAGGGCCTTATTTCCCGGGTATGTTTAGCCATCGAGGTTATGGGCTTGGAAGGGTTGTGGTTCATGCTTTTTTCGGCACAGAGGGGATTTTTGGGATTCCCGCAGGTGTAGCTGCAACTTTCGTTTTGATGTTCATAATATTCGGTGCTTTCCTTATAGTTTCAGGTGGAGGAAAAGCTTTTCTAGATTTTGCCATGTCCTTTACCGGCCATTATACTGGTGGCCCGGCGAAGGTTGCAGTACTAGCGAGTGGATTTATGGGAATGATGTCAGCAAGTGCTGTCGCGAATGTTGCAACCACTGGCTCAATAACTATTCCAATGATGAAACGCATGGGCTATAAACCTCATGTTGCAGCAGGTATTGAGTCTGCTGCCTCGTGTGGCGGAATGTTTATGCCTCCAATTATGGGAGCTACTGCTTTCGTGATCGCTGAGTTTACAGGTATATCCTATATAGAAATTGCACTCGCAGCAGCTATACCTGCAGTCTTATACTATATAGCTCTCTTTATTATGGTGCATTTTTCATCAGCAAAAGCAGGGTTCAGAGGAGTTCCGAAACAAGATCTGCCAAGTTTCAGGACAACGCTCGCCAACAGCGTCCATTTATTTTTTCCAGTGTTTGTGCTACTGGCACTTTTGGTTCTGAGATTCACACCTATGTATGCATGTGCATATTCCCTCGGCTCTTTCGTGATTTTCAGTTTCATTAGAAAGGCTACTCGCTTAGATTTCAGAAAAATAATGAGGGCTCTTGACCTCGGTGCTAGGAATGCAGCAACAATAAGTGCAGCCTGTGCGACAGCAGGACTGATTATAGGCATCATTACAATGACCGGATTTGCTATGAAGTTGTCCGATTTGGTTACAGACATGGCGGGAACCAGTCTGTTTCTGGGCCTTTTTTTCATGATGGTTGCATCTTTGATTCTGGGGATGGGGCTCCCACCTGTTGCATCATATATAATTCTGGCTGCACTCGGCGCTCCGATATTAAGCCAGTTGGGGGCTCCTTTACTTTCCACTCACATGTTCATTTTTTACTTTGGGACACTTTCGACAATTACACCTCCCGTATGCGTTGCAGCATACGCAGGGGCAGGTATAGCTCATTCTGATCCCATGAAAACGGGATTTATGGCAACTCGTTTGGCTTTTGTTGCATTCGTAGTGCCTTATTATATGGTCTACTATCCATCCCTAATTCTGAGAGGTAGTGTTATTGAAATTGTTTCGATTACTTTGACGCTTCTGTTAGGTATTTTTTCATTTGCTGTTTTTTTAGAGGGTTTCCTTTCCACCCGGATAACTCCAGTTGAAAGGGTGCTAATTCTGTTAGCATCTGTATTCTTCTTTTGGCCATCACTCTGGCACTTTATGGTGGGAATTGCTTTGCTTGGTTCAGTTACATACTACAACAGAACTAGGGCAAGTAAATTAATTTCACAATCAAATATAGAATGCCCTGCCGTCAGCTCTTCTAGAAACACTTAGTGATTAAGATTATTTCTGGAGGTTTCTATGATCATTGAAGACAAGAGATTCCGAGACTGGATCATCTCTGTTAGGCGTCATCTCCATATGAATCCTGAACTGGGGTATGAAGAAAAACAAACATCTGAGTACATAGCTTCTATGCTGAAAGAGTTCGGTCTAAAAACCCGGCTAGGTGTCGCCGAAACGGGTGTAGTTGGGTTACTTGGGGACTCGAATTGGCCTACTATTGGATTTAGAGCAGATATGGACGCACTTCCAATCGAAGAGAAAGACACACCGCATAATGCTGAATATAAATCCAAGAAAAGAGGACTTATGCATGGGTGTGGCCACGACGCACACGTTGCTATTATGCTCGGCTTGGCCAAATGGTTGGCAGAGAATCCTCATATTCTTGACGATGCACATCTTTCAGCACTGTTTCTCTTTCAACCCGCTGAGGAAGGCGGTGGGGGAGCTCGGAAGATGATAGAAGATGGTGCGCTTAAGAATCCAAAGCCCCGCATCTTGATTGCTGAGCATATGTATCCTGAACTGGAGGTTGGAAACGTTGGCATCTATGAAAGTCAAGGTTTTGCATACATAGATTATTTTAGTGTCAAATTCATTGGCAAAGGCGGGCATGCCTCACGGCCCCACCAATGCCGTGACCCTATTGTTGCAGCATGCTACTTCATCACTGAACTACAGACCGTAGTCAGTCGCTATATAGATCCAATAGAGCCTGCAGTAGTCACAGTTGGGAGGATCACAGGGGGTACAACGTATAATGTCATTCCCGATCTAGTAGAACTGGAAGGGACAATTCGCGCGCTATCAAAGAACATAAAGGACATTATTTGGAGCCGTATAAAGGTCCTTTTGGAGTCAATCTCAACCGGTTTCGGGGTACAATATGATTCCAGCTTTTCTGAATGGTACCCTGCATGCATAAACGACACTAACTTGTCCCAATTCATTCGAGTAATATCCTCAGAACTACTAGGAGAGGAGAAAGTTCACCTCCTTAGACCAGTTCTGGGAGCAGAGGATTTCGCTTTTTATGGTCCTATCGTTCCAAGTGCCATATTCCGTTTGGGCTGTGCAAACAGAAAAAAGGGTATCTGTTGGGATGACAAAACTGATTCAATAATAGGCCTGCACAATCCTTCATTTGACATAGATGAGGATGTCCTGCTAATAGGTGTTTCGGTATTCTTGAAGGCCATAGAAATGGCTTATAAGCTACCTTATTTCAAATAAGATGAGATGAAATGATGAGATGATAGGAAATTGTTTTTATGAACCGTAGAAACATTAACGCAAAAAGGAGGAAGATTGTAACCTCTCTTTCTAATTTTCCTAAAATTGACCCTTTCTGAGCAGAAGAAACATTTTTAAGACCAATGTAAAGGCAGAAAATGTGGCAGGTTTGACATTTTGTGCCAAAGAATGGGCAGAAGATTGATAGACATCCCCTCTAACCATTATTATGTGGGGTAAAACCTTTACTGTTAACTAAAAATTAATTTGATATTCTGAATAGTTTAGATTTTACCCCATATCACTAATCTAAATGAGGAATGGGGGCAGAGTATACTTGAGGGTGAAAACATTAAACCAAACGGTCACTTAATACTATTGAATTGAATCGCCTTTGTGCTGTAATTACGATTCAAGAAATGCCCTGTATCCTCTATATGTCATGTAGATATCCCCCTTGTGTGCGATCTCAAATGGGGAGTGCATGGAGAGAACCGGGGGACCGCAGTCAATAATCTGCATGCCGTAAAGGGCAAGGAATTTTGCCACTGTGCCACCACCACCTTCATCTACCTTTCCAAGCTCCCCTGTTTGCCACACTATCTTTTTTTCATTAAATAGGTTTCTAAGCCATCCTACATATTCGGCATTGGCATCGTTAGAACCATATTTACCTCCTGCTCCTGTGAATTTTGTCAGACATATCCCATAACCGAGCCGTGCGGCATTTCTCTTTTCATGGAGATCCTGAAAATCTGGATCAAGGGCACCATTTACGTCGGCTGAAAGGGCCCTTGAATTCATTAAAATTTTATGAATCTCATGGTAAAGGGGTTCCTTGCCATTAGCTATCATGAGATCGGCTAAAACACTTTCTAAAAACCTGGATTTGGCCCCGGTTGCTCCATCACTTCCAACCTCTTCTTTATCAACGAATAGAACAAGGGCTGTTTTCTGTGGATTCTTTATATCAATTATGGCCTTTAGACTGGTAAAGACACAGGAACGGTCATCTTGCCCATAGGCTCCAGTCAGACCCCTGTCCCATCCAACGTCTCGTGCTATTCCAGCAGGAACAACCTCAAGTTCAGCACTTATCAAATCCTCCTCAACAAGGCCGAATCTCTCGTTCAAGAGGTTTAGGATCGCCAGCTTGAACCTATCTTTTGTGTCTTTATCCCCAAAAGGAAGGGAGCCGACCATCAGATTAAGCTTTTCTCCAACAAAGGCGTCCGAAACCTTTTTATCAGTCTGAACCTTTTTTGCTAAGTGGGGAAGGATATCGGCCACAGTAAATACAGGGTCAGAATCATCTTCACCAACAACAATATCTAAGGAACTACCGTCGGAACGGATTACTTTTCCATGAATTGCAAGTGGCCTGGTGAGCCATTGGAATTTTTTTATACCCCCATAGTAATGGGTTTTCATAAATGCTAGATCAACTTCTTCGTAAAGTGGATTCTGTTTAAGGTCAAGCCGAGGAGAGTCAAGATGGCTGACAATGAGATTAATACCCTCATTTATAGGTTTTTCCCCGGATATAGACAGGGCGATTGATTTTCCCTGAAATGTCTTCATCATCCTGATAGGATAAGTGCCTGAAGGGTTCAGAGAAAAACTATTTTTAAGTGCAATATCGGAGATTACATTAACCGCCTCTCTTTCTGTCTTTGCCTTGTTCAGAAAATTTTGATACTCCTTATCAAAATCAAAAACCTTCTTTTTTTCTCTTTTATCAATAGCATCCCAAACAAGCTTGGGTTTAGAGATTAGTTTCTCACTTATTCTTTTTATCTCCGCCTTTTTCATGATTTTCTCCATTTACTTTTAAACCACCTATTATTTGATTAATATTGCTTATTTTTTCTCTTACACAGAAATCAGTAAGGCTATTTACTATTTCCATTGCTGTCTTTGGATTGATTAAGTTCGCTGTCCCCACCTGAATTGCCCTTGCCCCCACAAGCAGAAATTCCAGAGCGTCCCTGTAATCCATAATGCCTCCCAAACCGATGACAGGGATTTTTACGTTTGCAACAACCTTATGAACCAGATAAAGGGCCATGGGTTTAATGGCAGGGCCAGATAGGCCTCCTGTTATATTTGCCAGCTTTGGTCGTCTGGTAGCTACATCTACAGCCATACCCAGGAATGTGTTTGTAACCGATATGGCCTTAGCACCGGCCGACTCCACTGCCTTAGCTATAATGGTTATATCAGTTACATTGGGTGTAAGTTTTACTATGACAGGTTTGGTTGTATTTTTGACTACCTGATCCGTTACCATTGCGGCAATATCTGGATCTGTGCCAAAGGCCATGCCCCCTTCCTCGACATTAGGGCACGATATATTTATCTCTATAGCAGCAATCCTGTCAACACTTTCTATCCTTTTGGCCATCTTGGCATAATCCTTGATAGTATGCCCGTATATATTGGTAATTATAGGAGTATTAATTTTGCTGAGGAATGGGAGTTTTTCTTCTATAAAGGTTTCTATACCAATGTTAGCAAGACCAATTGCATTTAAAAGGCCGCACGGTGTTTCAACAATCCTGGGAGGTGGATTTCCAGGCATTGGTCTTAGGGATAATCCTTTTACAATTATGGCTCCCAAAAGGGAAGGATCGTAAAAAGGGATCAGTTCATTGCCATAGCCAAAGGTTCCCGAGGCAGTAATAACCGGATTCTTGAGTTTTAACCCCCCTATTTCTACTGATAAGTTAGGTGAGGAAACCATTTACATAACCTCCCAGTCGATCATCTCGGCCGGAAACACAGGTCCGTCCTGACACACATAATAATATGGTTTGTCTTTACTGTTGGCTGCCTTAACAGCACAGCCCTGGCATATCCCCAGCCCACAGGCCATGGAGCCTTCCAGGGAGACATAACATTTGAGATTGAACGTAAATGACTTTTGAGCAATCTTTTTTAGCATGGGAGTCGGTCCGCAGGCATAAATCACTGGTCTTTTAGTCAATCTTTGACCCAGATACTGATCCAACAGGTCAGTGACAAGCCCTTTAATACCTAATGAGCCGTCCTCTGTTGTGAGGGAAAGATCAACGTTTAGGTCTTTTAGCTGATCCAAAAGAACAACCTCCTGAGATGTGGGAAAACCGAGAAACATCTTAAACTTATGTTTCTGAACTTCATTCAAGACCTGAGTTAGGAAAAATAGGGGTGCTATGCCCATGCCGCCAGCCACAAATAAAGTCCTTTCATTTGGCCGGGGAAGATTAAAACCGTTTCCCAATGGGCCGATCACTGAAATGGGGTCACCTTCTTTAAAAGTAGATAGAAGCGATGTTCCCTTGCCAATTATTCTGTATAGGATCATCAACTTATTTTTATCCTTAATTCCGTGAATGGAAAAGGGCCTTCTTAAAAGGGGGTCTTTTGTTTCCCTGCCTAAGTGGATCATCAAAAACTGACCGGGCTTAGCAAGTGAGGCCAAGGATGTAGAGCGAAATCCCATCAGACAGGTGTCTATCCCTATCTGTCGATTAAATTCTATGGACACTACTTCTTCTAACGTCTTGTTCATAAGGAACTCAAGACTCGAAAGGAATGTTGATGTGAAAGAGGCAGGAGATAGTCAGGGCAGATAATGTTTGAAACTCAAAACTTGAAAAAGGAAAAATACCTTGGTCGTGCATCCTCCTTTGAACAGAAATAGGGATAATTTTCGGGTAAGAAGAAGAAATTAGGCCAGATTGCCTCGTGATGCAAATAGAATTATTTACCGCTGCTTCCTCCCGGACCTGACGGGGTTCATAATCATCTGTCACACGAGATCCGACCTCCTCTCTTACTGAAAGAATTAACCGCTAATTCTTGTTTCTCAGGAAGGATCTTCAACCCCGCATGAGCGGATTTCGGGCTACAGGGCACCGCTAACTCCCCGTTTAGCACGACCAAGGGATATTTATGGTATGGATTTTAGATGTTATCGACTCTTTCTTTTAATTCTCTGCCTACCTTAAAAAATGGGAGTTTTTTGCCCTTAACCTCAATAATTTTGCCTGTCTTAGGGTTCCTCCCATTGTAGCTTTTATATTGTTTGATCTTGAAACTCCCAAATCCTCGGATCTCTATCCTATCATTACGTTTAAGTGATTTTTCCATTTCTTTGAAAAAGGTATTTACTGCATCTTCTGCTGCCTTAATTGTAAGATTCTCCCTTTTTGCCAGCACATCTATCAATTTGGATTTGTTCATGGTGCCTCCTCTAAGAAGGAAAAGGTCAAAAGAATAGAGCCCTTATAATGTAAGTTAGGTATTCTATACTGAATGCATATAATCAAGTCAAGATAAAATACCTAAAATTATTATAATGATCAAAAAAATAGGGTGTAAAAGGAATAACCCTTTTTCTTAGTGAAACCAGCCCAATCTTTTAGAAAATAAGTTATTACCCACTTTTTTTAAGGAGTGATTTTGAATTGAAGGCTCTGCAACACCTCACCATCTGGGCTGAGCACATCTACGTGCCAATCCCCAATCTCAAGGGTTCGGATTATTTTCGAGCTATAAGTACGCCAACTGTTGGAATTTACTGAAAGATTTACCTTGGCCCTCTCGGTATTGCCGAAATACCAGACATGGGTGATTTCAATAGGGCTATGTGTACTTATGATCTTTGTAAAGCAGTAGAGCCTGCCCACAGTGGCCTTAAAGCTATCTCCAATATCCACAGGTTCCCGATCAACTACATCTCGACAGATGACAGCTATAATCACTTCAATAGAAGCTGTATCCTGGGCATTAATTGTCACTGGTTGGTACAGAGGAATTGTGATCAGCATGGTTAAGACAAAAAGGAAATAAAGCGCTCTTTTCATAATAGCTCTCCTCCCCTTGACAAAATAAATAAGCATAAAGGATTGTTTTTAGAAATTGAGCCTGTTCAATAATTAGAGTTTAACAACAGGGCTTTTAATACCTGTTGTCAGGAAATCATAAATGATGTCCTGAGTCAAAACAATATCATGTTCTATAACGTGGATATTAATATTATCAATACCCTTGTATCTAT
>JAUWNK010000112.1 GCA_030612685.1 Desulfobacteraceae bacterium
GTTCAGGACATTTGTCATTTCGTTTTTACTATAGTGTTTCAAAAGAAAAATCATCGCATCTTCATCGCCATGTTCCATAAGGCGGCTGATAATAAAGTATGAAGATTTATCAATTGAGAGCATTTGAAAATCAACATCCCAGAAAAATGGACGCAGAAATAAAGGTAATTCATTTTTCATTGAAGAATTCCTCATATCTTACTTGTTATACCTGTTCTTCCTATTCAGGCTTATTACAAGAGACGTATAATGTCTTAAGTTAGAAAATATATGTAACTACTCAGGTTCAAAGTTCAGGGGTTCACGGTTCAAGGTTAGACTGATGGAAGAGGATTCGATTCCGGGACGAATGCGGAGTTCATCCGATTTCAGGTACACTAACTCGCACTTCTCATCAGCAATCTACTATGACGGCGCATAGCCCGATGCCTTCTGCGTTGCGCTGGAAATATAAAAAAGATCGCAAAGCAATTAACTATGAACCGTGAACCGTGAACCAAACAACCTAAGTAGTTACGTTTATTTTTATAATAATTAAATCCGAAATCCTAATACCCGCCCGCCTGCCGTCCGTCGGGCAGGTCCTGAGCTCGCGATGGCGGGCAGGTATTAGTATTTCGTATTTCAAGGTTGAACATGCAAATCGTAACCTGTAACACTTGACTCGACTTTTAAGTCATATTTAGTGCTGGCTTGTCCACGTTAGGACTCTGTAAAATCTGTAGGAGGGTGTCTTAGGAATGGAAGAAACTTACTCTTATCGTTACATTTTGCATATGCCTCTTCTGCAGTTATCCTCTTTTTGTTTAAGTGCTCCATGATAGCATCATCTAAGGATTGCATTCCATATTTCCTTCCGGTCTGGATAGCAGATGGGATCTGAAAGGTTTTCTTTTCCCGTATCAGATTTCTTACTGCTGGAGTTGCAATCATAATCTCCAGTGCTGCAACCCTACCCGTCCCATCTCTCTTTCTAAACAGACACTGACATATCACAGCCCTGAGTCCATCGGATAAGGTGCTCCTGACCTGTTCCTGTTGTTCGTTAGGAAAAACATCTATTACTCTATCAACCGTCTTGGCAGCAGATGATGTGTGGAGTGTGCTGAAGACCAAATGGCCGGTTGATGCGGCCTCAATAGCCAGGGAGATGGTCTCCAGATCCCTCATCTCGCCAACCAGTATGATATCTGGATCCTCACGAAGGGCTCCCCTCAATGCCGCAGAAAATGACCTTGTATGAATTCCAACCTCTCTGTGATTTATTACAGCCTTCTGGCTTATATGGACAAACTCAATTGGATCTTCAACGGTAATGATGTGGTCTTTCCTGGTTCTGTTGGCCTCGTCTATTATGGCCGCAAGGGTGGTTGATTTTCCACTCCCGGTTGGCCCTGTTACCAGGACTAACCCTCTCGGCAGTGTAGAAAGCTGTGGGATAACTGGAGGAAGTCCAAGCTCTTCACAGGTAAGGATTTTGTCAGGTATCTCTCTGAAGACGGCAGCCACACCGTTTTTCTGTCTGAAGAAATTGGCCCTATAACGGGCAAGCCCGGGTATCTCATAGGCAAAGTCAACATCTCCTGTCTCTTCAAATACCTTGATTTTGTGCTCAGGGGCTATTTCGTAAAGCATGGCCTTGAGGTTATCATCATCCAGTTCCTTGTATTTTACCCTTTCGAGTTCCCCTCTAATCCTCAAAACAGGTTGTTGACCAGCAGCCAGATGAAGGTCTGATGCTCCTTGATCATTCATTAATTTAAAAAAGGCATCAATCTGGGCCATAATTATCCCCCTCTAAAGATGGTAATTTTTCTCAGTTGAATTTTTCTATTTATAACATATACTTTATTGTCTTCAAACATAATTTTTATGATCATTAAAAAATTTGTCCTTATTATCATATGACGGTTCCCATAAATTACAAAAGGGAGATACTCTTGACATGAGTTTATGCCTGAAATATAAGATTGTCTTTAAGAAACTGAATCATAGAATAATAGTATCTACTCAGGTATCTTGCCACAAAGACACAAAGACACCAAAACTATAGAATTATTCTTTATTATAGCCTTTTTAATGAGCCTAAGGCTCATTAATGAGAAAACTACGTTATTCAATTTGTATTCATTTCTTCTTTGGGTCTTTGTGCCTTGGTGGCTGAATAGTTACGAATAATCTTAAGAAATAAGGAGAATCGTGGACAGTAAAGATAACATTATAATCAATGGCAGTGAATTTTCCTTTAGACCTGGAGAGACCATCCTTCAGGTTGCTGAGAGAAATGGCATTGATATCCCGACCCTTTGTTATCTTAAAGGATCGATGCCTACCGGGGCCTGTAGGATCTGTATGGTTGAGGTAAAGGGCGCTCGAAATCTCCTCCCTTCTTGTGCCACACCGGTTGTACGAAATATGGTTGTTGAAACAGAATCAGAAAGGGTCATTAAATCCAGACGGATAAATATAGAACTCCTTATCGCCTCCGGTCACCATAATTGTCTTACCTGTGAGGCAAATGGTGACTGTCGTCTTCAGGAGCTTGCCTATAGATATCAGGTTGAGACGATTAGATTTCCGGAAAGCCCTGCCATATATCCAACTGAGACAAGCAACGCCCTTATCATCAGGGACTTTTCTCGCTGTATCCTGTGTGGTCGCTGTGTTCAGGCCTGTAACGAGGTTCAGGTAAACAATGCTATTTCATACGGATACAGGGGATCTGCCTCAAAGATTGTGGCAGTAGGAGACCTCCCCTTGGATGAGTCCGACTGCGTCTTCTGCGGAGAATGCGTCCAGGCCTGTCCAGTGGGTGCCTTGATAGAAAGGCCAAGCAGGTATAAGGGACGACCCTGGGAGGTAAAAAAGGTTCAGACGACCTGTCCCTACTGTGGGGTAGGCTGCCAGATCGATCTGCATGTAAAGGATAATGAGGTCATAAGGGTTACCGGAACAGAGGATGCCACCCCTAACCTTGCAAGTACATGCATCAAGGGACGGTTCGGATACGATTTTATCAACCACAGTGAAAGGCTGACATCACCTTTGATAAAGAAGAACGGCAAATTCAAAGAGGTGCCATGGGATGAGGCGCTGTCTTTTGTGGCCGATAGATTGGGGGATATAAAATCAAAACATGGCCCAGATTCCATAGGAGTCTTTTGCTCTGCAAAGATCACCAATGAGGAAAACTACCTGGCCCAGAAATTTGCAAGGGCAGCAATTGGAACAAACAATGTTGATCATTGCGCCAGGCTCTGCCATGCATCAACCGTTGCTGGGCTGGCCGCAGCCTTTGGGTCAGGTGCCATGACAAATCCAATAGGTGATATCGAGAAATCAGAGCTTATTTTGGTAACCGGTTCAAATATGACTGAGGCCCATCCGGTTATCTCTTCATATATAAAAAGGGCAGTTGAATTTGGTAATGCGAAGTTAATCGTGATTGATCCTCGAAGGATTCCCTTAACCAAATTTGCTATCCTTTGGCTAAGACAAAACCTGGGCACCGATGTAGCCTGGGCTAATGGGATGATGCATGTGATTATCAAAGAGGATCTTTATGATAAGGGCTATGTTGAAGACAGGACCGAAGGATTTGAGGAGCTAAAGAAGACTGTTGCAAAATATTCCCCTGAATATGTGTCAAAAATCACAGGTATTCCGGCTGATGATCTCATAAAAGCGGCAAGGATGTATGCTAATGTTCATCCAGCCTCGATATTTTTTGCAATGGGAATAACCCAACACAGAACAGGTACCGATAATGTGAAATCAATGGCCAATCTATCCATGCTATGTGGCAATGTAGGTATACCAGGGGGAGGCGTAAATCCCTTAAGAGGGCAGAATAATGTTCAGGGAGCATGTGATTTAGGTGCCCTTCCCAATGTATTTACTGGTTATCAGCCAGTTAATGACCCTGTTTTAAGGGAGAAGATGGCCACGGCATGGAATGTTGAAAGTCTTCCGGAATCCCCAGGGCTGACATTAACAGAGATGGTTAATAAGGCAGGCAGCAGTATAAAGGCCCTTTACATCATTGGAGAAAACCCGCTTGTATCAGACCCCGATCTTAATCATGCTGAAAAGGCATTCGCCAGTTTAGATTTTCTGGTTGTTCAGGACATCTTTCTGACAGATACGGCAAAAATTGCGGATGTTGTACTCCCTTCATCCTCTTTTGCAGAAAAAGATGGGACCTTCACAAACACCGAGAGGAAGGTCCAGAGAGTTCGCAAGGCGATAAATTCCCCTGGGCTGGCTATAGGAGATTGGGAGATTATATGTGGTCTATCAGCTCGAATGGGCTATCCAATGACTTACAGAAATAGCAAAGCAATTATGGAAGAGATTACTCGTGTAACCCCTTCATATGGAGGAATTAGTTACTCAAGATTGGAAAAGAAAGATATCCACTGGCCCTGCCCTACAGCTAAACATCCAGGAACACCTCGACTTCACATTGATAAATTCACTAGGGGCATGGGTCTCTTTCACCCCATAGATTACATTGCACCAGCAGAATTGCCGGATAAAGAATATCCTCTTTATCTAACAACCGGCAGGGTCCTTTACCACTTTCATACTGGCACTATGAGCATGAGATCCGATGGCCTTAATGACATTGTTCCAGAATGCTTTGTAGAGATCTCCTCAGAAGATGCCCAAGATTATAATGTAGATGATGGGGATCTATTAAGGGTAAGCTCTCGCAGGGGAGAGATTACAGCAAAAGCAAAGATCTCTGATCAGGCAATAAAAGGGACTATATTTATCCCATTTCATTTTGCCAAGGCGGCTGCTAATAAGCTGACCAATGCTGCCCTTGATCCAATTGCCAAGATACCGGAATATAAGGTTTGCGCAGTTAGGATTGAGAAATTATGGGTCCATGGAGAAGATAGATGAAAAAAATAACTTTAAAGATGTGGAAAAAGATTGATGGCATAATCCAGAGGTATAAGGAAAAAAGTGGAGCGCTCATACCGGTACTTGAGGAATGCCAGGATGTCTGTGGTTATTTACCAATGGAGGTACAGGAAAGGATCTCCAGGGGTCTCAACATTCCTGGAAGCACAATCTATGGTGTTGTAACCTTCTATTCCTTTTTTACAATGGTTCCAAAAGGCAGACACACCATAAAGGTATGTCTGGGCACAGCATGCTATGTGAGGGGAGGGAAGGCGAATTTGGAAAGCATACAGGATGAATTTGGAGTTGAAACAGGGGGGACTACTGGAGACCTTAGATTCTCTTTGGATTCGGTGCGCTGTATAGGGGCATGCGGAATGGCCCCTGCCATGGTAGTAGATGATGATACGTATGCCCAGGTTAGCAAGCAAAATATAATGAAGACCCTGAACGGATATAAATAGGGAGAATGGGATGGGGAGAATAAATAGGGATCAATTGAATGAAATAAAGTCCAGAGGGAAAGGCATTATCGATATTCGTTTAGGTAAGACACTTGTTGATGGCGAAAAACATCTAATGATAGGTGGAGGCACTGCATGTCATGCAAGCAGAAGTGAACCGGTAAGGGATGCCATTAAAAAAGAAATAAAGAAGAGAGGGCTTTCACAGAGGTGCAAGGTTATAGAGACTGGAAATGATTCATTTGCAACCCTTGCACCGGTAATGGTTATATATCCAGAGGGGGTATATTATGTGCATCTTACCCCAGATGACGTAGATGATATAGTATCCCAGCACCTTATTGATGGAAAGTTAGTGGAACGGCTCCTTTATAAAGATGCAACTGATAATGATAAACCTATCCCCAGGATGATGGATATACCATATTTTTCTAATCAAACACTGATAACCTTAAGGAACTTAACCCTTATAGATCCTGAAAACATAGATGATGCTATTTACAGGGATGCATATCAGGGAGCAGCTAAGGCATTAATAGATATAACAACAGAGGAAATTATCAATCAGGTCAAGATTTCAGGAATCAGGGGCAGGGGAGGAGCAGGATTTCCTACTGGAATGAAATGGCAGTTTGCCGCTCAGGCAGAGGGTGATATTAAATATGTCCTTTGCAATGCAGATGAAGGTGATCCCGGTGCATTCATGGATAGAAGTGTGCTTGAGGCCGATCCCCATGCTGTATTAGAGGGGATGATAATTGCGGCCAAGGCAATCAATGCACATCAGGGATATATCTATTGCAGGGCCGAGTACCCACTTGCAATAAAAAGGCTTACCATAGCCATTGAGCAGGCCAGGCGATATGGCCTGTTAGGCAAAGATATCCTTGGAAGCGGTTTTGACTTTGATCTGGAGATTTACCAGGGAGCCGGGGCATTTGTGTGCGGAGAAGAGACGGCCTTAATGATATCAATTGAAGGAAAGCGAGGAATGCCAAGGCCAAGACCCCCCTTTCCAGCCCAGGAAGGCCTATGGAAAAAACCAACAGTTCTGAATAATGTTGAAACCCTGGCAAATATTCCACAGATTATCTTAAATGGTGGACAGTGGTATGCAGCCATTGGTACAGAGCGGAGTAAGGGAACCAAGGTTTTTGCCCTTGCTGGAAAGGTTATTAACAGTGGCCTGGTAGAGGTTCCCATGGGAATGCCATTAAAGAATATTGTATACGACATCGGAGGCGGGATACCAGAAAATAAGCAATTAAAGGCAGTGCAAATAGGTGGTCCATCAGGGGGATGCATTCCTTCAGATCTGCTTGATACAGTTACCGATTATGAGGCTATAACCGGTACAGGGGCCATTATGGGTTCCGGCGGTATGGTTGTAATGGATGAAGATAACTGTATGGTAGACATAGCCAGATTTTTTATGGAATTTTGCCAGGAAGAGTCATGTGGAAAATGTACCCCATGCAGGGAAGGAACCAAAAGGATGCTGGAGATAGTTACCAAGATAACCGAAGGGCGGGGTGAGATAGATGATATTGCTACCCTGGAAGAGCTTGCAGATATGGTAAAGGATTCTTCCTTATGTGGTTTGGGACAGACTGCACCAAATCCAGTTCTAAGTACAATCAGGCATTTCAGGGATGAATATGAGGCTCACATCAAAGATAAAAGATGCCCTGCACACGTTTGTAAGGCCCTCATCACATACATTATAGTTGAAGAGAAATGCCCCGGGTGTGGGAAATGTAAGAGGGTATGCCCAGTTGAGGCCATTACTGGTGAGAAAAAGGTGGTGCACAAAATTGACCCGGAAAAATGCATAAAGTGCGGTGCATGTATAGCATCCTGTAAATTTGATGCAATTGAGGTTGTTTAAAATAGGGTTTTGAAATAGGGTATATATATGGATTGGATAGATAAACATGGCGGAATGCACTATGAGGGGATGTGTATCCGGCCTCCCAGCGAGGCAAATAGCATTCTCCTTCAGGCCACTGTTGGCTGTTCCCATAACAAGTGCACCTTTTGCGGCTCATACAAGGATAAAAGATTTCGGATCAAGGATAATGATATTATCTTGAGTGATATCCTCTTTGCATCGAGGTATATGCAAGATCAGGAAAGGCTTTTTATCATGGATGGTGATGCCCTGATCATTCCTTATCGCCGTTTGACGTGGATTTTAGAAAGGATAAAGGAACATCTCCCATGGGTCAAAAGGGTCGGCGTTTATGCTAACACCAAAGGAATAAAGATGAAGAGCCAGGAAGAATTAATTCGTTTGAGAGAAATGGGCCTGGGAATTATCTATATGGGTATAGAGACAGGCGATGATCAGACATTGGAGGCCATCAGGAAGGGAGCCAAGGCACAGAGGATTTTGGATATGGGGAAAAAGGTTAAAAGGGCGGGTATAAAGCTTTCTGTTACCGTTCTTTTGGGGGTTGCCGGCAAAGAAAGGTCACTTATCCATTCAAAGGCAACAGGAGAACTCCTGAGTGCAATTGATCCCGATTACATTGGTGCACTGACGTTAATGATAATGCCCGGGACATCCCTGGCAGATGATCTTTCATCCGGTAGATTTGAACTTCCTGATAATTTTGGGATGCTAATGGAATTAAGAGAGATGATAGCCGCCACCAATCTTACAGGTGGCCTTTTCTTCTCCAATCATGCATCAAACTATTTGCCGGTCAAGGCCAGACTCCCAAAAGAAAAAAAACAGACCCTTGATTTAATAGATATGGCCCTTCAAGGAAAAGTAGACCTCAGGCCAGAGTGGATGAGGGCACTTTAAATGAGGGCATCACGAAGGTAAATGGTCACGAGGTAAACTGGGATATGAGAGCTTTTCTTCAGTTCCGAGGTTCCCAGGCTGGTCTTTTCAGCGACTTATCTGCGGGGGAGTCTTGCCCCCTCCGCATTTCCCGCCCCATAGGCGGGACTGCGGTTTCCCCCACTGATAAACCGCAAAAAGACGGCGCCCTCTCACCAGTCACTTCTGAAAAGCCCTTATATCCCCTCGAAGAACCAGATGGAGCGACTCTGTGATCACTTACTCAAGAAGAGATGACTGCCCCTATGCGGTCATAATGGCAGGGGGAAGTGGAACCAGATTCTGGCCAAGGAGCAGAATAGATAGGCCAAAGCAACTCATAAATATCACTGGAGATGAGATTCTACTTATTAAAACCATTGAACTAATCAAGCCCATTATACCTATCAGTAGGATAAAGATAGTAACCACCTTATCCCAGGCAGATGCTGTTAAAAGAACAGCCCCCGAGATACCATATGAGAATATAATAGTTGAACCATTTGGAAAAAATACTGCCCCTGCAATTGGCATTTCCGCCCTTTTTATTGAAAGAGATGATCCGGATGCTGTTATGGTAATTCTGCCCGCAGATCACTATATTGAGGATAAAAGCAGGTTTCATAAGACAATAATGGCAAGTGCCTATCAAGCCTCTCAAGGGAATTTTCTTGTTACAATTGGAATCCCTCCAAGGGGACCAGAAACCGGTTATGGGTATATAGAGGCAGATGAATTGATGGATAAAAAGAATTTAATATATTCTATTAAATCCTTTCATGAGAAACCTGACATAGATAAGGCCAGGCTTTTTATAAAGCAGGGCAACTTTTTCTGGAATAGTGGTATATTTATTTCGAGTGCCTCAAGCATGCTAAAGGAAATTGCACAATACCTACCTCATAATTATACATGGCTTATGAAAATAAGGTCAGCCCTTGGTAGGCCTGAAGAGTCAGGGGTAATCAGAGAGGCCTACAAAAAAATGGAGGCTATCTCTATTGACTATGGTGTGATAGAAAGATCAAAGAATGTTCTGATGGTAGAAGGGGGATTTGGATGGAATGATGTAGGCTCCTGGCCATCTGCAGCTCAATATTGGCCTATGGATGGCAATAAAAATGCCTTCATTGGAGAGGTAATCAATTTTGATTCTTCTAAATGTATTGTTTATAGCCCAAAAAAGCCGGTCGCACTCTTAGGTGTGGAGGATCTGGTTATTGTTGAGGAGGAGGATGTGCTTTTGGTCTGTAAGAGAGAAAGATCTCAGGATGTGAAAAAACTTGTTGAGATACTGAAATCCAAGGGCAGGGATGAGATTTTATAAAGGGGAATATATATGAATCCGGAGATTTATAGAGAATACGACATAAGGGGTGTAATAGGTGAGGACATTAAAGAGGATGAATTCATTATCCTGGGAAAAGGGTTCGGCACCTATTTCAACCAGTTAGGGGAAAAAACAATTGTGTTAGGAAGGGACTGCCGGTTGAGTTCACCAAAGATAAGAGATGACGTAGCCGAGGGCCTTATAAACAGTGGCTGTAATGTTCTAGATATAGGCATTTGCCCTACCCCAATCCTTTATTTTGCTCTCCGGTACCTCAAGGCTGATGGAGGGATTATGATTACTGCAAGTCATAATCCACCTGATTACAACGGCTTTAAGATATGCAGCGGTTTTGATACTATCTATGGGAAAGAAATTCAGAAAGTACGACAGATTATCGAAAAGGCAGATTTTGTAAGCGGAAGAGGAACATATTCGTCACATGAAGTCATTAAGCCATATATAGAGAGGATTACAGGGGACGTTACCATCAATCCAGGAATCAAAGTCGGTTTTGATGCTGGAAATGGGACAGCAGGGCCGGTAGGGGTAGAGATTTTACAATCACTCGGCTGTGAGCTTCACGATCTTTATTGTGATATGGATGGCTCCTTTCC
>JAUWNK010000017.1 GCA_030612685.1 Desulfobacteraceae bacterium
AGTTGCTTGTGCGCAGAGTTTGAAGCGGCACGCTGAGGCCCCCTGTTATAGGGCATGATGTAAAAAAAGACACCTCCATGCTCAACGTAAAGTTTCTTTCATGAATAACCCTGAGGCGAAGCGCCGGGGTCAATTGCTGAGAAGAATGTACTGTGACATGCTATGACTATAGGTTAGGGAGATATGAAGGTCAATGGGGTATGTAATCGGAGTGTCATCTCAAGGCAGGTAACGAATTCATGGGTTATCCCTTAAAGGCCTTATCCCAGATCCTTACCGTAAAGAAAGAAGAAAATAGTCCCCAGAATGCCGAAACCAAAAGCGGTGATAAGATTTGTTGCCGGTGAGAGGCTCCAAAGATACGCACCACCAAAGGCCGCCACTGAGACTATAACATCACGTACAAGATAGTATGCTCCAAACATGCCTGCCTTTTTCTCTTCAGGGGCAAGGTCCATGATAAGTGCCTTGCGTGTTGGTTCCCCGAATTCCTTAAGACCTCTAAGAATAAATGCCATGACCAGCAGACTGAAAGAGCGGCTAAAAAGGATGGTCAGAGGAAAAAAGGTAAAGAATAGAAAGGTTATAACAACATAGGGTTTTTTTAAGCCTCTGTCAGCCAGATAGGCTACAGGAATATAGATGAGCATGGCCGTTACCATCTCCACCGTGGTAAGTATTCCAAACTGAACTGGTGACACTCCTGCATGATGGAGGCACCAGATAACCACAAAGGCGTATGGAATCTGCTCGCAAAATCTTATCATAATGTCAGAGATAAGAAGATTTCGAAGGGAGGGGCTCATTATTTTAAGCATTCGGAAGGGATTCTTCTCTGCTTGAAGGCCCACGTCTTTTTTTTCTTCATCTTCCCTAATAAGCATCTGTTGCATCAGCAGTGATATGAGTCCCATGATAAGGGCCACGATAAAAGCCAGCCTGATACCGTTTTTTATACCATACAACTGGATAAGTGCGCCTCCAACAATGGGGCCAAGAGCCATGGGAACCCTCCTGACCAGGGAATGCATAGAAACACCCATTGTCCTTTTTCCGGTAGGTAATACCCTGGAGATAAGGCTCATGGAAGCAGGAAGCGATATGGCAGTCCATGACAAAAAGAATATTGAACCAATAATGACGGCCTGCCAGCATGGCAGCAAGATTACGATCAGATAACCCAACATGGCCAGCAGGTTGAAGAAGACCAGTGCACGTTTGTAACCCAGTCTATCGCTCAGGTATCCACCAGGAAAGGAGTACAGGGCACTCAGGAGGTTGTCTAGTCCATTTAGGAGACCAACTGACATGGCCCCTCCCCCAAGTGCTATTAGATAGACAGGGAGAAACCTCTCCGCCATCTTCTCGCCCATCCCCACCAGGATGACCATGGCAAGGAGGATGACCACATTCTTTTTGAGGCCCAAGAACTCGACTATCTTTTCTCTATTGATATTCATATTATTCAGGCCATAAATAGTTTACATTTTTGATTTTATTTATTGGAGCCAAAATATAAAAATGTAGGGGTTCGACCTGCCCGCCATCCGGCAGGCGGGTTTATCGAACCCTCTTACGGGCTTGACCTGCCCGCCATGCGAGACGCAAGGCGAGGCGGGCGGGTGAATCAAGCCCCTACGTTTAATGAATCAATTCTTGTTTAGGTTATAAAGCACAATGAAAAATGTAAAAAACATTATTCTATCAATAATAACTCCTGATCTTCAAATAAGCCTGTTAGCTGGTTGATCTGTCTATGGGAAAAATGGCCAATAGAGCAACTGATAAACAAAAAGCTTGATTTAAATGGATTGATGTGTCTATCTTTTTTTTAATATTAATTTGGAGTTATTAAACAAGCATGGATACCTTTCAGGGAAAGACTTTTTATCCTTATATACTTGATCATAAACCTGGATTCTTTTTGAACTGGTTTCTGTACAGGCTTTTTAAAAGGGTAAGTCTTGGCGAAAACATGAAAGAAGACCTGAAGCAGATGCACAGGGAAGGTACAGTGGTATATGCAATCAAGTATAGGGGACAGTTAGATTACCTTCTTTACCATTATAATTTCCGCAGCAAACGTTTACCTTACCCCAAGATAGCCTTTGACCTCAATATTTCAATGTTATTACCTTTTACCCGCCTCGTAAAGGTCATTATATCCCAACTTTCCTCTCTGCTCAGGCATGGTCGTTTTCCAGACCCGTATCATTCAGGATTTTATAAAAAGGCCATTCAACAGGGTACCACCTCCCTCATCTTTCTTGTTGATCCAAAGGGTTTTATCAGACAATTTATCCATGCAGAAAAGGACCATCTACAATTTCTCCTGGAAACACAGAAGGATATGGATCGTCCCATTTTTATCGTTCCACAACTCGTCCTCTACAAAAAGACACCTGAAAGGGATTATTCAAGCCTAACCGACATATTTTTTGGGTTCAAAGACCATCCGGGTGTTATCAGAAAAATTGTCCTTTTCTTCAGGCACAATCGCCGGGCCTTTATCGACTTTGCTCGGCCTCTGGATCTGAAGGCCTACCTAAAAAATCAACCACCTACAAGACCTCTGCATGATATGGCCGCAGAGATCAAGCATATGCTTATTGAAAGCATTGACAAACAGAAAAGGGTGATTCTTGGCCCTATCATGAAATCCAGACAGCAGATTAAGGAATTGGTCCTCATGGACGAAAGCGTCAACAAGGAAATTAAAATATTAGCCTCTGGCAATGAAAAAAGGCTCAGGCAACTTAAAAAAGAGGCTGGGAAATATTTTGAAGAGATCGCTGCAGATTATAACATGACCTATATACAGACTTTTATTTGGGCATTAAGCTGGTTCTGGAAAAAGATTTTTGAAGGGGTGGATGTGGATATGCCCGGCCTGGCAAAAGTGAGGGAATGGGCTCGAAAAGGACCACTTATTTATGTTCCTTCTCATAAAAGCCATATTGATTACCTGATCCTTAATTATGTGCTTTACAATTATCACATGCATACCCCCAGGGTTGCTGCTGGAAAAAATATGGCCTTTTGGCCCATGGGACCAATTTTTAGGAAATGTGGTGCCTTTTTCATCCGCCGTACTTTCAAGGGAACAAAACTTTACTCAGAGGTATTTAAAAGATACATAAAATCACTCCTTGAAGAGGGACACCCCATTGAATTTTTTATTGAGGGCGGTCGAAGTCGAAATGGTAAATTGATGCTTCCCAAGATTGGCTTCCTCTCCATCCTGCTTCAGGCCTATCATGAAGGATTTTGTAAAGATCTGATATTTGTCCCCGCTTCTATAATTTATGACCGAATTATAGAGGAAAAATCCTATCTAAAAGAGATTGGGGGCGGTCTTAAGGAAAAAGAAAATTTCTGGCAGATAATAAAAGCCAGGCAGCTTTTAAAAAGAAGATATGGAAAGATTTATATGCGATTCAATCATCCTTTTTCATTGAATGAATACCTGTCTCAAATAGATTCATCAGTGAAAGATGCTCACCGTAACCTGGCCCTTAATTTAGTCCGCTCCATTAATGACGTTTCTCTCGTAATACCTCATTCCCTGATTGCAACGGCCATTTTAGCCAATCACCGTAGTGGATTCCATCTTCCGGAACTAGCCGAAACAGTAGACATTCTTTTAAAATTTCTAAAGAGATATGAGGTTCCTATAGCCCCTACCCTTGATGATTCATCAAAGGCCGTGAAGGAAACACTATCATTGTTGATCAGCCAAAAGGTTATCGACATTCTTGAAGATGTGCAAGGGGAGGAGGAAACCTTTTACTATGTGGATGAAGATAAAAAAATAGAGCTTGAATATTATAAAAACAGTATCATCCATTTTTTCATTCCCCACTCCCTTATAGCCATATCACTGTTAACCGGCACTGAAGAAGTGAAGGAGCTGGAGTCAATAATTTCCGACTATGTCTTTTTGAAAAATCTCTTTAAGCACGAGTTTGTTTTTGATGATGAGGAGGATCTCCAGGAAAAAGTCATCTCTTTGACAGGATATTTTCTGGATTCCACCTTTTTATCCCGATCTAAGGGGAATGGGGGATACAAAATAACCAAACTCGGTTTTAATAAACTACCCATCTGGGCCGCCCTGTCCAAAACCTTCCTTGAATCATACTGGATTGCTGTCAAATCTATAAGCCAACAAAAAAATAAAGGCGGTAAAAGAGAAGACCTGTTAAAGAATATGTATTACCTTGGAAGACGATTTCATAAATTAGGGGTTATTGATCATATCGGTGCCCTCTCCGAACTTAATTTTATAAACGCCATAAACTTTATAAATAAAGATATCCTGGGAGTTCAGAAAAGTTCAGAAGAAGATAATTCCCATGCCCTTGAAAGACTTTCCCAGCTCGGCCAGAGATTGTATGAATTATCTCATTACAAGGCGTAATACCAAGTTGCATTCAAATGGCTACTATTTATAGAGGTCATTGCGAACGAACCTGTCGAGAGCCTCAAGGTCGAACGATGTGAAGTCTCGCTTTGCGGGAGCTTCCTGCGTGGATGACCCAGCACACATGTTGCCTCAGATTTGCTTCCCCTATTTACCGGCACTAACGGATTTTCAGATAAAAATGTAGTGGAGATTAAGATTCTGTTGTATCAGAGTCTTCTTTCTTTTTTCTATGAACCCCTTGGGAGATAAAGATACTAAGTTCATAAAGGATAATTATGGGTAGTGCCATCATTATCTGTGTGGCAACATCAGGAGGAGTTAAAATTGCAGATAAGATAAATGAGCTAAGAATAGCAAACTTGCGGAATTTTTTCATTGAATCTGGAGTAATCAGGCCTATCTTGGTCAAAAAGAAGACTACTACAGGCATTTCAAAAACCAGACCGAATGCTAAAAGCAACCTGATTGCAAAGGAGAAATACTGCTTTACTGAAGGAAGCGCCTGGATGTCCTCGGTTGCAAAACTCATAAAAAATTTGAAACCATAAGGAAAAACAACTAAGTATCCAAAAAGAGAGCCAGCAATAAAGAGGATGCTTGAAAAAAAAACAAAAGGTATAAAATATCCTTTTTCCTTCTGGTAAAGGGCGGGTGCCAGAAACATCCATAATTGATAAAAGATAATGGGTATAGCTAAAATAATGCCGGCAACAAGAGCTACCTTAATATAGGTTATAAACATCTCAGGGAGATTGGTAAATATAAGCCGGCTATCAGCAGGGAGGACCTTAGTTAGGGGCAGAATGAGAAAAGAGAAAAGTTGTTTAGAAAAAATATAACAGATAATAAATCCGATACCTACAGCTATTGCGCAGACGACCAATCTTCTCCTGAGCTCTTCTAAATGGCCTAAGAATGGCTGTTTTTCATTTGTCGTCATCTTTTTTCTCGGTGATGCCTGTTTCGTCTTCCCCTTTATGAGCCTCCGCTCTTTCATCATCTTTTGCTTTTGTTTCATCCACTGTTTCGGATTCGTCTATTAGGCCGCTTACAGAGTCGGCCAGTTCTTCCTCCATCCCCTTGATTTCGTCCTCTATATCAAGATTTGCCTTTATCTCGTTGGTCGCTTTTCTAAACTCAGCCATTCCCTTACCAAGAGCTCTGGCTAAATCAGGCAACTTTTTTGGTCCTATAATAATCAAGGCAATCACAAAGATGATTATCAATTCAGGCATGCCTATGCCGAACATAATAGGTCTCCTTGTTTATAGTCCGCTTATAATTATCTCCTTTAAAAAAAGGGACGGGGCCCCGACCCTACCAAAAAATCTTAAATCGTTTCCCAATTCTTCAACAGCAGAAAATAGATCATGGATCGAGCCGGAAATAGTTACGCCCTTTACTGGAAAGACCGCCTTCCCCTTTTCTACCCACATACCAGATGCCCCTAAAGAAAATTCTCCGGACACAGGATCAACCATATGAACACCCATTAGCTCCTTTATTAAAAAGCCTTTATCCATGTTGGCGATGAGTTGATCAAGTGGTAAAGTTCCAGGACTTATGAAAATGTTAGATATCGATGTGGAAGGAGGGGAAGAGATTTGACTCCTAAAAGAATTACCTGTCAGTTTAGATCCTGTCTTTTTTGACCAGTATTTATCAAAAAGATAGGACAGCAGCCTTCCTTCTTTTACTAAGATAGTCTTTTTCTGGGCTGTTCCTTCATCGTCAAAAGAAGTGCTGCCTATACCCTTAGGATAGAGCCCATCGTCTATTAGCTGAATCCTTGGTGAGGCAATTATCTGGTCAATTTTATCCTTTAGTAAGGATTTCTCCTTGTATACATTCTCTCCAAGAAAGGAATACGACCAGACACCAAGCAGATCACCAACAACCCTGTTTTCCAAAACGGCCGGACATGTTCGTGTAGAAACCTGACGGCTTCCTAACATGCCAATCCCTCTTTTGGCTGCACTAAGACCGATCTTTATCGGATCAATGTCAGCATAAAACCTTGCATAATCGAATTCCCAGCCCATTTCAGAGTGGTGATTATCCTCTGCAAGGACCATCAGGGCCATTGTAATCATAGTCCCTTCCCTTTCCAGATCAAGGCCTTTAGAGTTGATTATAGATACAGAATTAGTTACCTCCTCATATTCAGCCTTTCTTACCTTTTTTATTCGAGAATCGGTGCTAAGGGCGCTATTTTCCATTTCTTTGGCATGATCTATCTTCTCCTTTTCGCTTATCTTTGAAAGGTTCTTATCAAAAAGGCCTAGATCAGTGGTATCTAATCTTTCACCTGCAGGAAAGGAATAGATAGGATCAAAATCAGCCTGGCTTGCCAATTCAACTGCCCGCTCTGTTATCATGGCCAAACTATCAGGAGTTGGTCCAAAGATATAAGAAAATCCCAGTCTTCCCCTGTCTAAGACCCTGAGTGCAAGGCCTATCTCCCTGGATGAGCGAAAATGATCCACCTGGCTATCTTTTATTTCAAAGGATAAAATCTTTTTTTGAGAGAAAAATATTTCAAATTCAACCCCCTTATACTTGTTCAGCCGATCGGATATGATTCTTACTATATCCTTCTTTTTCATAATCATTTAACTGCTTTAATAACTTTAGGCACTTTCAACTTTAGGCACTTTAGGCACTTTTTATGATCAATCATAGTTCAAGAATCATTGCTATCTCATCACAATCAGGAAACTTTGGGCATTTGACACAATCGGCCCAGATCTTATGAGGCAGTAATGATTTTTCTACCTCTTTAAAACCAAAGCGGGCAAAGAAGCCCTTTATCAGGGTTAAAACAAATATCCTTGATAGGCCGAGTTCAACTGCCTCTGATAGGCATGCCTCAACCAGCCTGGAGCCAAGGCCCTCTTTTTGGCTTTCCTCAACAACAGCTAACGCCCTTATCTCCCCTAAATCTTCCCAGGAAATACTAAGGCTACACACCCCTAAGAGACTCCCCTTTACCTCACTGTTTTCTATAACATAGAAATCCCGGAGGTGGTCATATAGTTCACTTAATGAACGGGGGAGTAAGATGGCCTTATCCGCATAACGGGCTAATATTTTATGGATAGACTTTACATCCTGAATTTGTGCCTTCCTGAGCATGGACCAAATCTCTATTTAATTCCGGTAGGATATACTATAAAGGATTTGAAACCCTCTTTATCAGCCAGACGTTTTGCACACTTTCTTGCCTCTTCTATGTTAGGAAATGGACCGCAGCGAATCCTGTAATACATCTCACCCTTGATCAAGCTTTGATTATAGTAGGCTGGATAGCCCAATCTGGTTAATCTCTCCGCCAGTTTTTCAGTTCTCCCCTTATCTTTGAGTGCCGCTACCTGAACGCTGTAATTGCGTATATCTTCTTTTAATTGCTCAACTTTTGTCTTCTTTGTTGTTCTGTCTTGATCTTTCAAAAGAGGCTCAGGAAGTACCTCTTTCTTAGCTTTTTCTTTTTTGTCAATAAGATGATTATAAAAGGTGAGTTCCTCTTCTTTTATAGGCTTTAAATTATCTTTCTCCTTTACTTCCTCATCCTTTACGGTCTTTTCCTTAACAGCAATAAAGGACTCTATGCTACTTGGCAAGAAACCCCTGCCAACCATTATCCCTAAAGAAAATACCCACCCCAGGACAAAGAGAAAGCTGACACACAATAAAAGGAGGGAGCTGAAACTGAATTGAAAGTTGTATTTCTTTCTTTCCCTCTTTTTAGACGATTTTTTGTTAACCATTGTTACCCGCCTACATTGTTTCAGGTGCACTTACCCCTAAAAGACTGAGACCATTTTTGATTATGATCTTTACTCCTGAGGATAACAAAAGCCTCGCCTGGCTTAAGGTTCTATCATTACTGATTACTCTGTGTCTATTATAATATCTATGAAAGCCACCTGCCAGTTCTGTCAAGTAATAGGTCAGCCTATGAGGTACTAAGTCACCGGCAATTTCTTCAATAAGGAGAGGAAATTCAGCCATTTTCCTTATCAGGGCAATTTCTTCATCTAAGTCCAATCTTTGAAGGATTGAACCTGGATGTTCAGGGAGATGAATATTTTCCTTAGCTGCTTTTCTAAAAATGCTACAGATTCTGGCATGGGCATATTGGACATAATATACTGGATTTTCACTATCCTTCCTTTTAACCAGGTCTATATCAAAATCAAGGGGGGTTGTATGGTCTTTACTTAAAAAGACAAAACGTACTGCATCCACCCCAACATCATCCACCAGCTCTTGTAAAGTGACATACTTGCCTGATCTCTTGGACATCTTTACTTCGGCTCCCCCTTGCCAAAGCTTGACCAGTTGGATTAAGAGAACATCAAGCCAATTATCTGGGATTCCTTCTGCCATGAGGGCAGCCTTGACCCTGTCTACATAGCCATGGTGATCTGCTCCCCAGATATTTATTACCCTCTTAAAGCCCCGTTTCCATTTATCGAGATGGTATGATATATCTGTTGCAAAATAGGTAAATTCCCCATCTTTCTTTCGGACAACCCTGTCTTTATCGTCACCAAAAGAGGAAGTTCTGATCCAAAGTGCACCATCCTTTTCAAAAAGCAGCCCCCTTTTTTCAATCAATTTGATTGCACTATCGATTTTACCTGATGAGTAAAGATCACTTTCCTTGTACCAGAGATCAAAATGTATCCTGAAATTGGCCAGGTCTTCCTTTATCTCTTTGAGCATTTTATCTTTACCCAACTCAGTTAGTAAATCTATGGCCTCATGCTTATCAAGGTTCTCTAATTTTGTCTCTTTAGCGATATCAAGGGCCAACTCATGGATGTAATCTCCCTGATAACCATCTTCAGGAAATGGATAGGATGGATCGGAGAGTTGCCTCCACCTGCTATAGATGGACTCCCCAAGGATATTAATCTGTTGACCGCCATCATTTATATAGAATTCCCTGCTCACATCATAACCACTAAAAGCCAAAATCCGACAGAGGGAATCTCCTAAGGCTGCGCCGCGCCCATGGCCGAGATGGATAGGGCCGGTAGGGTTTGCACTAACAAACTCTACCATTATTTTTTCTCCTCTTCCGAGGGAGTTGCGGCCATAATCATCCCTTAGAGTAATAATGTTGGAAAGCAGATTATACCATTGCTCTGTTGCTACAAAAAAGTTGATAAAACCAGCACCACCTATCTCGGCCTTTAAGATGAAGCGATCATGATCTACTAAATGCCTGATAATTATCTCAGCTATATTCCGGGGGGAATTCTTCTGCTCTTTAGCAAGTGTCATTGCCAAGTTAGTGGCAAAATGCCCATGATCCGGGTTGTTAGGAATCTCGATGACAAACTCTGGCAAGGGCATCTGTCTTAGATAACCCTCCTTAAAACATAGATCTAAGGTGTCCTTAAGAATCGTGGCTAATTTCTTCCTCATAAATATATTCCCGTTTGTTTCTGCTTCCAATGGAGCAAAGAACCTCGTATGAGATTGTGTCAGCCCAGCGGGCCATATCGTCAGCTGTAATCCTGTTGGCCTTCTCCTTGCCCAAAAAGCACACCCTATCCCCCTTTTTTACACCTTTTATTGAGGTTACATCAGCAACTATCATATTCATACAGATCCTGCCGATAATCCCTGCCTTTTGACCACGGATCAGTACCTGACCTTTGTTGCTCATAGACCTGCTCAGGCCTTCAGCGTAACCTGCCGATAGTATAGCTATCTTTCTTGGACCATCAGTATAAAAGGTTCGGCCATAGCTAATTGGGGTCCCATGCTCAACCTCCCTCACCTGCGCAACAGAGGAGCAGAATGTCATCAGGCCCTTGAGGGGTGGTGGGTCTGCAAAGTCGGGACAGGGAAATCCACCATAAAGCATGATACCTGGCCTTACCAGATCAAAATGGGCCTCCCTGTATCTTATAATCCCAGCACTGTTAGCCAAATTATTCATGGTAAACTCAAGGCCAAGTTTTCGGCTGACAGAAATGGCCTCCTTGAACTTTTTGATCTGAGTTTTTGTAAATATAGTGTCTTCTTGGTCTGCCGAAGAGAAGTGGGAAAAAAGGCCTTCAATTTTTATCCCTTTCATACCCATAAGCTGTTTTAAGAAAAGACCGGTCTCTCGAAAGTCGATACCAAGCCTGCCCATCCCTGTATCAACTTTTAGATACACATTGGTGGATCTTCCCTTTTTTCTCCCCTCCTCTGAGAGCATCCGGGCAGAATCTAAATCAAATATGACAGGAGTCAGGTTGTAATCAGCCACATTTTTTGCTCCTTGATGTGTACTTATTCCAAGCAAAATTACCACTGGCGTTTTTACTCCCTCAGCCCTGAGTTTAATAGCCTCAGAAAGATAGTTCACGCCAAGGGAGTCTATATGGAGTTTCTCTAATTCCCTTGCTACTGGGATAAGGCCATGGCCATAGGCATCGGATTTGACAATCCCCATGATTTTAGTCTCCTTTCCCACCAGCTCCCTTATCTTCAACAGGTTATACTGTAAGGCCGAGAGATCAATTGTCACTTTGTTGGGTGATGTATTCATGATAATTTAATTATTTAGCAATTTCCTTTTTTAGACAGGCCCGCCCTCCCCGTCCCGAGACCGGTACGGGATCGGGAGGCGCGACTTACATAGAACACTGTGTTGTCGCTGGAATAACTCGGAAGCGAAAACTATAGAAATCAGCCTTTTCAAGTCAGGTCTGGGCCAGAGATCTTCAGGATATAAAAAAAATAAGAAAATCTTATTAATCCTGTCGAAAAAGTTCCGCCGCAGGCGGCTAAGTTCTAAAAATAGACGATAATAAATTTAATATCAAGAACTATGTAAAACACAATTTGAGGGTATTTATTATAAAACATAAAAAGGATTTTAGCCTGGTAGTATATCTTGAGAATATTCCCCCACAGAGGTTTTGTTTCCGATTCTCCGGAATTCCGGAATTCGGAAACCGGAACTCGTAAGCATTTGACATTTACATCAACTTTAGGCACTTATAGTTTTAAGTATTTATAATTTTCTCTATTAAGCTAACGAGGCTCTTCCTTCTCGGTCCGTACCCCGCTAAAAGTGGGAGACGGGCAAACCGTCGAGACACGATGTCAGTAAGAAAATACAAAATACTAAGCAGCGTTTATGGGTTACGGTTACGATGCCCGTTTCGTTTTTCGGTAACGTTATTCGTCTTTTTATCTCCACGTTACCTTAACCGTTACCGATACGGGCTTCGTTACCCTAACCGTTACCCAAATAAATCAGCAAAAATTTTACATAAATCCGCCGTAAGCCTGCCCGCCGGACGGCAGGCGGGTCTGGCGGATAAATATTAAGATCTTAACTTATATAGACATTTTATAGCATCAAAGTAGGTATAGGCATGTCTGTTTTTCTCCAGGGCCAGATTGAAAGAATTACATACACCAATGATAAAAACGGGTACACCGTTGCCAAGGTAAAGGTAAATGGGCAGCGGGATCTCGTGACCGTGGTTGGAAACCTGATGGCACCGACCCCAGGGGAGATCATTAAGATGAATGGGGAATGGATTAGTCATCCCAGATACGGTGAACAGTTCAGGGTCGATCAGTTCAAATCCTTGGTTCCTGCTTCAGTTTATGGAATTAAAAAATACCTTGGCTCTGGTCTCATCAAAGGCATTGGCCCCATTATGGCCAACCGGATCGTTGAAAAATTCGGCAAAGACACCCTGGATGTTATAGAAAACGAGATTGAGAAACTGGCTGAAGTAGATGGTATTGGTAAGAAGCGTATCGAGATGATCAAAAATGCCTGGGAGGATCAGAAAGAGATCCGGGAGGTGATGATCTTCCTCCAAACACATGGTGTTGGATCAGGCTATGCCGCAAAGATATTCAAACAATACGGAAACCGATCAATAATGGTGGTAAAGGAGAACCCATATCGCCTCGCAACAGACATTTTCGGTATTGGCTTTTTAACCGCCGACCGTATTGCAGAGAAACTGGGATTTGCCAAAGATTCTGAATTACGGGCGGAAGCAGGCATACTCTATGTCCTCCAGCAACTTGCTGATGAAGGTCATGTCTATTACCCTTATGAACCGCTTGTTAAGAAATGTCAGGAGATCCTTGGGGTGGATCGGGAGGTCATTGTCAGGGCACTTGACGTTATCGCCGATGGAAAAATGATCGTCATCGAGGGCCTGGATGGGGATATTGAGGAATTCAAGGAAAGCAGCAGCGCAGTCTATCTTGCCAAGTTTCACCTTTCTGAAATTAGCATCGTCACCCGGACAAAAACCCTGATAAATACTCCCAAATCGATACGCGAGATCGATTCAGACAAGGCCGTAGAGTGGGTCCAAAAGCAACTCGCCATTACCCTGGCAAAAAAACAGGTAGAGGCTATAAAATCCGCCGTTGAAAATAAGGTAATGATCATCACTGGCGGCCCTGGTACAGGTAAAACCACAATCATCAATGCTATTCTTAAGATCTTTCTAAGGCTCGGGGTGAAAATCATGCTGGCTGCCCCCACAGGCAGGGCTGCAAAGCGGATGAGCGAGGCTACTGGTCACGATGCCAAGACCATTCACCGGATGCTGGAATATAGCATTCAGAAACGGGGATTCCAGAAAAACGAGCTAAACCCCTTAAGATGTGATCTCATGATTATAGATGAGGCCTCGATGATTGATACAATCCTGATGCATCACCTCCTGAAGGCCATTCCTCCCGGCTCAACCTTTATCCTGGTAGGGGATGTCAATCAACTTCCCTCTGTTGGGGCCGGAAATGTCCTTAAAGACATTATCGCATCCGGGGAGGTGCAGGTAGTAAAGCTGAATGAGATTTTCCGTCAGGCCAAGGAAAGTCTGATTATCGTCAATGCCCACAAGATCAATAATGGCCTTGTCCCATCATTCAAATCTTCCGGGCCGAAAGATGATTTTTATTTCATTGAGCAGGAAGACCCTGAAGAGGTTTTGAGAATCATACTTGAGCTCACCAAGGAGCGTATACCGCGCCGTTTTGGATTTGATCCTGTTGACGACATTCAAGTACTTACCCCCATGCATAAAGGCATAGTGGGGGCAGGGACTCTGAATGTGGAATTACAAAAGACCCTCAATCCGGGTGAAAATGGGATCATAAGAGGCGGGTGGAAGTTCAAACTTAATGACAAGGTGATGCAGGTCAAGAACAATTACGATAAAGAGGTCTTTAACGGTGATATCGGAAGAATCACCCGTATCGACCCTGAAAACCAGGAGATAACCATATCTTTTGATGAAAGAGATGTTCCTTATAACTACACTGACTTAGACGAGATCGTTCTGGCCTATGCGGTCTCCGTTCACAAATCCCAAGGCTCTGAATATCCAGCCGTGGTCATGCCCATCCTCACACAGCACTATATACTCCTGCAACGTAATCTGGTTTACACAGCCGTGACCAGGGGCAGGGAGTTGGTGGTAATGGTTGGCACCATGAAGGCACTGGCTATTGGGGTCAAGAACGATAAGACACAAAAAAGGTACACCTATTTGATGCACAGGCTGGGCGGATCAGGAAAATTAGACTTATAAAAAAGGCGTATTTATAAGTCAATTAGAAATGGGAGATTATATAATTTCACCCTCCCAGAGCATCTCACAAAAAATGTGCCAGGGCAAAACGCTGATCTTTGAATTCAATTTTCTCGGTAAAGGATCTTTGGAAACGATAAAACTTTTTCTGCACTTGTGTTCTTCATGAAATAGATGAAGTCCCTTTGTTCTATCCCCCGCATTTTCAGAAGACTTAATCTCTATGGCTACTTCAGCATCTCCTAAAATAAGATCAACTTCTGCACCACTGGCTGTCCTCCAAAAAGAAATCGGAAAATCCAATCCACTGTAATGCCTATAGGCCCAACATTCTTGGAGAATAAAATGTTCAAAGGCTCTCCCGTACTCTCTTGTACCAGGTGTTAGTGATCTATAATTCAAAAGGGCAGAAACAATTCCTGTATCAAAGAAAAAGAATTTAGAGGTTTCAATAAGTCTTCTTTTCTTTAATTTTTTCCATGGAAATAATTGTCTGCCTATGAGGGTATCTTCAAGTATCTGATAGTATTCCCGAATGGTCTTTACAGAAACGCCGGTTTCTCTTGCTGCATTGGAGTAATTTAACAGCATTCCATTGGTAATCGCCGCAGACTGTAGAAACTTTGAGAAAGCAGGTAAATTTCTGGTTAAAGCCTCGGCTTGAATCTCTTCTTTCAGATAGTCGTGGACATAAGCCTTCAGGTCCATTTCACTATGGGATGAAAGATAGTGGGATGGCAGGAGGCCGAATACAAGCGCCTTGTCCAAATTGAACTCTTCCAGCTCCTTTGTCACCAAAGGATAAAGCTCGAAGCGCCAGGCCCTTCCACCCAGCAAGTTGACCTTTCCTCTCCTGAATTTTCGGGCACTGGAGCCGGACAGAATAAATCGGAAGCCTTTATTTTCTATAAGCCACTGAATTTCATCCATCAGATGGGGGATCTTTTGAACTTCATCAATGACTACTGTTTTGGAGGTCTGAGCCTCGAGGATTTGACGTAACCTGGTGGGTCTTTGACTCAATGATAAAAACAGATCATAATCCAGTAAATCTATCCAGCAAGCATGGGAAAATTGCTGTCTTAATAATGTTGTTTTGCCTGTTTTTCTCGGCCCCCAAAGGAAGGCAGAACGATTTGAAGGCAAGTCAATCTTTTGAATCCTTTTTATCAGCCTTTTGCTATCCATGCACGATTTATATGATATTTTTTACTTTAAGTCAAATTATTTGTGATAATTTGGATAAACCTCCAAATAATTTTTAGATCAAATCTTGAAGAAAATGATAAGAAGCCCTCACAGGCTTATGGCCGTGGCACTTGGAGGTAAGTCGCAGAAAAGACCAGGCCAGGAGCCCTGGAACCGAAGAAAAGACCTCAAGGATGCGTGATATACATTCTACGGCATTCACCCCCGAGCTCATGCCCCGGGTCCTCTGTCGATTCTTGATAGACCTAACCAATTACGATCATTCATTAAAGATCTCTCTCACTTTTGGGCAAAGGGATTCCGGGGGTCTGACAGTGCATGGTTCTTTATGAAGTGTTTGGAAATAGGCCCGATCACTATTACCGATAGCCCGTGTGAGCAGGCGTGGAGAGATCCTGGCGTTGATCCTAAAATCATCATCTTCCTTTACGGAAAAAATCGACATATTAAAGGCGGGAATATTTTCCTGGCCAAAGTAATGTAAAACCCTTGAGAGGCCCTAATCCTACATGTCAGGGCCACGTCATTTAAACAAGTAACCCTCTGAATTAATGAGAGTTATATGCTGAAACAAAATTTTATAAATTCGAAGCTCGAAATACGAAACCCTAAACAAATAAGAATGACATAAATCCAAAATTCAAAACATGTCAATATCCTGTAAATATTGTATAAGTTCCAGAAACGTTTTGGTCATTTGATATTCTAATTTTGGTATTATTTCGTATTTCGATATTCGGATTTCGGATTTAGTCGTCTTGAAAATACATCTATTTGGCCAAGTTACATTCTACTTTGACGTTTCCCTGTCCTACATGTGATTTGCACTTGACAAAAAATGATAATTTTCACTATATTCCTCCCCACACAAAGCGAGTTCTTATCAATCCAATATCAATCAAATCAATAAAAAGAAATTAAGGAAAAAGGTGGTTGGGCCTTTGATTACTATTTTCAATCAATGAATTGTTTAAGATTCTAAAAGATTACGCTCCTTACCTCTTCTGATTTTTCCTTGATCCCATCATCATATGAATGCATTCTCCGCTCCAAAAAGATCAGAACAATTACTACATAAAGACATGGGAACAGTTTCCTTGGGAAATTTTTATCAAAAAGAGCAGAGGTTTATTTTATTGAAATCGGTATGGATACGAGTTTTGGTTTTTTGGATTATAATGTTTTTTTCTTTCAAACCGAACGTGACAGGTCACGCCCATGTATGGATCCATAATGCCGTCATTGTGCATTTTGATAAAGAGGGTATGGCCGGCTTCAAACAGGAATGGGTATTTGATGAAATGTTCAGTAATATGATCATTCATGATTTTGATCGGAATCAGAATGGCAAGTTTGAATTCCCGGAAGTAAAGGAAGTATACAAGGGGGCGTTTTCAAATTTAAAGAAATTCAACTACTTCACGCATGTGAAGATCAATGGAAAACAGTTTAAAGTCAAGTTTGTCAGGGATTTCAATGCCAAAATCGTGAAAAACAAGGTAATCTACCACTTTTTTGTGCCGTGCCACGTAAAGGCCACTTCATCCTTTAAAGAAATCAGGATCGGTATTTATGATAAATCGTTTTACACAAGTGTAACGCTTTTGAAAGATCAAGTCCTTTTTAAAAACGATACAGGGTATGAACATCATCACAATGTGGAATTGAATAAAAACGAGCCATATTATTATGGGCAGGTCTATCCTGAGGAGATTGTATTAAGGTTCCGAAAGAAGAATGAATAAGATATTGACTATTATTTTCGCTATATTGCTTTTATTGCACCCGTTTCAAACTGAGGCGAGAGATAATCCCTTTATTTCCAAAAAGGCCCCGAAAAAGGAGGTAAAGCTCCCAACCATTGCCTCAAAGGTATTCGCAAACATCATGTTCTGGCAGCACAAGCTCAACATAAAGTTGACCGAACAGGTAAAGCGACTGAAGGAAGACAGGTCATTGAAAGCGCTTTTTACCCTGATTTTCGTCTCTTTCCTGTACGGTGTCATCCATGCTGCAGGACCCGGGCATGGAAAAGTCGTCGTTTTCTCTTATTTTATTTCACGAAGGTTGCGAGCAAAGAAAGGTATTTTATTGGGGAATCTAATCTCATTGTTTCATGCCGTTTCGGGCGTCATCATTGTACTCACTCTATATTTTATTATAAAAACGGCCTACCTCACCTCTTTCGAAGCCATTTCTCAAAAAATCAAACTGGTCAGCTATATTCTGGTGATTTTAATCGGATTCGTATTATTATTAAAGAGTCTTTTTGCGATTAAAAAGAATCCGTTCCATGTCTCAGAATGGGATAGACCAATTATGTCTTCTGATCGTAAAGGGATTTTACCATTGGCGCTCGCAGTCGGGATAGTGCCATGCCCGGGTGTCGTGATCATCATGTTATTTGCCCTTTCTTTCAATCTGCTTGCCATAGGCCTGATGATGTCCCTCATCATGGCCCTCGGCATGGCCTCTACCATCTCCATAGCGGGTCTCTTGAGCATCCTTGTACAAGAAGGTCTGTTAAAGGGATTTTCCGGGAAGGAAAGGATTCAAAACATCATTCAAAAGGGCTTAACTATTTTTGGATCCTTGCTCATCATCTGCTTCGGCGGAATCCTTCTGGCTGGATGCCTATAGGGTGACTTTGCCTGTCCATTTATCTTGTCCTAATCGATCGGGCTACACGATATGTCCTGCCGGTCTATTTCTTGAAAAATCTATCGCCAGAATAAATAAATCCTATTGCAGAAATCCCTCCCCTTTCCAGTGATAATCTTGCATCCTTCCGGGCTGATCTCGATGCCCTTATCACCTTTAAAAAACAGCCTTTTCATGGGCGCTATTTCAATCCGGGTGAAAATGGGGTTATAATGGGCGGATGGAAATTCAGGGTTAACGATAAGGTGATGCAGGTCAAGAACAATTGAGGTGATTATTTATTGAAGATCTCTCTCACTTTTTCACAAAGGGATTCCGGGGGTCTGACAGTGCATGGTTCTTTATGAAGTGTTTGGAAATAGGCCCGATCACTATTACCGATAGCCCGTGTGAGCAGGCGTGGAGAGATCCTGGCGTTGATCCTAAAATCATCATCCTCCTTTACGGAAAAAATCGACATATTAAAGGCGGGGATATTTTCCTGGCCAAAGTAATGTAAAACCCTTGATAGACCCTGAAGAAAATTGCCAAGCTCCTCCATTCCTAATTGAGTAAGGGAGTAGTGTTCGGAAAAGATGCACCAGATATCCGGCCAAAATGTCTGGGGCACATAGCTCATAGTCCAAAAGGTGGAGCCTATCTCACCAATATAGCGCTCCGCATACTCCTTTTCTGCATTCATAAAATCCTGCCAGAAGCTTCTTCCGTTTTCATTAAGGTATCTTTTACACCCCTCAATCTGCATTCTAAGATGATTGGTCGGAACATCACCACAGTTCACCTGAAGGTGGGGATGAACCATGCTGGAGCCGGATTGGGGCATATAATTCCAGTTGATATAAAGAAATTTTACCTCTGGATCAAAACCAACTACCCTTTTTATAAATAAAAGGGCAGCGGAAAAGGCATCCCTCATCCTTTCCGGGGTAAAATCCTCTATTCCGATATAATGTTCCCCGGACAGTATAGATACCCCGGCATATCTATCAAAGGGGATAAGATTTGGTATCAGGGTAGCCTGTCCTTCCCTGATTCGTCCCTCAGGAATAAAATCCTTTGGAAATAAAGGAGTTGATTTTTCTAATTTACCTGGACAAAAAGGACAAAATGTATCCCTGGATCGTTGAATTGTCTCTTCTATATCAAGTCTATCAGGGGGCTTATATGGCAGATCAAAGACCCTCCCTGTTTCTCCTGTTAAAGGGTCATAGCGTATCTCAAAAGGAATTTCATCCATAGAAAAATCCTTTAGCGGGTTAAGCAAACGAGTTTTTGACTTTATCCGTTTAAAAAATGTATTCATAGGGTCTCCATTAAATTTCCTTACCTTCTTTAACCCAGATTTTGCAATAGTAAAATCTACCCATAGGGCCGCCCCATCTTTATGCGCCTTAGGCGCATTAATTGTGGAAAAATTGATCATTGAAAAAGAAAGTGAAAAATCCCTTTATTTTGTTATAAGAAACAAGGTGATGGGGCGGGATTAACCCCGCCCTTCTCTCTGGAAGGGCGGCCTTCGGCAAAATTTGTGTTCCACTTTCTGGATCCAATTGGTTATCATATAAATATACGGTTTTCAATATGTTAAAACACTATTAATTTCTAAACGCAAATTTTGTATTTAATTGGGACATAACACTTATGTCAAGCTTTATCACACGTCCTTTTTGTCCACCCACAGCGGATGGTTAAAATAATTCACATTAATATATTGTATAAATCAAATGAATATGGATCACTGACATTTGTGTAGGATTGAAGCCTTATAATAACCCTTGACGATAATATCTTTATGGGTTATCTTATTTGATATGATAAAATTGTTTAAATGCAAAGAGACTGAAAAAATATTTCAAGGTCGTTTCTCAAAAAAACTGCCATATGACATACAGAGACTTGCAGAAAGAAAACTTATTATGATCCATAGAGCGGCTAACCTCAATGATCTTCGAATTCCACCTGCTAATCGCCTGGAGTCATTGAGCGGCAACCGTGAAGGACAGCACAGTATACGTATTAACAGCAAATGGCGCATTTGTTTTGAATGGCGTGAAGACGGCGTGTATGGTGTTGAGATTGTTGACTATCATTAAGGAGATAACGCAATGAGAGATTTTCCCCCAGCCCACCCTGGCGAGATACTGCTTGAAGAATTTTTAAAGCCAATGGGCATAACCCAGTATCGGCTTGCAAAAGATATCGGTGTCCCTGCCATGCGAATAAACAAAATCGTTCGTGGCGAAAGAGGAATTAGTGCTGATACAGCTCTAAGGCTAGCCCGTTTTTTTGGGATGTCTGTTGATTTTTGGACCGGTATTCAAATTCATTACGATACTGAAATTGCAAAAATGGCTTTAGGTGATCGATTAGAGAAAGAAGTCAAAGCTCTTTCTCCGGCAACCTGAAAATTAACCATTCTGCTTATATGCTGCATCCAACAAAAGCTTGGAGACAGACACCTAAAGCTGTGGTGGTTTGTAAATGGTTTATATTTTTGGATGTTCTATCTTTTCCTTATCGATGTTGCTACTTTTAAGGCGCTGAAATAACTTGATTGTATAGGAATTTCCTTTTTAAGTCCTTGTAGGGGCGGCATTCGCGCAGCGCAGGCGCTTGCGCCGCGTGTATGACGCCCGTCATTGCGGCCCGCCCTGGCGCGACATTGTTGGATCATAATGTGGTCGTTGTAGTATTTCACAAGCAAAGTCTATATTTGCATGCTTTGCAAGCCAGGTCTGGGCCAGGGGTTCGACCTGCCCGTCATCGGCTTCGCCTCAGGCGAGGCGGGCGGGTAAATCGAACCCCTACAGGTCCGCACTGAAGGTGCGCTATGTTCTCGTTAGTGTTCTATTGGAAATGCAAGCATTTCTTTAAGCAATCACCTCATTTACCAATTCTTAAAGTAAAAAAAGCTCCTTTACAGAGAAATAAGTAGCTTGAGCAGTGAGACCTCTCACAGAAAGTACCCCGAGCCTCAAAACGTTAGCACTCAATCCCGGCAATAGATTTCATGCATTAAAAGGAGATCGAAAAAGAGAATATGCCATCAGCATCAACAAGTAATGGCGAGTTTGTTTTGAGGGGCACGAAGGCAATGCCCATAATGTACAAATAACCTATTATCACTGAGGTGTTATTATAATGAGTACGAAAAAACTTCTTGGTCCGATTACGCCAGGAGCAATCCTGCGCGAAGATTTTATGGAAACATTGGGTATCAGTATAAATCAGCTTGCTCGCGATCTTGCTGTTCCTCCTAACAGAATAAGTGAGATTGTGAATGGTAAACGAGCGATTAATGATGATACTGCCTTGAGATTACAACGTTATTTTGGAGTTGAAGCACAATTTTGGCTCAATTTGCAGTCGTCAGCTAAACGCTGCTAACTGTTTCTGGTGAGTTGCCAGGGGTAGAGAAATATGTTTAAATCGTTTTGGAACCAACGTCCCCTTTTATAAAGATGAGAATTTAAAAAGATGAGAAATAAATGTAGTAAACCAGATTGCCCTGCTCCTAAAGGTCTGTGCCTTAAATACGCCAGTCCTGATCATCAAAAATGTGAACATTGGCTGGGGGAAAAACGGGTCAGTCAGTAGAAAAGCAAAAAGAGGGCAAAAAGAAGCGTTCAATCCAGATTATCTGAATATAGAGTAAACATCTTTACCCTTTCGGCGGGAGAGCCCGTTCACGGACGTTGGGGCGCAAGACCCCTGGAGGGACAATCCTGGGCCTCCCACTGAACTTATAACTCTGGATAAGGGATGATCGGCACTGCTGTTAGAGTAAGGCCGGATAAACGTAACGATTAGAGGTAGAGTTCGCAGGAGTGGGAGATTCGCCGAAAATGTGTCAAAAAGCTATTAGGAGAAGTGCGTCCTTAAAACAGTAAAACTTATATCGTATTGATTATTATAGATATTTATAAATCGATAATTTTAACTTGACAGGGGGATTATAGGATGTCCCCGATTCCTCAATCGATTACTGGCCCGCCCCCTTTCTCCTACCTATAGTAAAATCTTGCTAAAAGCAAGAAATTTTTTTACTCGGCTATCATTGGGGACATCATACTCAACTGCTATCAGTTAGAATTAAGTGTAGTGTCCCCAAAATTAGACCAAAATTAGGAGAAATTATTTTTGTTATTTGGATAAGCTGTCACAATCATGTCATATTGTACGAATGAATTTATATGCATGCGTCTTCAATAATGTTATAAAATAATTGCAAAATTATCTTGACAAGTACAATTAGTACATTTATAATATGTACAATTCGTAATTAAGGAGGTTTCTTTATGGTTAGAGAGAATGACAGAATAAAATTCGTAGAATTAGCCGAAAAAAGAGTTAGAAGAGCACTTAAAGACATAAGGCTTATTGGAAATTTGTCAAATCGTAGTAATTATAGTTATACTGATGAGGATACAAAAAAAATAATTCGTGCTCTTCAAAATGCTGTCAATGAGGTTAAAGCAAGATTCGAGAGAAAAGGCGAAGAAGAGGAAATTGAATTTAAATTGTAGTATCTGAACCATAGTTAACAGGTGACACAAAAAGGAGAAAACAATGAGTGATGAGCAACTTAAAGAACTCTGTATTTCCCTGATTCAAGCAGATACTGGAACTGACGTTATTGATCTTTTAAAAAAGGCGGGGTGCTGGGGCAGGCAGGAAGTCTGGCGATTTTACGGTGATTACGAAAATAACTACAGCACTATCGGGACTCAACAGAGCCGTCCCGATGCAGCGTTGGTTGAAAAACTTGTGAACAGCGTTGATGCACGACTTATGAACGAATGTCTGATGCAAGACACCCTGCCTGAAAGCCCAGCGGCACCTCAAAGCATCCGTGAAGCAGTTGCCCTATTCTTTGAATCGGCCCAAAAGCCATCAAGCACACACACTGGACTAATAAGAGAATGGCCTGATTCTATGCGTACTGAAATTGCTCGAGGGATTACCTTATCTGCAACTGGTGCAACGGCACGAGATGGCAGCCTCTGCTTCAGTGTATCCGACTGTGGTGAAGGACAGACTCCTGAGGCAATGCCTAACACATTCCTTTCTCTAACCGAGACGAATAAAATGCGGATACCTTTCGTCCAAGGTAAATTCAATATGGGTGGAACAGGTGTCCTAAGATTCTGTGGCAAGCACAATCTTCAACTGGTTGTTAGCCGGCGCAATCCGGATATATTAAAAGGCAAATTGTCTCATCCTTCCGATACGCAGTGGGGTTTTACTATCATCAGAAGAGAAGACCCGGAAGGTAATCGGCGGAGTTCTGTCTATACATACCTTGCGCCTGTCGGGGCCGAAAATAACCACGGCAAAGGTGGGGTATTACGCTTTAGTGCTGAAACAATGCCAATCTTTCCAGATGGGAGGAATGCCTATTCGAGGACGTCCGCATGGGGGACATTGATTAAACTTTATGAATACTCTGCGACAGGTTATAGGTCCCATATTTTGCGAAAAGACGGCATACTTGGTCGGATAGATCTTTTGTTACCGGACATAGCCCTGCCAATGCGTTTACACGAATGTCGTTCAAGCTACCGTGGTCATGAGGGAAGCTTTGAAACCACTCTTACGGGGATTAAAGTTAGGCTTGAGGATGATAAAGCGGAGAACATTGAGCATGGCTTCCCGGACTCGTCCCCTATAAATGTGATGGGCGAAGAAATGACGGTTACAATCTACGCTTTCAAGAAAGGGCGTGCTGATACTTATCGCAAGAATGAGGGTATTATCTTTGTCGTAAATGGACAAACTCACGGTTATCTTACGCAAGATTTTTTTACTAGGAAGAAAGCCGGTAGCTTTTCCTATCTTGCCGATTCACTGCTTGTCGTTGTCGATTGCAGTGGATTGAGCGGGCGTGCCCGTGAAGACTTTTTCATGAATAGCCGCGATCGCCTCAGCGGTGGGGAACTGAGAATTGAAATCGAACGAGCCCTTGAGGAATTGCTGAAAAATCATAGTGGCCTCCGTGAGCTCAAAGAACGTCGACGCCGTGAAGAAATCGCTGCCAAGCTCGATGATTCCAAGCCGCTTGAAGATATTCTCGAATCTCTTTTAAAGCACTCGCCCACATTGTCAGCATTGTTTCTCCAGGGCAAACGCATCTCAACGCCTTTTAAGACTCTCCAGGCTCAGACAAAGGAAGGACCATATGAAGGTAAAAAATTCCCGACATACTTCAAGTTCAGAGGCAAAAATTATGGTGTTGAATTACACCGCGAGTGTCATATAAATATGCGTTGCCGAATCATATTTGAGACCGATGCGGCAAACGATTACTTCAGTCGTGACGTCGATCGTGGAGAATTTCGATTGACCATGATCAAAGGGGGCGCGGAGGCTTCAGTTCCTGTTCGAAATTATATCCTAAATCTCCAAAATGGGATAGCTTCTCTCAGCTTTAATCTACCGGAGGACGCATGCACCAGTGAAGAATTACACCTTCTATCGATTGTGAGCGATGCCTCGCGCATTGCACCTTTCGAGAATAGATTCACTATTAAGGTTACGGAGGCTGCAAAGCCTTCAGAAGGCAGTAGTACGAGACGAAAGCCCCCGAGTGATAAAGAGGGGCAAGAACGTGAGATGCCTTCTGGTATCCAGATGCCTAACATTAGACTTGTGGATGAGGCCGACTGGCCAAATCGGACCCCACCATTCGACCAATACACAGCTTTACGAATCAAACATGCCGGACAGCAAGATCCAAACGACGGTAATGGCGATGCTCCGGACATATATGATTTTTTCATCAATATGGACAATCTTTACCTCAAATCTGAGTTAAAGGCGGGTGGAAAAGAAGACCCAGAAGTTATAAGAGCGCGATTCAAGTATGGGTTAGTCCTTGTGGGTTTAGCCCTCTTGCAACAAGACGCCCAAAATAAGAAACGTTCAGGTGGAGATAACGATGAAGAGCCCGAGGAGAACGGGCATAAAGAAAATATCGAGAGCAGGGTCGAGGCAGTCAGTAAAGCGCTTGCTCCTATAATTGTTCCTATGATTGATTCGCTTGGCGCCTTAGATTTGGAAGGCAGTTTGCCAAAGGATGGATCGGGTGAAGCGACATAATTGATTGTCAGTAAACTCAGCGCAGCCGATGAACCAGTAAAACTTCTTTGCTTGCCGTGATATCGCCTTTCTGACCTGCATAAAATTTCCGATTTGGAACTTGTCGCCACAAGCGATCATCGCCATCATATTTATCGGAGGAAATATCTGGAATCTGTATTTCGCGAAACCCTGCTTGCTGTAATGTCTCAAGAAAAGTGGGCAGTTGCCACGAAGGATCAGAAAAGGCAACTAATTGAACCAATAAGGTTCTCTCGTCAGCAATTTTAGAAAGAGAGGAATATGCCTTAAGGGCCTGACCAAAATAATTTCTCAGATATTCTTGTTTCCTGCCTCCAAAAGTATAATGAGAAGCTCCATTGCCGTCTAAAGCCCCAGCGATCCAGTATGGCGCCGGTGTTTCTTTTCGACCGTTTACCTGCCAACGGTGATAGAGAACATGGACACCTGGATAAGGGGGCGAAGTTAGAATTAGTCGTGGTGGTAAGTATTTTTTATTAATTGCAGCAGACTCAATTCCGACTACTGACTGCTGCAAACATAAAGGTTTTATCGAGTCGAGGTGTAATGATTTCTCGATACATTTCTTCATTACCTTTTGAAGCTCAATTACACCCTGGACCATTCCTTCAAAAAACTCAACACATTGTGCACGAAATTCTTTTGCAGATGGTATCTTCTTCTTGCAATCAAGCGCCCATTGTGCTGTCCGCAGAAGAACGCATCGAATAAAATCCTGTTGGTTCGGTTTTGGTAAACTGCTGACATTTGCCAAGGCAAGCTCAAGAATCTTACGAATAGGCCAAGTCGTTCGCCCATTAATATTCTTCTGGTAGCCAAGCTCAATCCACTCAGTAGAACGTTTTGGTGGATTTCTTAAGTTCAACCAATTTTCAGCATTTGCAAACCAAGTGCGCATCACCTGTGCGTCAGATTCCGACATGGCAGTTGTTTTCACCTTTGTAATAAAAACAGCAAGACTATTTATATCTGTACCAAAGGCTTGCCGTCCTAAGGCTAAAGCTTCAACAAGCGTAGTACCTCCACCCATAAATGGATCGTAAACAACTTCTCCTGGTTCGGTAAATGCCTCTATAACAGCACGTACGAAACGCGGAGAAAATCTGGCTGGATATCTATAGAAGGCATGAGTTAGGCCACTGATGGGCTTACTGTCGTGTATAGCTTCCACCAACTTCTGCAAGCTCTCTTGATTAAGAGTCTTCATCTCACCATCACACAGTTTTTTAGATAGCAGTATAATAATTATTCTCAATCATCCCTTTATGATCGTAATAATTTTCATAAAATGATCATGCGACACTGGACTTGATAAGAAGTCCCTTTTTGGCGGGTCAAGTATAAGGAATGAGCTGCTTGTATGTCAAGACAATTTGACTACAAGAAACAACAGGGTCGCATCTTAATTAATAATTATTCAATACGATTCGCCGGATCTTTGCTACCTGCCTGTCTATGTTTTTCGAGTTCGCCTTTTGTTTTGCCATGTGCTGGTACCTGAGGGTAATTGCCGGACCGGAAATGTTACCGAAGTACTCTCCCAGGTGTACAGCCGTCCTAAAGGGGGACGTTGGTTCCAAAACGATTTCAGAGCAAAGTAATCGATTCGATAGCGTTCAGAAAAAATGCTTCTACTCAGTTGATGTAGTATAATAAAACATGATAGTATGCCATTAAAGAGGGACGTCCTTAAATAACTAAATATCTTGACAAAAGCCATAAAGGGGGACGTTGGTTCTAAAACGATTTGCCAACAGAATATATAAAGGGGATAGGCTTTTTGTATGCCAAGACAGCCAAGACTTGATACACCCGGTGCCTTACATCATGTTATGGGCCGGGGCATTGAAAGCCTAAGGGTTATATCACTATAAAAAGAGAGGTGTATTATGTTCAAACTCACGGATTATATTCCTAAAGCGGAGATGGAAACATTCTGCCGGAGAAATCATATAACCAAAATGTCTCTTTTCGGCTCAGCCCTGCGTGATGCATTAGAGCCGGGCAGTGATATTGACATTCTTGTGGAGTTTGACAAAAACCATATTCCCGGTTTGCTGGACCTTGCCGGAATGGAAATCGAGTTGGCGGAGATGTTCGGCAGAAAAGTCGACCTGCGCACACCTGCTGAACTCAGCCGGTATTTCAGAGATGATGCCCTGGAAAAAGCGAGGGTGGAATATGCAATCTAAAGATAGAATCCGCGTGCAGCATATTCTTGATGAAGCAGGTGAAGCCTGTAAATATGCGGAAGGCATTTCATTTGATGAATTTGTTGAAGACGGCAAAACCGTCCGGGCTGTTATACGCTCAATCGAGGTTTTAGGTGAAGCAGCCTCAAAAATATCCATTGAATTCCGCAAAGAACATCCGGATGTCCCCTTTTAAGAACTTTTTAATCTTAATACTTAGCGGAAAACTATATACTTACTGGTTATGGCATCAAGCTAGCTGTATTTGGAATGCACGAGTTGTTCTATGCTGGGGTTGAACCAAATAAAAAACTTTTTAAAAGATTCGGTTGTTGGGATGTAGGAGTACAATACGGAGGCTGGGTAAAAGTTGTCATGGAAATTAGAATTGAAGATAGTCAAAAATAAGAAGGAGAAAACAAAATGAACACAGAATTATTAGCACCTTGCGGTCTATATTGTGGCGTTTGCGGAGTTTATATGGCAAGTCGCGACAATAATCAAAAACTAAAAGATAAATTAGCCAATGCTTATGGTGTTACCCCTGAACAAATAGTCTGCAAAGGCTGTTTGTCAAACGAAAAATTTGTATACTGCCAAACATGTGGTATTCGAAAGTGTGTCATGGAAAAAAATTATGAAGGCTGCCATCAATGTAAAGAGTTTCCTTGTAAATTAATTGATGATTTTCCTGTTCCTGTTGGCAAAAAAGTTATACTCCGCTCTGTCCCTGCAAGAAAAAAGTTGGGTTCTGAAAAGTGGGTGGAAGAAGAGGAAAATCGTTACAGATGCCCTCATTGTAGTGACCAGCTCTTTCGCGGCGCCAAGCGCTGTGGGAGTTGTAAGGAGTTAGTCGAGATAGATTAAAAAAAGGGGCAAGAAAGGCCATAACAAGACAAATTCAGCCGACGCTAAAAAGCAGCGCGGCTGATTTGCAGCGTTAGGGTGCCTGGGAGTTCATTAAAATTTTGACATCGTTCCCCATTTGTGCTACAATCTGGTGCAATGGAGGTGAATCATGAATAAAACTT
>JAUWNK010000201.1 GCA_030612685.1 Desulfobacteraceae bacterium
TCTTTTAATTCTTCTCTATAAAGAATAGCTATTGCCATTTTTGTCTCCTTTTTCTTTGTTGAATCGAACCACTTTCAAAAGCTGAGCCAATCTAAGGATTTTATTGTATTACTGGCTGCTCTCGTTGCAGCTTAGGTTATAGGTGCCAGGGAAAACAGGCAATGCAACTTATCCACTAATAGATCCGGTACATTGGCTCTTGAATGTGCGACCTTTTGCAACGCGGGCAGCGGCCGGGGCGAGTGAAGCGCTTCCTGTCTTGAAAAACATATCCACACACAAGACAACGGGAAGGTAGGATAATAAGCTTTTTTCCTTGGGCCGCTGCGGAGCGTGAAATATGAGAAAGATGCTCATAGACCTCTTTTTCCCGGATTCTCATCGCCTGGGAGAGTTCCCTGGCACTCATATCCTTTTTACTCAAAAGAACCGTCATCTGCTGGCGAATCGTTTGCATGTGATCCTGGTATTCTTCTTATATTAGCTTTTAACCTTGAGAATTGTTAAAATGCCTCTTTAGCATAAAAGAAAAGTATTACTCCAGAGAAAGTCAGTTTTAGTATAATGACAAGCATGTTTCCAACAAAGATGCCCCAGCCTGCTCGTAGTGCCTTTTTTACCTCCTTTCCAGCTATTAGTTCCCCAGCAAATGCCCCCACAATTGCACCGATGAACATTCCCAAGGGCGGGAAAAAGAAAAGCCCTATTAGCATTCCGATAATTGAACCCCACAAACCTAATTTTGATGCCCCATATTTTTTTGCCCCCCTAACAGGAACCACATAGTCCAAAATAGTCAATAATATCGTCAGGCCTGCCATAATAATCAAAAATGTCGAACTAAATGGTTCCCAATCTTTGGCCCATGAAAGAATAATTAAGGCTAAAAAACTGAAGGGAGGCCCTGGTATGACAGGTAAAATACAACCAGCGAGACCAACCATTGCGAAAAGTAATCCAAGGATTATTAATACGATCATCGAAGTTGCTGATATATTGAAGAATTGTGGCGTAGGTTCTAAAACAACTTATGAAACTCGGTTAAGGTTTGAGTCTTACATTTTAAGAATCTTTTACTCAATGTTACCATGTTCTATTATAAGATAGCTCTTTGAAAGGTCAATGAAAATAGCAATTTCCCCTCCTTGTATGGTGATGGAGCTTGGAATTTCAGGTCATTTGGATATAGGGTTGGGCGGGTTGATTATCCTTACTGATGTAGTGATGACTGAGTAGAATCGGTAGCGGATTAAAAGTAGATATTGATAAAGATGAAAATTATAGCTAAAATTAGGTCAAATTGATAATTAAAAGTATAATACCATGACGGTCAGCATTACAGATATTAAAGGAGTTTCTGTTGGTCATGCATCTGATTTTGATGGGCTAACAGGAGTTACAGTTATACTTACCCCATCTGGCATGACAGGTGGAGTTAATATTAGTGGATTTGCCACAAGCACAAGACAGATTGATGCCCTTAGCCCCTCTCATATTGTATCAAAGGTACATGCAATCTGCATTGCAGGTGGTAGTGCCTATGGGCTTGATGCCGCCTCAGGTGTAATGAGTTACCTTGAAGAGAAGGGGAGTGGATTTGATGTTGGGGTAGCCCGGATTCCCATTGTACCAACTGCTGCAATTTTTGATCTCAGGGTGGGTTCGGCAAAGAGAAGACCTGATAAAGACATGGGCTATATGGCATGCCAGCAGGCAACTGTTGGAAAAGTTGCTGAAGGATCTGTTGGAGCAGGAACTGGAGCAACAGTGGGTAAGTTTTATGGGATTGAACAGGCAATGAAGGGTGGAGTAGGTGTGGCAGCGGATAAACTTGATAGTGGTTTAATAGTAGGGGCATTAGCAGTGGTAAATGCCTTTGGCGACGTAAAAGACCCTTCTACAGGAGAGATCCTGGCTGGAGCCAGGAAGGGTAAAAATAGCTATGAGTTTGCAGATACATTGGAATTGATTAGAAAAGGAGTTCGGCGACCTGTGTCTGCATTTCAGAATACCACAATTGGTGTAATTGTCACCAATGCGAAACTAAACAAACGAAGTGCCTCAACTGTGGCAAGGATGGGAAGCCTTGGTATTACAAAGGCTGTTAGCCCTGGGCAGACAATATATGATGGTGATATTGTCTTTACACTGGCATCTGGCCAAATTGAGGTTGACTATCACACGGTAGGACTAATGGCTGAAGAGATGCTTATAAAGGCAATAATCAGGGGAGTTACCAAGGCGAAAGAGGTTAAAGGAATACCATCATTTCTAAGCCTAAGGTAACGTATATGGCTTTGGATTTTGGGTTGCGGATTTTGGCCTGCCCTGGCGCGATATGACTGGAATATGCTTTTATCGCTATAACATTTCGGAAGCTTAAGCTATGGAACTTAGACTTTGAAAGCCAGGTCTGGGCCAGGGATTTTGAAATCATTTTATGAGAATCTATTGAAGATTTTTAGTTCGACTGAGATGGAAGAAAATTTTAGTGATAAACTGACAAGAATAGCTAAAGCAGCCTTTTTAGGCTTCCTGGGTGCTACTGCAATGATCCATATCACTATAATTTTTATACCAATCTTTAGAGATTTTGAAAATAGGTACCTTAGTGAGGAACATTATGAATCTGAAACAGCAATGTTATTGACTGTGGGTTTCCTTACGATGATTATGGAATTAGTAATCTATATAGTAAACTTGGCAATATCTTTAGAGAAACATGGTTCCATAGGCTTTCTCTGGCTTGCACCTATTGCTATTTCTCAGTCCTATGCATCTGTCAGGTGGATTATAAAAAGACAATCTTGATCAATGAGTTTATAGCTATGGAATATACATGTTTAGATTATCAGTCCGAGATGAAGCTTTTGGGACTGAAGAAAAGATTAGAGGAAGAAGATCTAAGTGAAGAGGAAAAGGCCCTGATAGTCCAGGAAGTCAAGGAGCTGGAAAAGGATATGAAAATGAATTAGGACGATATATTGGCCTATCCTTGGAATTTTCCATATATCTCGAACAAACCTATAAGGAAGGCCCGATTTTTCTTGACTTGGAGATCTTTTTCCTATCCTTATAGTTAAAATTTTCCCTTCAATCAGGTAATCCCTATCAAGAGAGGTTATCACATGGGAAAATCTCTCAAAATGCGTCCGCTTATCTCATAAAAGGACTTTGAATCTGGTGCTCGTATAAATACATTTTAATAGCTTTCCTTTTGGCCGATTCGACGGTTTCTTATCATTATATGGTGTTAACCTATAGGTTAGGGAAATATATACGGATTAGTTTGTATACACACCCAAATTGGTGGGATCGCTGAACCAGTTCAGATATAAACAAATTAGTCGAAACCTTTTTGTCGCCTTTCAAAGAAAGCATGAACAAGGAAGGAAGATAGCATGAAGATACTTCTGGTTTATCCAAAATATCCCAATACCTTCTGGAGTTTTAAGTACGCCTTAAAATTTATCTCTAAAAAGGCAACTCAGCCGCCTTTGGGGTTGTTAACTGTTGCAGCAATGCTTCCA
>JAUWNK010000028.1 GCA_030612685.1 Desulfobacteraceae bacterium
AAAGATAATAACTATAGCTTCTTCCCAGGGTCGCCTTAGCTGGACCAAGCATTGGTCTGGTAGTATACCCATGGAGGCTCTTGTCATGTCTCCTTATTCCTGCTCTAAGGGAGGGCTTATTGCTGCCACACGTGATTGGGCAGTTGAATTGGCTCCATACGGAATCCTGGTTAATTGTGTTGCTATGGGCGTATTCCCCAGCGAGGAGCTTAAACAAGCATTTCCTGAAGAGGTTCTTGAATATGTCAGAAACCAGACAACCTTAAAGAGATTGGGCGAGCCAAAGGATGTGGTATCCATCCTGGTTTTTTTGGCCTCCAATGAAAGCGATTTCATGACAGGACAATCTATCTCTTATGACGGCGGATGGGCGATGCCGTAAGATTTAACTAAAGAAAGAAATTAGAAGATAAGGAGGTAAAAAAAGTGAATAAGAAGATAATTGAAGATTTCTTTAAGACCATTGATTTTAATAAGGAGAAAGCTACTGATCTTGATACCCTGATGAACTATTATGCGGAAGATGCCATCTTTCAGTTTGCCAGCAATCCGACTTTGAAAGGAAAGGGTGCCATCAGGGAAGCCTTAAGCGGAATTACATCTCAATTTGCAGAAATTGAACATGTTCTTCATCGCTTTGTTATTGAGGGAGACCTGATTGCCTTAGAGGCTACTGCCAAATTCAAGCTTCCTGATGGAAAGGCGATAGATTGGCCCTTTGCTGATGTTTTTGAATTAAAAGCAGGAAAGATTACTTATCATCGAGTATATGCCGATATGGCCACACTTGGTGGTTGATTAGATATTTTTAGAATTAATAGAATAGGAGGGAAAAATGAAACGAGTTGAAGGAAAGGCAGGAATTATAACCGGTTCAGGTCAAGGTATCGGTAGGGCCACAGCCTTAATGCTTGCCCGGGAAGGTGCAAAGGTTGTAGTGGCAGAAATAAAAGAAGAAAACGGGCAGGAGACAGTCAAGCTGATTAAGGCCGAGGGAGGGGAAGCGATATTTGTCCATGTGGATGTCACCAAAGAGGATGCGGTAAAGAATATGGTCAAAGTGGCTGTAAATACCTATGGCAAACTTGATTTTCTTGACAACAATGCCGGACATGAGCAACCTGCGATGCCCGTTATTGAGGTTACCGAAGAGATTTGGGATAACCTCCTGGCCCTTAATCTTAAAGCACATTGGTTGTGCATCAAGCATGTCATTCCTGAGATGCTTAAAGGGGGTGGAGGGTCAATCGTGAACATAGCTTCAGGCGGTGGAATCGTTGCGATGCCAACGGTTGCACCTTACTGTGCTGCCAAGGCAGGAGTAATCAACCTAACAAAAAATGTGGCCTTGGAATATGTCACAAAGGGTATAAGAGTGAATGCGGTTGCGCCTGGCTTTGTTGATACGCCAATGGCGGATCGTTTTTCAGGTGGTGACGAGAAAGTCAAAGAACAGATGTCTCAGACGATCAACCCCATAGGAAGACTTGGAAAGCCAGAGGAGATTGCTGCTATGGTCCTGTTTTTGGTATCTGATGAGTCTTCCTTTTGTACAGGGGCCTGTTTCTGTGTAGATGGCGGCATGACCTGCGACTGATAAGATTGCGGGGGGAGAGAAAAACTATACATAGGACTCTGTGTAAAAAGACACTAATCATTTCATAAAATATTTTGCATTTTAATATGTTGAGAATATCTGCATGAAAATTCAAGATACTCGTTTGCTTCATTCTATTGAGCAGGAGGACCTTCGAAGTAAGGCAGTAAAGGCTGTTCTGGATGGCACCAAGCAAGTTGAAGTGGCAAAGAATCTCGGGGTTACCCGCCAGGCTGTCGGCAAGTGGATGAAAACATACCGTGAAGGAGGAGAGAAAGCACTGAAGGCGAAACAGAGAGGCCGTCCTAAAGGAGGGGCGCTCCTTCCCTGGCAGGCAGCACAGATTGTAAAGACGGTTGTGGATCATTACCCGGATCAACTGAATCTGCCGTTTTACCTTTGGACGCGAGAGGCGGTAGCCCAGTTTATGGAGAATAGATTTGGTATTCAGCTTTCTATCTGGTCGGTCGGCCGCTATCTTGCAAATTGGGGTTTTACACCTCGGAGGACGGTCTGCCATGCGTTTGAGAAAGGCCCGGAGGAGGTAGGTCGCTGGCTAAAGGAAGAGTATCCCTCGATCCATAAGCAAGCGAAGCGTGAAAAAGCAAGGATTTTCTGGGGCACGATTGGAAATTCGTATGGTCGCCATGGTCATATGTCAGTGATTCCTGGAATCGGACAGGGCTTTGGCTGTAATATGATTTCTGCAATCACTAATCAAGGGCAACTTAATTTTATGGTTTTCAAGGAGCGGTTTCGGTTTGATGTATTCCGGGAGTTTCTGAAACGTTTGGCACCCCAGAGCAAGCGCAAGGTATTTCTCATTGTTGATGGCCATCCTGTCCATTGCTCGACAAAGATAAAAAACTGGGCTGAGAAGAACGTTGAACATATCCATCTATTCTTCCTGCCTGGCTACATACAAGTCCTTAATCCTGACGAGATGCTAAACCAGGACGTCAATAGCAATGCAGTGGGACGAGAGAGAGCCCGTAGTTAGCAGTAGTTACTCACAGATGTACGAGTTTATCTTTGAAGTAAACAATGCCAACCTCGCATTGTTAATAAATACTTTTAGGAAGAAGATGTTCGTTATGCAGCAGTATAAATTGCAAATTATTTAATGCTTCCATTGGTAATTTTAAAATCAATATTTTGGAACGAGGTTAAAAAACTATGAAGGTTCAGGTTTTAAGAGAAATTCTTGAATTTAATAATGATTTAGCAGCCAAAAACCGAAGCGGCTTTGATGAAAAGCACGTGTTTGTGCTGAACATTATGAGTTCACCAGGAGCAGGTAAGACAACATTTTTGGAGAGGACTTTAAAAGATGAATTTTTGAAAGATTACCGGATCGGAATTATTGTGGGAGACATTCAAACCACTCTGGATGCAGAAAAATTGGAGGCCTACAATGTACAGATCGTTCAGATTAACACAGGTGTACCCTGCCATCTGGATGGAAAGATGATTAACAATGCCTGCAAAGATCTGGAGCTGGATAAGATAGATATCTTGTTTATAGAAAACGTTGGTAACCTCGTTTGCCCTGCCGAATTTCGCGTGGGAGAACATCATAAAGTGGTATTATTAAGTGTATGTGAAGGAGATGATAAACCTTTAAAATATCCTCTTATGTTTCATGAATCCAGTCTTTTCATTATAACCAAGATTGATATGCTTCCTTACACGGATTTTGATATGGAAAAGGTTAAGCAAAATGCACTTCAGATAAATAATAGGACTGACATTATCAATGTATCGGCAAAGACCGGTGAGGGTATTAAGGAGTGGGCAGATTGGGTCAAAGCAAGACGAAAGGATGTTTTTGGTTCCTAAAGCGCGCACCATACTTAAACTAAAATATGCACGAGACCGCTATCGCCTATGAAATCATTGAAATAGTCATCGCAGTGGCTAAGCAAAATAGGGCGAAAAGGGTGAATCAAGTTTATATCCAGGCTGGTCAACTTCGGGGGATTGTACCCGAACAACTTCAAATGAGCTGGGAGTTTGTTGTGAAAGGTTCTATTGCTGATAAGTCAGAACTTTATGTTGAGACTATTCCTACCGAAGGTCTTTGCCAGAATTGCAATAAGACATTTCCGGTGAAAAACTATGAATTCAAGTGTCCATACTGCGGTAGTGGACAAGTGGACACTGTTAAGGGCTTGGAGCTTCAGGTAAAGAGTATGGAATTGGAATTTGAAGATTAAGGGGTATTCAAATAATGAGTGCATCTATTCCAATTCATTAATATTTAACTATATCAAATGGAGGAAAAGAGATGGCTGAAAAAACAGAATATGAAAAAAATATTGATAAAATTTTAGTAACAATAGATCAGAAAAACAACATTATTGGTGCACCGAGAAGCGAGGAAATCCTTAAAATTCTTAGGATAAGATTTAATGAAATCGAGGCATCTATCGGCGCAAAAATATACACTATACCAGAAGACCCAGAAGCGATTGCTGAAAGACTAAACATGAAAGAGGAGGAACTGATACCCATTCTGGAGCAAATGGCTAATAGGGGAACGGTTTTTCGTGTTGGAGAAAAAGGAAATTACAAATATAGTCTCTGGCCTACCGATATTGGGATATTCGAAACTTCATTCGGAAAAGGAGAGGACAATGAACAAACCAGGGAATTGGGCAAGCTATGGACTAATTATTATAATAGCGTTTGGGCAAAGGAGTTTATGGGTATCAAAACCCAGTTTACTCGAATTGTCGCTATTGAGGAAAACATACCAGGACAGCAAGAGGTTCTGCCTTATGAAAAGGTTTCAGAGATTATAGAGAGTCAATCTTACCTGACTATCACCAATTGCGCCTGCAGATCTGCTGCAAAACTGGCCGGTGGAAAATGTTCTCTTAATGCACCTACCTATACCTGCTTACACTTTGGTGACATTGGTAGGAATTTTGTTGAGAGGGGATTTGCTAAGGAGATTTCAAAGGATGAATGTCACGAGCTCATGAAAAAGGTAGAGGACATGGGTTTGGTTCACCTTACTGTTAACACTAAAAGGGAATGTGTTGCAATATGTAGTTGTTGTCCTTGCTGCTGCGTTGCGCTCAGAGCCATTACGCAAATGCATAAACCTGATGCTGTTGCCCATTCTGACTACTTCCCTTATATTGATCGCGAAATATGTGATCTTTGCAAAAATCTACCAAGTCCGGTATGCATTGATCGATGCCCAATGGATGCCATCTCTCTAAAAAATGGTAGGGTTGTAGTCAATGTAGCAAATTGTATTGGCTGTAGTATCTGTGTACACTTCTGCCCAATTGATGGAGCAATTACTCTAAAGAAACGGGAGAAGGTTATAGAGCCCAAGGAAGATTTGGTTGATCTCGTAACCTCTGTTGCTCAAGAGAAAGAAAGCTATCTTGATCACTCCTGATAAATGTGATGCCAAAGCTGGGTAGAAATTTTATGAAAGAAAGGAGGGATAAAAAGAGATAAAAACCGGTTTGAGAGATTTAATAATAATCCAGAAAAATAAAAGGAGGTAATGAAAATGGCTAAAAAAGTGAGCGAAATGAGCGAAGAGGAATATATCGAATATGCAAAAGGGCTATTCCTTGGTTTTACAGGGGATGAACACACTCCCCTGGATAAATTTGCGGATGATGCCGAATTTATGGATGTGACCAGACCCGTAAAAAAAGTATTCAAAGGAAAGAAAGAAATTGGAGAGTTCTTACAAGCCTACGCTGGAATGAGCGGTTGGAAGTTAGAAATCCTTCACGCTGCAGCCGACGGGAGACGAGTGGGTATGGAGTGGATTTGGACTTCTGTCCATGACTTAGGACTATATGATGGTGTTCCGCCGAGAGGGAAGAAGACAAAAATACATGGATCAACATGGTTAACTATAAATGATGATGGTAAAATATCTCAACAGACGGATATCTGGAATAAAGACTGGCTCATGCATCAGCTTTGTGCGGAATAAATTTAGATTGCTTCGTCGCTATAGCTCCTCGCAATGACATTGAGTCGCCGATCTTGTCATTGCGAGCAAAGCGAAGCAATCTCAAAAAAGGAATTTACTATACAATAAATTTAAAAAAAATTTACTTATCTTTTAAGGAAAAGGACACGGAGTGAAATTTTCTTAGCTCTCCGCAAGATAAGGAGAGGGAAAGAAGCTAATGTTCTTTAAATATCTCTTCACTTCATTTATCATCAATAAGATCACGTTAAAAAATCGGATTGTAAGTACAGGACATGCTCCCATGTATGCACGTGATAGGCTTCCCAGCGATGTGCATCTCTACTATCACGCAGAAAGGGCAAAAGGGGGAGTGGGACTGATAATAATAGAAATTTGCAATGTTCATCCTTCCAGTTTTGACATGATAAATATGATAAAGGGTTAGGATGAAGCATGTATTCCAGCCTTACGGCGGATAACTGAAGAGGTCCATAAATATGGGTGTAAAATTTTTTCTCAAGTCGGACATACTGGGAGACAAAGTGATACATGCATGAGTGAGCAGCCTCTGTTTGCCCCTTCCCCATATATTTCCCTGCACTGTAGCATTACCTTCCAAAGAAGAAGGTTTATGGCCTGTTTTACAGACAATCTGAGAGTAATACGAGAATAGTTTGTTTAAATTCTAAGGAGGAAGAATGAATTTAACATCAGATATGGAAGCACGGGCCAAAGAGGCGCCCGATAGGACAGGGTTAATTTTTGAAGATGGCAGAGAATTCACCTTCAAGGAGGTTGAAGAATTAAGCAGTAGGAGTGCCAACTTTCTAAAATCTCTCAATATCCAAAAAGGGAGCCGGGTAGGCATATACATACAAAATTCACCTGAATTTGTTATGATTATGTATGGCCTGTGGAAGATTGGGGCGGTTTTGGTTCCAATCAATATTATGTACCAGGTAAAGGAGTTAAGGCATGCTATCACCTCTACCGGAATTGATATAATATGTACCACTCCCAGAAATATGAAAGAAATAGAAAAAGTCAGAGATTTTATCAATACCGTTATTCTTATTGGTAATAAGGATGATGAGTATAAAGACGCTATTGATTATGATAAAGGAATTCTTGATGCCAGCCCGGTATGTGATTCTTTTTCTCCTGATGAAAAAGATGAGGCCTCTATACTTTTTACTGGCGGCACTACTGGTGTTCCTAAGGCAGTCATAACAACCCATTCAGGATGGTATGAGACCCTTACAAATCTGGCCAGGGGTTTGCGAGGATATCCTGGTCCCTACCCTATCGAAAAACCAGGTACACCACCCAATATTATGGCATTCCCCCTTTTTCATTCAGGGGGGCAGCAGAGCTTTCTTTTTGCCTATCATGTAGGCAGAACAGTAGTTTTAATGGAGCGTTTTCGAGTTGAAAAGTATGTGGAGTTGGTAGAGAAATACCGGATCAGCAGCCTGGTGCTTATGCCAACCATGATCCATGACCTGGTTACATATGAAGGCCCTATTGATTTTTCTTTTGTTCGATCTCTCCTTTCTATCGGTCAGGAGCTGCCCCATGAACTTAGAAAGTCCTTTGAGAATAGGTTTAATATCCCAATACTTATGAACTACGGTTCCACAGAGGCAGGACATGTAGCAGGGTGGAGCCTGAAAGATGTTAGAGCCGGAATGTGGAAGCCTGGCTCCGTCGGCAAGATATATAAAGGAGTGGAGATAGAGATAAGGGATGAAAACGATAAAAAGATTCCCCCTGGAGAGCCAGGGGAGATCTGTGTTAAAACCAAGGTAACGGTTAATGGATATACAGATCAAAAAAAAGATAATAAACTCCTAATTAAAAATGGCTGGCTTTACATGGGAGATATCGGCTATCTGGATGATGATAATGTATTATTCTTAGTTGGTCGTAAGAGAGAGATGATCAAATGTGGCGGATTTCAAGTTTGGCCACAGGAGCTTGAAGATATCCTCTCTAAGCATCCTAAAATTAAAGATGTGGCAGTAATAGGGGCTCCGGATGAGCGATTGGGGGAGATACCCAAGGCATTTGTCGTATTAAAAGAAAAACCTTTTCTTACCTCTCAAGAAGAGGGCCTGAAAAAAGAGATAATAGATTATTGCAGGGATAACATTGCTCATTTTAAGGCTATTCGGGCGGTAAAATTTATCGATCAAATTCCGCGGTCAGACACAGGAAAGATTTTGAAACCAAAGTTAAAAGAGACGGATCAAAAAGAACAGAGATAAATATAGAGCCTTAACAAATAAAGGGAGTAATCATTTGAGCAAAGGGGTTTGGGTATTTGTAGAGCAAAAGGAAGGTGAACTATTAGAGGCTTCTTTGGAGGTGATAAGTGAAGGACGGAGGTTAGCAGACCAGTTACAGGAGGAACTAAGTGCAATTCTCCTCGGCTATCAGGTGGAGGGATTGGCCAAAACCCTTGCTCATTATGGGGCAGAAAGAGTATACTTAGCAGAAGATAAAGGATTAATCCAATACAATCCAGATGCTTATACCGCCATTCTTGCAGGCTTGATTAAGGAGCATGAACCCTCTATCTTTCTGCTGGGAGCTACTACTTTAGGAGAAGACCTGGCTCCTCGGGTAGCTGGTAGTGTCAAGACCGGCTTAGCCTCTAATTGTGACAAATTGCAAGTATCCGAGGAAGGGTTACTACTTCAGACAAGACTTTGTTATGAAAGTAAAGTACATGCCACATTAGTTTGCCCAAAGGCTAAGCCTCAGATGGCTACAGTTCAACCTGGAGTGATGAAGATCGACACCCCTGATGAATCGAGGAAGGCAACGATTATCCGTGTAAATCTAAACAGTTACATCAAACCTGAGGCTGTAAGAACTAAGGTAGTAGGTTTTATCAAAGGAGATCCAAAAACCATCGACCTCGCCGAGGCAGAGCTCATTGTGGCTGGCGGTAAGGGTGTAAATGACAAAGAAAGCTTTCAACTTATTTGGGAATTGGCTGACCATTTGGGGGCTTCAGTGGGGGGAACCCGTATGGCGGTAGATAGTGGTTGGATAGGCAGTGAAAGACAAATCGGACAGACAGGAAAGACTGTGTCTCCTAAGGTTATTATCTCCTGTGGCATCTCGGGAGCCAGTGCTCATATCTTCGGGATGAGAGATTCTAAGACTATAATTGCCATCAATATAGATCAAGGTGCTCCTATATTTAAGTTAGCCGATCTTGGGGTAGTGGGAGATCTTCATCAGATAATACCGGCTTTGATCGATCGTCTAAGGGAGGTTAATTCCAGGGAGAGCGAGGATGGTAAATAAGTGCCATCAATGAAATTTCAGAGGGGTTCTTCATATTTCCATGTGCTGCTAATTCACTAATCCAGAAAGGCAGTATGGTTTCAAAGAGTATAGCGTTTCATTAAAAAGTTGTCATTGCGAGCGTTAGCGAAGCAATCTCGTGGCATAGTTTGTGAGCCTTGTTGAGATTGCTTCGTCATTTTGCTCCTCGCAATGACAGTGTAAAGGTTTTCATGAAACGCAATACTATGCAGGTATAGTGGAAAATATTGGGGTGGTTTTTATCTACTATATACTGGTATTTCTCGCCATGGCAGTCTTGGCCTATGGCATATATAGGCGTTCTCAGCTATGGCGGGTAGGATGGGAAAAAGAGTCATTTTCTTATCAATAATAACGTAAGAGGAAAAAATGCATCACAAAGTTCAGCCTGCTCTTGAGCACTATCTCGGTATCCCAGGTTCCTTTATTACCTTGTTTATTTTAATAGTTGGCCTTGCCCTCTTTTTTTATATTATTTACAAAAGGTACTTATTGCTGAAATCTGCCAATCCTGATCCTCGATTTGATTCATTATGGCGGAGATTCTACGATCTCATCATCTATGGTATCTTCCAAAAACGACAGCCGCGCTATCTCTGGATTGGCATATTACATATCATGATCTTTTGGGGTTTTGTTGTTCTTATCCTAAGGTCCATAGCTCTCTATGGGCTCGGATTAAAGGCTGAATTTATTTTACCCTTTATGGGGGGCTCACCAGGAGAGTTTTATCATCTTTTTAAGGATATACTTGAGATTATCGTCCTCTTTGCTTGTATAGCAGCTATATTACGACGGGCTATATCGAGACCTGCCAGATATGAATTTAAACATGGAAAGGCCCATAAATTTCATGCCTATCTTGTGCTCGGCCTGATCAGTTTTCTGATGGTAACTGATATTGCCATGGATGGCAGTGGGACCCTCCTTGGAGAGAAAAGCGACTACTGGCTACCTGCGGCAAATAGTGTCTCTTATCTCTTTAATGGTCTCGGTCCGGATACCTTGAAGACTATTTACCTGTGGAATTATTGGCTCCATATCCTGACCCTGATGGTTTTCCTCAACTATCTCCCTCTCGGAAAACACTTTCATATCATTACAGGCATTTTCAACGTGTTTCTAAGTAAGCTTAAAAAGGGTTCTATAAAACCTCCCAGATGGGGTGTTGAGAATATTGAGGAACTGGACTCCTTAGGAGTGGACAAGGTCGAAGATTTTACCTGGAAGCATATCCTCGATTTTTATACCTGTACTGAATGTGGCCGGTGTACTGATAACTGCCCGGCAAATATAGTTGGACGACCATTGTCACCCATGGAGGTTACCTTAAAGATCAGGGACTACGCTTATGAAAGCAATCCTATCTTTAATCTTAAAGGGAAAGCTGATTCACCAGATCAGAACCTTCATTTGATAGGGAATGTTATTACCCCTGATGAAATCTGGTCATGCACGACCTGTGGAGCCTGCGAGGAGGAATGCCCGGTCTTTATTGAATACATTGATAAGATGGTGGAGATGCGTCGTCACCTTGTACTCATGGAAAGCAGATTTCCACCTGAAATCGAAAAGATCTTTCGGAATATGGAAGTTTATGACGACCCCTGGGGGATGGGACGTGCCTTGAGAACCGACTGGGCAGGAGATCTTAAAATTAAAACGATAACAGAAGATAGCGATATAGATCTCCTATACTGGGTAGGCTGTGCAGGAGCCTTTGATGATAGGTGTAAAGAAGTAGCTGCTTCTCTGGTCAGGGTTTTACAGGAATCAGGGGTTACCTTCGGGATCCTTGGAAAGGAAGAGAGGTGCTGTGGTGATTTTGCCCGCAGGACAGGAAATGAATACCTATTTCAGGTCTTGGTCAGGAAAAACATTGAAATTTTGAAGAAATGTAAGGTGAAAAAGATCCTTACTTCTTGCCCACACTGCTATAATACCTTTAAAAATGAGTATCCCCAATTTGGAGGGGAGTTTGAGGTTATTCACCACTCTGAGTATATAGCGGAGTTGATCAAGGAAGGAAACCTTAAGTTATCTAAGGAGTTGGATAAAACCATCTCTTATCATGATCCCTGTTATTTGGGCCGGCACAATGGGCTTTATGAAGCGCCAAGAGAAATTTTAAAGCTTATCACCGGGATTAAAACCATTGAATTGGAGCGCAGTAGAGATAGGAGCTTTTGTTGTGGTGCTGGGGGGGGACGGTATTGGATGGAAGAATATGGTAAAAGGATCAACGAAACGCGGATTGATGAGGTTATTGAGGTAAAACCCGATATAATAACTACAGCCTGTCCTTACTGTTTAATTATGCTTGAAGAGGGAATAAAGGCTAAGGAGGAGGTAAGTGGCGAGCTTAAGGCTTTGGATATAATCGAGATAGTCGAAGGGACGATTTAGTTGAGGGGCTAAATTTGATGAACTCGTAAAAAGTCAAAAATGGGACGGCAAAGTAAAAAGCTCCAAATGCAAGGCTTGCGAATCTTGAGAAATGAGGCGTACTTACCAGTACGCCGTAATGACGAAAGATGAAGCGTAACGCAGCAGTTGGACTTTTTACGAAGCCGTCAAATTTGAAGATGAATATAATAGTTTGCATAAAGCAAGTTACCCATATATATGTTCAGTGGGGGATAGATCCAGAAACAAATACCATTGACCCTGAGGGTCTTGTTTATATTGTGAATCCCTACGATGAAATTGCTGTAGAGGAAGCGATTAGGATTAAGGAAAAATTGAATGGGGGGGAGGTTACCCTTATAACTTTGGGGCCTTCCCGCGCGGAGATGGCCTTGAGATTGTGCATGGCCATGGGGGCTGATAAAGCCATTCATATATTTGAAGAGGCTTTCGAGGATTTAGACCCCTGGGTCACTTCTCTTGCTTTATCTAAGGTCATCAGCGACTTAGAGTATGACTTGATTCTCTTTGGCAAACAAGCCATTGATGATGGGATGGGGCAAGTAGGGGCTTATGTGGCAGAATCGTTGAGTCTTCCCATAGTTTCTGCTGTTACTAAACTGGATTTTTCTCCTGCGGGAAAGAAGACAACTGTCCAGAGGGCTCTGGAGAAAGGGGATAGAGAGGTAGTAAAATGTCCTTTACCGGCGGTATTTACTGTGGAAAGGAGTTTAAATAAACCAAGATATCCCACCTTTCCCGCCCGAAAGGCTGCTCTAACAAAGGTGATCCAAAGAACGAGTTTGAAGTCGCTTGGGCTTTCTTGGGATAAGGGTCTTGAAGGTACGATGATAAAACTAATCGGTTTTTCTCCACCTAAGCTTAGGCCTAAAAAAATATTAGTACCAGATAGTAATTTACCTGTTCATGAACGCTTAGACTTTATTATGTCGGGTGGTATTGTTGATAAAGGAAGTGAATTATTGGAAGGAGACCCCAAAGAGATTGCCTCCAAGGTGGTAGATTTGTTAGTTCAACAAAAGATTGTATAGATCAATAAATTTGGAGTATAAAGTACATCTGTTCTTAACCCAAACAATCAAAGAAAGATTCCATCTCTTGTCTGACAGTTTTCCAAGTGACACAGGAAGAAAAGATCAGGAAATAGTGGACTTGGTTAATGCTATTAGGTTTTTAAACACAAATGTACCAACAAAATTGTGTGCGGAACAAAAAGAAGATGAGCTTGAAGGATCACCAAATAAATTATTATCCAGAGCATATAATTGTTTGCATCTAAAGAATGCCTGTCCGCCATCGGCTTAGCCTCAGGCCCTGCCCGACGGACAGCAGGCGGGGAGGCGGGCGTGTAGCGCAGTCCTTTAGCTTCCAGCTCGGAGAGGGCTGCATCTATTGGCAGGGCTAAAGCGGTACACTACAGATTTAATAAAGATGACTTACATAATAAAAATGAAAACTATTTTATGCCCCCAGTAATAACTTAAAAGATTTTAGAATATCCAATTGGAGAAGGATTTCTCTAATGGTTGGAAATAACAATAATCAAGGCAAAGAGAAATTATTTAATGCAGTATTAAATGCATCCTATGATGGCATATTTGTTATAAATAATAAAGGTGTAGTAATTTATACTAATAAAGCTATATCGGGATTTATCGGTCGCAAGCACTCCGAAATAATAGGGCAAAGATTTGATACACTTATAGAGAAAAAAATCTTATCAAAACGATCAATTTCTATAAAGGCTTTGAAACAAAAAAGGCAGATTACTTCCCTTTTAGAGACTAAAGGGAAAAAGATATTGACCACAGCAACTCCTTATATGAATGAAAAAGGTGAGGTTGAGTTTGTTGTAAGCAATGTAAGAAATATAGGGGAATTAAGTGAAATAGCAAAGATATTAACGGAAGAGCACGATTTCTCAAATCATTATTTTAAGCCTAACTTTCTCCAGAATGAAGTTATTAAAAACAAGATTCGGGGATATGGATTCCCAGATTTTAATTTTGAATCAAACGAGATGGCTGAAATTTGTAAGACTTCCTTAGGAGTTGCCCTTTTAGATACAACCATACTTATTTTAGGGGACTCTGGTGTAGGAAAAGGAATTTTAGCCCAAATCATTCATAGGGCAAGCCCTCGAAGGAAACAACCAATGATTGAAGTAAATTGTGCCGGTTTTCCCGAAGGCATTATTGACTCTGAACTCTTCGGGTATAAAGAAGGGGCATTCACTGGTGCTGAAAAAAAAGGGCACATCGGTCTTATAGGGGCAGCTCATAATTCTACACTGTTCCTTGATGAGATTGGTGCTATGCCCTTAGAACTTCAGACAAGATTCCTTAAATTTTTAGATGATGGATACATCCTTCCCCTCGGATCAACAAAGAGGAAATATGTGAATGTTCGCGTGATTGCCGCAACAAATCTTAATATAGATGAGCAGGTTAATAAAGGAAGATTTAGAAAGGATTTATTTTTTAGATTGAATGTTGTACCTATTGATATCCCTCCTTTACGCAAAAGAAGGGAAGATATTTATATGTTAATGAGGACATTTTTAGAAAAGAACAACAAAAAATACAATAAAAATCTTAAAATTTCTAATGACGCTGAAAGGTATCTTTTAAATTATGATTACCCTGGTAATGTAAGAGAGCTAAAAAATATAATAGAAAGATTATCAATATTGACTAAAGAAGATGTTATAAGTGTAAATGATTTACCCCCCCATCTGATTCGAGAGAGATTACCAAAAGCTACTTTAATCTATAGCCAAAAGTCTTTGAAAAAATTAGTTTCTGATTATGAAAGGGAAATAATAGAAGATTTAATGGCTACTCTTAAATCTACTTATAAAGTGGCCAAAATATTGGAAGTAAACCAATCAACGATTGTGCGGAAGATGAATCGCTTTTAAAATATAATAAGGAACAAGTAGAAAAAATCGCTGAACTAATCTCTGATAACATTTTTTTGCTTCAACTACCTCTACAGCATTAACATTAGGGAATTGTTATCTGTTTGCCGCTGACTGTGTCATTTCATCAGCATACAACCCCTTTTTTAATACCTTTAACGAAATTGGTTGATTAAGGATATAGCCATATTGAAGGAAACCCATCAGTTAATCAATGATGTTGCTTTCAAGGTGGCCAAAACGATCATTGTTATAATGAAAGCCCAGAATTTGTCGTCAACCGCATTCTTTCCTATGATCGAGTAGGCCATTTACACCTTGATGGAATGAGTAGCCAAGGATAAGTATATAGGCATTGGTATGAAATCAGGGGCGATTAATACAATTAGGTCGCTGGCCTTGGCTGATTTGTCAGCCTGGATACACAATTGAATGGTGATGGGAATGCTATATAAGAAATTCAGCGATTCCAAATACTGTACTTGCACACTGATCAAAAAGATGATGCGCACTGGCAATTAGGGACTGAAGAACGGTCGCTTGATGATGATTTTGTAAAAAGAGAGTTATTCCAAAGGCGGTCTTATAAAGATGCATTATCAAACTCTTTTAGTCGACATCCTGGATCATGTCGCCATGGTCAGAATGAATAGGGCTGAAAGCATGAACGCCCTTGAATATAAGTTGAGAGCTGATTTAGTAGATTGTCTCCAGACAATATCTGAAGATGACGAAGTAAGGGTAGTAGTCCTTATTGGAAGTGGCAAGACATTTTGCGCAGGAGGTGATCTGAGGGAACTCAGACACAAAATGAAAATAGACCAGGCCAGAAAATATGTCCACCACGTAAGCAGAGTTATCCTGGCGATACAGAACATGGAAAAACCTGTGATTGCAGCTGTCAATGGAGCTGCAATGGGAGCAGGCTTTAGCATTGTCATGGCATGCGACCTGGTTGTGGCCTCAGAAATTGCAAGGTTTTCCCAATCTTTTGTTCACGTTGGACTAATCCCTGATTTAGGCGGAACATATTTTACACCCAGGTTGTTTGGCTTGCAAAGGGCAAAGGAATTTGCATTTACGGGTAAAATTCTCAGTTCCAATGAAATGGCCAGATTGGGCTTGATCAATCAGATAGTACCCCCTCAAGAGCTTGAGAACAAAGCCATTGAGCTTGCCCACCAAATTGCTGAGGGACCTCCATTGGCGCTTGGACTTACCAAAAAACTGTTAAATCAAAGCTGGAACTCCAATTTAGATGAGATGCTTGAGTTAGAGGTCCAATACCAGGCTACATGCATGCAATCTGAAGATCACATGGAGGGAATTAGGGCATTTTATGAAAAAAGGAAGCCCAAATTTAAAGGAGGATAGATATGCCACGAGTAGCTGTTGTTGGGGTAGGAATAAGTAAGTTTGGCCGCAGAAAGGGCGTCTCCTTGAGGGAACTTACCTTTGAGGCCTTTAAGGAAGCTCTCGAAGATGCCCAAATAAAAAAGGATGAGATTCAGTCAGTTATTACCGGTTGCGCATCTGACGAGTTTGCAATGGCTAATCAACCTGGAGCCCAGATCCAGGAATATTTAGGGCTTAACCCGAAACCTCATTTCAGAGTGGAGGCAGCCTGTGCCAGTGGAAGCATGGCTGTCAGGGCAGGATGGATGACTATCCAGTCTGGTCTGGCAGATATTGTCCTGGTGAATGGGGCAGAGAAGATGACAGAGGTCTCTACGCCTAAGGCCACGGAGATTATGGGGAAGTTCGGTGATTCTACCTGGGAGTATCCCTTTGGCATATCTTTTCCTGGTTATTATGCTATGTTGGCCAGTAACTATCTTGCTACATATAAAGAATCTGGCAAAACTGACTTGGCCAAAATTGCTGTGAAGAACCATTACTATGGCACCCTAAACCCAAAGGCCCATATGCAAAAGATAGTGACCGAGGAGCAGGCCCTAAGCGGATTTATAGTTGCCTATCCCCTGAGACTACATGACTGCTCCCTGATATCAGATGGTGCTGCCTCTATTGTCATGGTAAGTGAAAAGGTGGCCAAAAGGTTCGACAAGCCTATATGGATAACCGGTTTGGGAGCAGGCTCTGAGACCCATGCGATTGGAAGGAGAAAGAGCCTGACCTCTCTTGAATCCGCCTGTGTTGCTGCTGATCAGGCCTACAAAATGGCAGGGATTACTCCCAAGGATGTGGATGTAGCGGTTGTCCACGATTGTTTTACCATTGCTGAGCTGATCGCTTACGAGGATCTGGGTTTTTGCAAAAGAGGTGAAGCCCCCATTCTTATCAGAAACAAGGATACCTATTTGGATGGGTTGATACCGGTAAATGTGGATGGAGGGCTAAAAGCCAAGGGTCATCCCATTGGGGCAACAGGTGTTGCCATGACTGCGGAGATAGTAAAGCAACTCAGGGGGGAATGCGGTGAGCGTCAGGTAAAAGGAGCGAAGATCGGTCTTTCCCATAATGTTGGTGGTAGCGGTCAGTTTACTGCTGTCCATATATATGAAGCGTAAGGTAAAGGAGATATAGATGGATTTTAAAAAGTTTTCATTGATGATTAACGAGATCAAGGTAGCGACATTTGCCGATTCTCTAGCGCAAGGAAGGATTATGGCCACAAGATGTAAAAAATGCAATTGTGAATATTACCCACCACAGTCCGATTGCTCTCAATGCCTAAGTCAGGAGATGGATTGGTTTGAATGCCCTACAGAGGGAAAACTGGTTTCTTTTACCCAGATTATGGTATTACCTGAACATTTTGCATTACCTGAGCTTTCTGTCCCTTTTGCAAAGGCTACCTTGACGCCCAGCCCAGTTGGTCTGTTGGATGTTAAAGAGGGAATAAGGATAATGGGCTGGATTCCCAGGACATCAGCCAATGATCTCAAGGTCGGTGACAGGATGAAGGCGAGTCCTCAGGCACTTGACGACGGCCGTGTGACTATTATTCTGGAAATGATTGAATAGCCTGATTACATCCTGATTACCATAAGACAGCTCGACTGCTTCTTATTCGCCCATGCTGATTATGGCATGTAATAATAGTAAGGGGATATTAATTGTCTATAGATATCCAGATAATAAAAAGCCAGGATCAATTATTAAGTTGATACTTATGGCTATACTGATTCAAGGAGATCACCTCTAATGGAAGTTATTCCCGGAATTTATCAATTAAAACTTCCCCTACCAATTATACCCTTGGGAGATATTTCTTTGGGACAGGTTCTTGGGCAGATTAATGTTTATTTAATTGAGGGAAATGCTGGCTGGTTGCTTGTTGATACAGGCTGGGATGCTCCGAAAGTCCTTGAGGCTTTTAAAAAAGGGCTTAAAACCATAGGCATAACCTTTAAAGATATTTCTGAAATAGTGATTACTCATGTGCATCTCGATCATTTTGGCTTAGCTGGAAAGTTAAAAAAACTTTCAGGCGCAAATTTAGGCCTGCATCGAATGGAGAGACGCTTCATTGAGCCGGGAGGCCTAAAGGGAGAGCAAGTGCTTAAAAAAATAAAGGAGTGGCTTTACAAAAATGGAAGCCCTAAAGATGAAGGGCTTGTTCTTCAGAAGGTACTTCAAGGACCAATGAAGTTTATCACGCCAATGTTTCCCGATGCCCTTTTCTTTTTTGGTGAGATAGGATTTCCTGATATCTTTTTCTCCGGTGGTGAAAGCATTAGTACGGGCATTTTTAATTTCGAAGTTATCTGGACTCCAGGTCATTCATCTGGCCACATATGTCTTTATGAACAAGCCAAGAAAGTACTAATCTCCGGAGACCATATTTTATCCCAAATTACACCTGTAATAGCTCTTAATCCTTTTTCAAGAAGCAATCCTTTGGGCGATTATATTGGTTCTTTAAATAATTTAAAGAGACTCGATGTTGAGCTTGTCCTCCCTGGTCATGGCGATTACTTTGTTCATTTTCAGAGGCGAATTGATGAATTAATTCAGCATCATGAAGAAAGAAAGAGGATTATCCTAGAGCTCGTGAAAGAAGGTCCAAAGGTAGCTTATGAGATGGCATCAGAGATTCCCTGGATGCCAGAAAAGGGTGGGGTTTCTTTGGATAAATTAGATCCATGTTCCCACCGAATGGCGCTTATGGAGACTCTAGCTCATCTTAAAATCCTGGAAGAAGAAGGGAACGTCAAAAGAATCTATAAAGCTAATTTGGATTTTTACTGCAGCACAGCAGGAAAGAACGTTGGGTATTACTCCTTATAGGATGTGCCCACCCATAACTCCCCAGTTGTTACCTACTTTAACTGTCAGAAGCGGGAAGTAGCGGCATTGTTTCTTTATCTGTTGTATTGGATGGGTATTATAATGATTTTTTTGGAGAGATAAACAATAATAAACAAACCGTTAGAGAAGATTCTCAATCCCTCGTCTGTCGCTTTTATAGGGGCGTCAAACAATCTGAAAAATATGGGAACGGTCCAGCTCCTCAACACCCTGCGAGCCGGGTATAAAGGTGTCATCTATCCGGTTCATCCTAAAGAGAAAACAGTCAGGGGATTGAGGGCATATGCCCATGTATCTGATTTGCCAAAGCCGGTCGATACAGCCATCCTGACCCTGCCTACAAAAGTTGTCCCCTGGGTACTTGAAGAATGCGGGCAAAATGGAATTCGCCATGCCATCATCATCTCCGGTGGATTCAAGGAAGTTGACGATGAAGGAAAGAGACTGGAAAAAGATATATCACGAATAGCAAAAAAATACAAGATCCGCTTTATTGGTCCAAATTGTATCGGTGTTATCAACCCCCGTATTGGCTTTAATCCTACTATGTTCCCCTATCTTCACCACCCAGGAGGAGTGGGCCTGATCTCCCAGAGTGGCACCTATGTGACCCAGGTGCTCCCCTATTTGGCCAGGATGGGAATCGGGTTTTCAAAGGCCATTAGTGTCGGGAATATGGCCGATCTGGATATCAGTGACTGCCTTGAATATCTATCTGATGACACTGAAACCAAATGCATTGCCCTGTATATTGAAGAGATAAGGGAGGGGCAAAGGTTCCTGGATGTGGCACGTCGAACAGTCATCAAAAAACCTGTTGTTGCCCTTTACACGGGTGGCACCAGCGGCGGTGCTAAGGCAGCAGTAAGCCACACGGGCTCCATGGCCGGTAATGATATGATTTACGATAATATTTTTCGTCAGGCTGGAATTATAAGGGTCTACTCCGTGGAAGACCTTTTTGAATGGGCAGGGGTACTTGCCTGCCAGCCCCTGCCCAAGGGGCCAAAAATGGCTATCCTAACCCATTCCGGGGGACCGGCCACCTCCATGGCCGATGCCTGCACCCGACACCATCTTCAACTGCCTGAATTTTCACCGGATATAAAAAAAAGAATTCAAAAATTTATCCCACCTACTGGTTCTGCGCAAAACCCGATCGATATGACCTTTGTAATCGATATTAAGGGTATGATGGCTGATATGCCGCGTTTAATTCTAAAAGACCCGAACATTGATGGTCTCCTGATCCATGGCATCATGGGAATCACTTGGATAAAGAATGTGAAAGAAGCAGCTGGGGAAATACATGACTACTTCCAGATGGAGCAATTTATTGCAGACACCGTGGACGAGCTGGCGTCCATGCCGGGGAAATACGGCAAGCCGATTATTTGCTCGTCCTTTATCGACCGGGAGGAAAAGGCCATTGCCTACATGCGTGACCATAACCTTCCGAATTTTACCAGTCCGGAAAAGGCGGTCCGTGCCATGGCTGCCCTTTACCGGTATTCATTGATACGGAAACGTTGATAAAAATGTAAATACAAAGGAAATTCATTAAGAATCACCGTTCGACTTTGGTGAAAGTTCATGATGATATTTTCTATATTTCTACGTAAAATACTTGGTACAAAAAGTCCCAATTATTCTCAGTTTGTAATTTGCCCTCCCCTTCTTCTTATTTTTTTTCTCAATTCCCTCAGGTCCTTGAAGGTTTGCCTTATATTAAAAACTGTCTGTCTGGATATATCTTTCAACTGTATCCTCTTCTGAGATATTATGACAAGATTCGATTCGATTGTAGCAAGCTCTTGGTCACCGAAGCTTTCTCTATTCATGGTTACGAACTTCTCGATACGATAAGAAATTTTACCCATCACACGAACACGGTTCAATCCTCTTCGGAATTTGGCAACCATCTTTTTGAATCCACGTACCTGTGCCCTTAGCTGTCTGACTGATTGAATAAAATTTTGGCGGTCCCTGTCCATTCTGGCCTCTCTAACTTTCTCCATTGCTGCAGAAAGCCGGTCAGAGGACTCATTAACCTTGTCTGTAAACCCTGTAAATCGATTTACCGCCCTTTCAAAGCGCTTCCGAAACCGTGGGGCCACCTGGGGAAGCTTTTTAAAAAGCATCATGATTCTTTTCTTTCGCCAGGCCTTCCAGTCCCTCTTTTCCTTGGGTATCGCCTGTATGGGGGGAGTTGGTTTTATGTCAAGCTCCACCTGGGTCATCTTGCCTTTATCCAAGATGATTTTCTCATCTTCTACATCCACCTCTATAATGCCTTCATCAACAGTGATAATTGAAGTTGCATCAAGCGATACTACTGTATCAAACTCGGTACCCCGAACACCCACTACAGCAGTGGGGGTATGAACTTCCAGCCTACCCATTTTTGTCCTGATTTTCTGTATCTTGGACCACAGATATCCCAACACCAGTCTCAGTACAAGTTGACCATCATCCATCTCAAGATCGGATAACTCATCAACTGACATCTGTGCGTCTTCACCCAGTCTAAATTGTCGTCCCTTTTGGAGGGAGAACCATATCATGCCCCCTTTACCAGTAGTTATCTGGTCTCCAGGGAAAAGGGGGAGTTGTTCTTTTCCTATTATCTCCTGGCCATCGCTTCTTAGGACAGTGACCGGTACCTTGATCCTGTCAATCTTTCCTATCGAGATTTCCTCTCCATTGACTCTTTGGTGGGTCACTAAAACAATAAGCATGGCCATTGTAAGCAATAAAGAAAATCGATTGATTCTTAAAATAGTCCTCATGTCTCTCTCTTAATTATTTCTATCCAGTTTAGACCAGGATTTATTTTAGCAAAAGATGTAAGGCAGAAAATTTTTCATTTTCATACTCAATAGTGGAACTCTGATCTCATACTCTCTCAGTTTCAAAGAAAAAGTGGATCAAGGATCACCCTATTCTCACATAATGATCTGGTTTTTAAATAGTAGGAGTATAGGCCAAAGGCATTAATGAGTCAATACCACATCCCTGCAATGGTTAAATCTTGATCCTAAAAGAACTAAAGGCTGGTCTATTCCAAATTTTTGACAATTTTGGATGAACTGTGGTAAATAAAAATTCTCTGGATACTCAATCTTATATTTTAATTCTAAAGATTAAAATTATACAAGGAGGTTAAACATGCCTATCTTTGAATATCATTGCATGGAGTGCAAAAAGGACTTTGAGGTCTTGGTCTTCGGTGAACAGGAAGTCTCTTGCCCTGCATGCAACGGTATCAATGTTAAAAAGCTTCTTTCCACCTTCAGCCATAAGAGCGACGGTGAGTTCTCAAGTTCAAAGGGCTCTTCTTGCAGCACTTGTAGCGCCACCACCTGTAATACCTGTGGCAACTCATAAAAAGTTACTTGGGGGTCCAATCCTGGGAAGTGCCAGGATTGCCTTGCCTTTGGTAAATCCTTTATGCTTGCTACCTAAAAACATTTTGACATTAAGTTACCTAAGGGTAACATTCGCTATATTAAAATCTAATAGAACAAAAGCAGGGAGGTAATATGGAGATAAAGGAAATTACATTAGAGGAATTAGATACTGAGAAATTCATTGCGGAAAAGCTTGAGGAGATTTCCTCGATTGTTGGTGATGGGCTGGCTATCAATGCCTTATCCGGAGGTGTTGATTCG
>JAUWNK010000102.1 GCA_030612685.1 Desulfobacteraceae bacterium
GCAATCAGGGCATAATCCTGGAAATAACGATTGGCCCCGATATGGTCAAAGTGCTCGTGTGTATTGATTACTATGTCAATATCCCTGATCTTGAGACCCAGCGTAAGCAAGCACTTTTGCAATCTTGAGAAATTTTTGTCCACTCCCGAATCGATCAGAACATTTTTGTAATCTCCCCTGATCAGGTAGCTGTGGCTGCTGGTATCCCCTCCCTTTAGCCAGAAGATGTTAGGTTGCAATTCTATAATACGATCATCTTTTGCCATAATCACTCCATTTACTTTCCTTGGCCATTCGCTCATCCTCATAGATCTGAAATATGTGATCCAGGCGATTTTCCTTAAAATAGTCTAATATCTCTGGTTTCAAGGCGCATAACTTCAAGCATCCTCCTAAAAGGTCAATCTCCTTTCTGATACCGTTTAAAACTCCCAGGAGGGTGATTGGTTCAAACTTTTCTAATTCCTTCAAATCCATAATCACCTTAATGCCTTTTTCCTTGAAATAAGGAGAAAGTCTCCTCTTGGCCAGAATAGCTTCATTTTTTCTTGTCTCTCCTGAGATCTTTATGAGAAAGAAACCACCCTCCTCTGCAATATGATATTTCATGACGTACTAATCCTCGCTTGTATAACTTTCCCCAATTTAACAACTTCTCTGATAACAAACTCTTATTACTGTTTGATTACCAATGAGTTAAGATTTGATTAAGATTGATGTAACTTCTCAAAAAGTAGGGCCCGTTCCCTGAACGGGCCGATGAGGGCATCGGCCCCTACCTTTTTCCCAAATTTATTGAGATGTTACAGATTGATGATTCATGATCTATCCAATTCTGGGGAATCGCTATAAATTTTTTGCTTGTCATATTCTTACAAACTATTATAACTTCCTAATAATTATTACCGGGGGCATAAAATATTTTTCATTTTTATCATGCAAGACATTTTATTAGATATGTAGTGCACCGCTCCCGCCCGCCTCGCCTGAGGCGAAGCCGCTGGCGGGCAGGCATTCTTTAGATGCAAACAATTATATGCTCTGGGTAATAAAAGCCCTGCGTTTATAGAGATTGCTATCGATGAATATCTATGGTTGGGAGAAAGCATCCTTATTTTAGGGTAGATATAAAAAGAAGTCCTCTTTTTGTATCTACGTTTGATACCAAGTTGCAATCCTGTCATTGCGAGGAGCGAAGCGACGTGGCAATCTATCCTATTGAGATTGCTTCACATTCGTTCGCAATGACCTCTATAAATAGTAGCAGTTTGAATGCAACTTGGTATGAAACCCAACAAACTCATCAAATATTAGAATGCGAAAAGCCGTTATCTATAAGATATCAGGAATTGTGATAGTTCTTTTCTGGCTCTTTGTTCTGGCAGAGCTTGTAAAGAGGACCAATTTTAACCCAACGAGTGTAGATTTAGCCCATATTGATGAGAAAAGGCCCTTGGAAAAAGGCTCAGAGGAATGGATGGAGATCTTTGTAAAAGGGCGCAAAGTTGGATACACAGTTACCAGGGTTAAAAAGCTCGAAGAAGGGTTTGAGGTAAGGGAGGAGATATTCCTTACTGTTAATTTAATGGGTTCAGCAAGGGAGATTCTCAGTTATACAACGGCGCAGGTAGACGAAAGATTCCTTTTGAACAGTTTTGACTTTTCCCTTTCCTCTGGCCTTATTGACTTTAAGATATCCGGTAAGATAAAGGAAAATGATCTTTACCTCTCAATGGGTGAGGAGGGGAAAGAAGAAACCCGATTAATCAAGTTGCCATCAAAGCCAATGATTGGTGCAGCCATGACACAATTTTTTAAATCAAGCAAATTAAAAATAGGGGAGTCTTTTGCCTTCCCTGTCTTTGATCCAATTAGCATGACAACCAATCCTGCTATTATTAAGGTGGTAGCCGAGGAAGTCATCGAGATTGATAGTAAACCATATAAGGCCTTCCGGTTGGAAATGAACTTTTTGGGAAGGCCTCTGGTTTTCTGGCTTGATGAAAAAGGGGTATCTCTAAAGGAGGAGGGTTTTATGGGATTTACTCTCCTACGTTCGACTCCTGCTAAGGCCCCATTAGGATTAGATAGATCAAAGATGGTCGATTTTTATGAATTATCAGCCATAAAAGTGGAAGAAAAAATAAGAAACCCTCAAGAAATAACATATCTAAAGGTTCGATTGAATCAGGTTCCATCCTCCATGCCTATTGATGGCCCGAGACAAACCCTAAGTGACAGGATTATTTTTATAGAAAAAGAAATCCCCCCTTTTAAGGCTTCCTATACAGCCCCTTATAGGGGTAAGAACAATAATTTATTATATTATCTAAGGCCGGAGATGTTAATTCAATCTAAGGATCCAGAGATTATCAGCTTAGCCAAAGAGATAGTTAAGGAAACTACAGATCCCTTCCTGGCAGCTAATATGATCATGGAGTGGGTTTTTGAAAATTTAGAGAAGATGCCGGTGGTATCCATTCCAAATGCAAAAGAGATTCTTACCTATAAAAAAGGAGACTGTAATGAACATGCCACTATCCTGACTGCCTTATTGAGGGCAGTTGGGATTCCAGCCAGAATCGTTGTTGGCCTGGTTTACAAAGATGGGAAATTTTATTACCATGCCTGGAATGAGGCCTATATAGACAAATGGATTTCAATGGATGCAATCCTAAAACAAATGCCTGTTGATGCTACACATATTAAGCTTATCAATGGCGGGATTGAAAAACAGATCCAGATTGTAGGAATAATTGGCAACCTTAAGATTAATATTTTAGATTACAGGTAATATTTCAGCCACAAAGACACCAAGACCCTGGCCCAGACCTGATTTTCAAAGAGTTGGTTTATATCTACGGATATCGTAATCTTTACAAAGTATGATAATGTTCCTGCGATGTCGCGCCAGGGCGGGCACCAAAATTATCATATAATTTTTTTAATGCAATTTTTTGTTTTTAATATCAACCTGTCAGTTTCAACACAAATAAACTTAATATCCTTTCTTTGTGCCTTTGTGCCTTAGTGGCTGAACTGTTAGGATTACCGATGATCACATTTGAGAACATCACAAAGATTTATAGCGGCATTAAAGCTGTTGATAACCTGAATCTTCATATTGAGCAAGGAACTATCTTTGGTTTTATAGGACCAAACGGGGCTGGAAAGACAACTACTATCAAGATGATGGCAGGTGTCTTAAGGCCCACCAAGGGCCGTATATATATAAATGGATTGGATATCGCAAAGGAACCGTCTAAGGTAAAGAAGATTATTGGCTTTATCCCTGATAGGCCCTTTCTTTATGAAAAGCTCAGCGGTATAGAGTTCCTTAGGTTTAAGGCAGGTATATATGGAGTAACAGGGGACAGTTTAAGGGAAAAGATTTTATATTTGCTAAACCTATTCGAGCTAAGTGACTGGGCTGATGAGCTTATTGAATCTTATTCACACGGTATGAAACAGAGGCTCATTATCGCTTCGGCTATGATTCATGAACCCAGGGTTATTATTGTTGATGAACCGATGGTTGGCCTCGATCCAAGAGGAGCGAAACTGGTCAAGGAGTTGTTTAAAGAGTGGGCTGGTGAAGGTGCTACAGTATTTATGTCTACCCACACATTGGCATTGGCTCAGGAGGTATGTCATCAAATAGCTATTGTAGATAATGGCCGTATTGTGGCATCAGGCACATCCGAAGATCTAAAGAAACAGGCGGGGGTAGAAGGAGATTTAGAGAAGATATTTCTTAAGATAACCGGAGGGGTGGCAACCAGGTGAGGATATTTAAACTTCTCATTTCCCCCAGGTTTATTGGTTTTAAAAATAGTCTCAAAAAATCCCAGAGTAATAGTAGGTTAAAGATTCTAACCTTAGCTGGAACAGGTATCCTATTCTGGTTAGCTCTGTTTTTCTTCACCTACAGGGTTCTTGCCTATTTTTCTTCTCAGGAGATGATCGGTGATATTCTCGCAAGGCATCTCCTCGCCATGGTTTTTTTAACCTTCTTCTCTATGTTAATCTTCAGTCATATTATAACTGCCCTTTCTAATCTATATCTCTCTCAGGATTTAGAACTATGCTACTCTTCGCCGGCATCACTTGCAGAGTTATTTTTAAGCCGCTCCTTCTATACAGTAATTGATAGCTCGTGGATGCTGCTTGTATTTGGCCTTCCTGTGATGATAGCTTATGGTTTTGTTTATTCAGCCGGCCTAAATTATTACCTGAGCCTGATCTATGTATCTTTCCCTTTAATTATCATTTCTGCAAGTTTAGGCATTATGGTGATAATGATTTTGGTTAGGTTCTTCCCTGCACAAAGGGCCAGGGATATTATGATGTTTCTCTCTATTATTCTGATCATTCTCCTATATCTCCTCTTTCGGTTTCTAAGGCCTGAGAGGCTGGTCAATCCAGATGCTTTTATGAGTATAGCCCAGTATTTAGGTGCCTTAAAGGCCCCTTCCTCTCCTTATTTACCAAGCCACTGGGCAACAGATCTTCTTTGGGCAAGATTGACCATGTATTCGGGGAGCCAGATATTAAACTATCTTCTTCTCTGGTCTACTGCCTTTGCTATGGTAGTAATAGATATCTGGTTGGCAGGGCTTATATATTCAGAAGGTTTTTCAAGGGCACAGGAGGCAAAAAGAAGAAGTCGTGCCGGGAAAAGGATACTTGAGAAAATAGTTTCAGTGATAACCAGACCGTTGGGGCCAGACACGACCTCTTTGATAGCCAAAGAGGTGCGAACCTTTTTTCGGGACAACAGCCAGTGGTCCCAGCTTCTTCTCTTAGGTGCCCTGGTGGTTGTTTATCTCTATAATTTCAGTGTCCTCCCTTTAGAGAGAAGCCCTATAAAGTCCATCTATCTTCAGAATGCATTATCCTTTCTAAATATAGGATTGGCAGGGTTCGTTATTTCAGCCCTCTCTGCCCGTTTTATCTTTCCAGCAGTGAGCTCTGAGGGACAAGCCTTCTGGATTATCCTTTCTTCACCTCTTTCACCAAGGCGTTTTTTATGGTCTAAATTCTTTGCCTATCTCCTTCCAATGCTCATTTTAGCGGAGGTGTTAATAATTTACACCAACTACCTCTTAAAGGTAACTCCTTTTATGATGGCCTTATCCTCAGTAACTATATTTTTTTTGGTCTTTGGTATTGTGTCCTTAGGGGTTGGTTTGGGTGCTGTTTACCCAAATTTCAGGCATGAAAATATAGCCCAGGTAGCAACAAGCTTTGGCGGGTTAGTTTATATGATAAGCAGTTCGGTCTTTATAGCTTTGGTTATTATTCTGGAATCCGGACCTGTTTATACCATACTTTCGTCACATTTTAGAGGAGAGCCAATTACCTATCTTCAATGGATATGGATAGTTGGCTCTTTTTCGCTGGTTATCTTACTAATTATCCTTGCAATTCAAAGACCAATGGCCGCTGGATTGAAGGCCTTTAATAATTATGAGGGCTGAATGGCAATTGGGCTCCCTTTTGAATATGTAGGTAATTTTCACATTCATACATCCCGCTCTGACGGTGGTGGGAGTGCCAAAGAGATTGCCAAGGCAGCAAGAACAGCAGGCATTGATCTTATAGCCATCAATGATCATTCATACCTAACCCAACTTCATCTTGAAGACGAGGGTTATCACAAGGGTATACTTGTCTTGGTTGGATCTGAGATTGGCTCAAGGTCCCACCATTACCTTGCCTATAATATTAAAAACCAGGTAGATGATGAGAGCCACTCCCCTCAGGAGGTAATAGATGCTGTAAACAGCCAGGGTGGGTTTGGATTTTTGGCCCATCCTTTTGAAAAAGGGATGCATTTTTTGCAGAATAATGTGGCCTATACCTGGAATGATTGGTCAGTGAGGGATTATACGGGCATCTGTATCTGGAATTTTTCATCCAGGTGGAAGGAAAATGTCAAGTCTTTCTGGCATGGGATATTCCATCTTGCACTCAAAAAGTATACCTTAAAAGGCCCAAGTCAAAAAACCTTGGCCACATGGGACAGACTATGCTCCGAGAGGAGAGTAGTAGCTATAGGAGGCTCGGATGCGCATGCATCTTCTATAAAGATAGGATTCATTAAACTTAAACCTCTTTCATACAGGTATCTCCTAAATACTATAAATACCCATATTCTAACCACTTCGCCATTAAGTGGAGATTTTATGACGGATAAGGAGATAATCTATGCCTCACTCAGGGAGGGTAATTGCTTTATAGCCCATGATGGCCTATGCAGCGCAAAGGGCTTCAGTTTTTCCTTTCGTAGAGAAAAAAATAAAGAGAGGATTGAAATTGGGCAAGAGGCTCAATTCTCTCCGGGTGTATTAGTGATTAAATTCCCAGGCCGTGGTCTCACACGAATTCTGAAGGACGGATCCCTTATTAAAACGGAATATGGAAGTGGTCTCTCTATTCGGATACAGAAAGGGGGTGTTTATAGGGTAGAGGTATTACAAAAGATACCTATATTTGGATGGAGGCCATGGATCTTTTCCAACCCCATTTATCTTCGGTAAAGTACATAGGGCTTGCATCTTCACGATTAAGTAAATATTGTGTTTGCCAATATTATTTGCTATTTGACTAACAGCCTGTGTAGAAAATTAATCAGGCCTAACACTATATTAATATAAGAACATATAAAAGGAGATAACGATGAAACTGGTCTATTCGTATTATGTCTTAGATATTGTGCATAAGGGACATTTGCTAATGATGAAAAACGCCAAGGCAATAGCCGGAGAAGATGGGAAGTTAATTGTAGGAATCCTTACCGATGAAGCAGTCATGGAGAAAAAGGAAAGACCTATACTTTCATTTGAGGAAAGAATAGAGCTTGCAAGTGCAATAAAATATGTAGATGTTGCTGTTGCACAGGAAACTTACTCCCCACTACCAAATGTAATGAGAATCAAGCCTGACATTTTGATGGAGAGCACAAGTCACGATGAAGAGGCAATTGAAAAGGCAAGAGAATATATGGACAGCATTAATGGCAAGGTTGTTGTTCTACCATATTTTCCCTCACAATCATCAAGGGACATAAAAGACAAGATAAAAGAAAAGGGCGAAGAGTAAGTGTCAAAAGATAAGGAAGGCATGGAAAAGATGGAAAAAGCGTTAAGCACACCAGTATCTGAATTGATAAGTACATGGCAAAAGAAAATATTTTGGCTTATGTGGGTGACCTATGCCTCATTTTATCTTTTACGGGTAAATATTTCCATTGCTATGCCTGAAATAATGCAAGAGTTCAGCTTGACAAAAACCAATATGGGACTTGTACTGAGTAGTCTGTTTCTACTATATGCAGTTGGCCAATTTATAAATGGTCAACTTGGCGATAAACTAAATTCAAGGCGGATAATCACATTAGGTCTATTGTTCTCAGTAGTGCTGAATATTGTATTTGGCTTCACTGGTGGCTTATTAGGGCTTATGATGGTGATATGGGGACTGAATGGATATTTTCAGTCAATGGGATGGGGACCAACTGTCAAGGCTATGGCGAATTGGTTTCCAGTCAAAGTAAGAGGTAAAATTTCCGGGCGTCTCGGCACAAGCTACATTTTAGGAGGGGCTATTTCCTGGCTTTTGGCAGGCACAATCATCAAGTATTTCAACTGGCGTTTTACTTTTTTTCTCCCCGCAATAATTTGTATATTCATTGCTATTCATTGGTTTATTCGCGCGCGAAATGCCCCTGAAGAAGTAGGCCTGCCAAGCTTAGAGGAACAGGAAAAGGGCATTGAAAGCAATGAGATTCGCAAAGATACCCATATAGGCTTTCGTAACACTCTAAAAATTACACTTTTAAACCCTTACATATGGTTTGCTGCGTTTGGGCTATTTGGGCTAAATATTGTTCGCTACGGTTTTATGTCCTGGGCACCTACATTTATGTTTGAGGAACAAGGTGCAACAATTTCTATGGCTGCCTACAAAGCTATTGCCTTCCCTGTTGCTGGAGGATTGGGAGCAATCTTTGCTGGTTGGGCGTCTGACAAAATATTTGAACACCGCAGAGCGCCAGTTTCTTTTATAATGCTGGTCTTATTGGCTATCTCTTGTTATCTTTTTAAAATTGTTCCCGGTGACAACTGGGTGGTAAGTCTGATTATTCTACTGTTTATTGGATTTTTTACTTTTGGGCCTCACGTATTAATAGTAGCTGCAATACCTGCAGATTTTGGCTCACGTAAAGCCGCTTCGTCAGTAACCGGTTTTATAGATGCAATGGGATATTTGGGGGCAAGTTTGACCGGTGTGGGAACAGGTTATTTGATAGAGAAGTTTAGTTGGAATGCTGGTTTCTGCTTCTGGATTTTTGGGGCAATTTTTGCGGCAATCATGACGTTGCTTATCTGGATCTATAAGGAAAGAGAGGTTGGGTCTGTATTAAGCCAAAGGGCTACGATAAAGTTATGAAAATGCCTCTAACAGAAGATTTGTAACTATTCAGCCACAGATTCACACAGATGAACGCAGATAAGTTTAAATATAAAGAAATTACAGATATTATTCTTAGAAAATATCAGCGATAATCAGCGTAAATCCGTGGCTGAGTAGTTACGATTTCATCAAAGGGAAAAGAGCGAATTAAACATGAAATGCCTAATCATCGCTGCTGGACCGGAGAGTGGAATATCAACTAAGGGCGATTCAAAGCCTCTTATGTCAGTTCTGGGATTATCCCTCATTGAACGGGTGATATTAACCGCGAAGAAGGGCGGTCTAACTGATTTCTATGTGGTAACTGGATACAACGGTGAAGAGGTGAGGCAATATCTTAACGGATTTAGCCAGAGAAGAAATATAAATATAACCCATATCATAAATGAAGAATTGGAAAAAGGAAACGGCTTATCCATTCTTAAGGCAAAAAAATTATTAAATGAGAATTTTATTCTTTTGATGGGGGATCATATCTTTGACGAATCGATACTGGTAAAGATTAAGAATGAAAAAATAGCCGATGACGAGGTCATGCTAACTGTAGATTATAACATCAAAAACAATAAGCTTGTTGATGTTAATAATGTTAGTAAAGTTGTTGTCGAAGACAACAGGATTTTAGATATAGGAAAGAATATCAAGAAATATAACGCCTATGATACAGGAATTTTTCTTTGCTCTCCAGTAATATTCAGCGCTATTGAAGAGAGTTTAGATAATCACGATGGCTCTCTTTCAGGGGCGATAAGTGTATTGGCCCGCAAGGGAAAAGCTAAAGCCTTTGATATTAAAGATGATTATTGGATTGATGTGAATACAAGGAGGGATTCCAGAAAGGCTGCGAAGCTATTGTATAGTAATTCAATAAAACATGCTGGTCCAATAACCCGATATATTAATGCGACATTTGCTACAAGGATTTTCACACCTCTCCTTTTTAGAATATATAAGGGATTTACCCCAAATCAGGTCTCTTTCTTGAGTTTTATTGTAGCCCTAATAAGCAGTTTATTTTTTATTCTTGGCCATGCTGTTATAGGAGCATTGTTGATACAAGTATCAAGTATATTGGATTATAGCGATGGTCAATTTGCAAGACTCAAGCATATGGCATCCCGCTTTGGACATTTCACTGACATAACACTTGATCGCTATGCCGATGGTTTCATACTTTTGGGGATGTTTTATTACTCACTATCTGTAATAGGCGGTAAAGAAATACTTGGAATTTATTGGAGCCCTTTGATTATTAGTAGCATCTCTATATTGGCTATCTTAGGAAACTTGATGGTCAGTTACACTTCAGCAACGTCAGTAGTTAATTTTGGCTATGTATATAAAAGGAGAGGGATTGCTGCTGGAAGGGGGAGAGACATCAGGCTATTTTTGCTTTTCATCGGGGGAATAATGAGCTATTTTCACCCGATTTATGTATTCCTTGCCTTGTTTGTTATAGCCCTGCAAGCCAATACAATTGTAATATCCCGCGTTATTCTATCATGGCGATATTTTACCAGAGAAGCTACTTTCGGGATGATAAACGGAACCAAAGCAATTATTTTTGATTTTGATGGAACATTAGCAGATACAATGCCTTTCTTAACGGAGTTGGCTGTAAAAGTTATAACTGCAAACTACGCTATTTCTAAAGAAGAGACTGAAAGAAGATATTTAGAGACTACTGGAATAGATTTTGCGAGCCAGTTAGAATCCATTTTTCCCAATCATCCCAATAACCAGGAAGTGGCTTCTATCTTTGAGGAAAGGAAGTTAGAAGGTATTTTTGACCATCCTGTCTTCCCTGATGTCATTCCCACTCTGAAGTATTTTAGAAGTAAGAACATTAATACATTTATTTGTAGCAGTACAAAACAAGATATTATTACAAAATATTGCCATATAAACAAAATTGATATCTTGTTAGACAACCTTTTTGGTCATAAACCGAATTTTAAAAAAGGAGAGCAGTTTGATTTCATCCTTCAACATTACAAATTGCAACCCGATAAAGTGATTTTTGTAGCGGATTCTTTAAAGGATTGTGAATTTGCGAGAGATAAAAGAATAAATTTTATTGGGATCTCCAAAATTTTTGAAAAGAAAGCGTTTCAGAAAAAGGGAGTATTAAGCGTTAAGAGCTTGGCTGATCTTACAAAGTTTTTTGGTACATCTGAGAATTATCTCAAATATGTCGAACAGGTAAGATGAAGCTATGAGAAAAGAATATTTTGCTCGGATGAAACATATTGCCTTTAATGGCGGGAAGGTTGCTCTCGAACTAATTTCGAGCAGTAACTATTCTTTAAAACCGGATAAATCTGTTCTAACAAAAGCAGATATGGAGATATCAAAACTTTCCCGTAGTGTCATAGATGATCTACTTAAAACATCGGATCATATACTAATTGATGAAGAAGATACTGGAAGTACGGAATATTTTGACCAATCTCATTTTGAAGACACACCTTATATTTGGGCAATAGATCCGATCGACGGAACAAGATCATTCTCAAATCGTATGCCTAATTTTGGTATATCAAT
>JAUWNK010000001.1 GCA_030612685.1 Desulfobacteraceae bacterium
TTCATGGTGTTCAGTTCACAGGGATCATTAAATAGATTAAATTCATTAAGGTATTTGCATTTAAAGCCAAAAGCATGTAGAGGAAGGCTTTAGCCTTCCATTTCTGGAAACCTGAAGGTTTCCTCTACTGCTTGATCCCTGTCCCTTTGAGCTGTTACAATTAATTTTCATGCTTCGTGGTGCCCAGAATGGGCATGAGCGTTTGTTTCGAGTTTCGACATTCGAATTTCGGGTTTCCCCGTCGATCACGTAAGGATTGCAAATGTATAAGTTAATTTGATATTTCACATTGGTATTTTAGGCTTCAAAATTTATGAGACGGGGCACTGGTAATCCATTTAAGGGAAGAATGATAAAAATCAATTTTTGACAGAAGAAGTATAGGGAAAAGATGGTTGAGTGTCAAGAATGTATCATTCGCACGTTAAGCCTTATCTTGACATATTATTATTTATAAATTAAATAAAAATAAGGTAACTACTCAGGTTGTCAGGTTCAAGGTTCACTGTTCAGGGGTTCAACCCGAACCGAAGCGTTGTACATGCGGAGAGCCCTCAACTGGCTCAGGAAAAACCCGGGTTTAACGGTGCAACGTAACGTTGCTTTCATGAATAACCCTGAAGCGAAGCGCCGGGGTCATTTGCTAAAGTATTACGATAAAAATAAGTATTAATTAAGATTAGATTAGAAATTGTAAAGTTTTAAACTTTTTTACATTAAGGGCCGAAAGGATGCCTGTTGATCATATTGAAGATAAAACCCCTCCCCAGAAAGAATCAAAAGATCCTGCAGGGCTGCATCTCATGACCGGTTTTAAAGATTTTATTTATCGTGTTTGGGGCCGGATTAAAAACCTGGGGATTCCAATCTTTGTTAAGCTCATTGGTTTTAAACATTATCCTGAAAAACGTAGCGGTCAGGAAATAAGAGTCGATCAGGAACAAAGAAGTGGTCGAGAGGGCCTGAGAATTCCCATCTTCATTAAGCTCACTGCTTTATCCACTTTACTCATTTTTTTGGTTATCTCTACTATTAGTTTTTCAATGCTTAATAGGCAAAAGAAACAATTCACTGGCCAATTAATAGACCTGGGAGAGAGCATGGTCCGCATCGCAGCCAGTAATGCCCCTGATAAACTTTTAGGGGGAGAAGACCAGAGCTTATTTCAATTGCTCAATGATATTGCCAAAAATGATCAGGTCATATATGCACTTATTACAGATGAAAAAAATATTATCAAGGCCCATAGTAGTATCGAGGAGGTAAATAAGCCCTATTCGCCCCCAGAGAACATTATCTTTCTTAAAGAAAGCAGCAATGTAAAAGTGAGTTCCTTTATTCATGAAGGGGAAGAGGTGCTCTTTTTTGAGAAGCTGATTACCTATCAAAAATTAAAGATTGGTAAAGTTCACCTGGCAATCTCACAGAAGAAAATATTGCAAAATATTCGTAATGCGAAGATATCTATTATGGTGCTAACAATAATAATCATTCTCCTGGGCATCCTGTTAAGTCTCGGAATGAGTAGATATTTTTCTATCCCTATCATGAAGCTTCGGGAGAGCACCAAGGCCTTAGGTATGGGAGATTTTAATTATCAGGTAAGCATTAATCGCAATGATGAACTGGGAGATCTTGGCTTAGCTTTTAACGAGATGGCTAAAGATCTGTCACTTAAGGAAAAGATCAAGGACTCCTTCGGGCGATATGTAACACCAGAGATAGTTGATCTGATACTGGCAAATCCGGATAATCAATGGATGAAAGGGTTAGAGGTGGAAGCTACGGTTCTGTTTGTTGATATAAGAGGTTTCACAACCTTGTCAGAGGATAAAGAGCCGGAGAGCATTGTTGAGTTGCTTAATGATTACTTTACCAGGGTAACTGATATAGTTATCAAACATGGTGGTCACATAAACAAGTTTTTGGGAGATGAGGCCATGGCGATATTTGGTACACCAGTACCCAATCCTCAACATGCAGATGCCGCTGTTAGGGCTGCATTGGATATTCAAGAAGAGATTGTGAGGTTTGATCGGGAAAAGAAAATGAAGGATGTGACTATTCAAGTCGGAGTAGGTGTAAACTCTGGTGTGATGGTGGCTGGGAATCTTGGTTCAGAAAAAAGGATGGAATACACGGTTATAGGGGATAATGTCAATGTGGCCTCAAGGCTTACATCCCTTGCAAAAAGCGGGGAGATCTTGATCAGCGGACAAACCTATGAATTAATTGAAGATAAAAACAGCTTTAAAACAGAGAAAAGGAGAAAAGCTCCAGTCAAGGGAAGAAAAACGAAGATAGCCATCTTTAATGTATTAAGTTCATAGTATAGGAAATCCCATTTTTTAGACAGGATAGACGGGATGTTCAGGATATAAAGAAAATAAGAAAATCTTGTTAATCGTGTTAATCCTGTCAAAAAAATTCCGCCGCAGGCGGCTAAGTTCAAAAGAGGATCAAGATGTGGATGACAGGCAAGAGGCAATATAAAGATAAATTAGAAGCAATTATTTTTTCTATGATTGGAGTATGTTTTTTACTTCAATCATCCTGCGCTACCCTGGGTATTGACTTAAAGGCATCTGAGCCGGCGGTAGAGGCTGCACCAAAGGCACCTGAACCAGTGGTTTCCAAAGAAGAACCCGCAAAACCTATAATATTTCAGTCAGAGGAATATATTGTCTGCAGACTGCATGGTCAAGAAACCCCTTCTGCTTTGGCAGAAAAGTTTTTAGGAGATACAAAGAGATCATGGGTGATTGAGGACGCAAATAAGGGCGTAGCCTTTGAAAAGGATCAGATGATTGTCATTCCCCTGAAAGAGGAAAACAAAGGTGGTCTGGAGGTTGATGGTTACCATGTAGTGCCTATTCTATGTTATCATACATTTGCTGAAAATTGTAAATCTTCCACCTGCATTCCTGTACATCTCTTTGATAAGCAGATGAAATACTTGAAAGATAATGGTTACAGGGTGATTACCTTCGGTGAATTGCTTGATTTTTTACAATATCGTCATGCCATTCCCAAGAGATCATTGGTTATTACTATGGATGATGGCTATAGATCAGTTTATGATATTGCATATCCAATCCTGAAAAAATATGGTTTTACCGCAACAATGTTCATATATACTGATTTTGCCGGGGTTGCCAGAGGAGCGCTCACCTGGGATCAGCTCAGAGAGATGAAGGCTTATGGTTTTGAAGTAGGATCTCATACCTTATCTCATTGTGACCTTACAAAGAAAACGGAAGGGGAGAATGATCGGGCATATATAGCAAGAATTAAAAGGGAACTCTTGATGTCCAAACAGCTTATTGACAAGAACCTTGAGCAAGACACCATTTATCTGTCCTTCCCTTATGGCAATTATAACCAGAGGATATTACGTATTTGTGATCAGTTGGGTTATAAGATGGCGGTATCTGTGAAAAAGGGAGGCAATCCATTTTTTGCTGATCCACTCTTTCTGAAAAGGGATCAAATATTGAAAAGAGACATGGAGACCTTCATCAATAGTCTAAAAACCTTTTATGAATTCTCTTTAAGGTGAAAGCATAATGAGGAAAAGCCAACTCTTAATCTATATCGTTTTGGTGGTATCAGTTACCGGTTGTGCCCAACTATTAAAAAAACCCCCGGGAAAGATAGTAGAAGCTCCAGAGGAAAGACCCCCGGGAAAGATAGTAGAAGCTCCAGAGGAAAGGTTTGTTAAGGAATGCCTCCGGAAGGGCCGGGTGTATGAAGATAAAGGAGATATAGTTGCGGCCCTCAAACAATACAAAATTGCTATGACTGTCGATCCCCGGAACCAGGAGGCCATTGAGAACCGAAACCGGGTGGAGATAGAACTACGCAATTTAGCTGAAGAACATTATATGGTAGGTCTTAAATTTCACAAGCAAGGAAAATACGGCCTTGCCCACCACCAATTTTTAGTTGCTCTGAGGCTCTGGCCAGATTACCCTGAAGTGGTTGAAATACTTACTTCCAGGAAGCGACTTAAGATTAAAAGGTATATTGTGCATACGATTAAACCAGGAGAAAGCCTTTCAAAGGTGGCAAATATTTATTATGGAGATTACCATAAGTTTCCCGTTATAGCCAAATACAACAATATTACTGATGCCACCAGGATCGAAATCGGCCAGAAGATCAAGGTCCCTGAGATTGAAGGTACAGAATTTTTATTTGGCAAGGAAGCCATAGAAGAAGAGAAAGTAGAAGTAGCTGATGCAGGGTTTCGGGCTTGGGAGGGATATGCTTTAGAAGCTCAAAAGAAAGAAGAAGAGCCTGAAGTTGAGGTTAAGGAAGAGGAGAAAAAACCTGAAGACCAAATTGCCATATATCGTGATTATGGGGTTGATCTATTCAGGGAAAAGAAATATCGGGAGGCTATTGTTATATTTAGCAAGGTTCTAAATGAACGTCCTGAAGATAGTATCGCTCTTGAATATTCTTACAAGGCACATTTTCAACAGGGAATAACCCTTTTTTCTAAGAAGGATTACTTGGCGGCCAGAGATCAATTTGAGGTATGTCTCCGATATAAAACCGATTGCCAGAAATGCCATGGATACATAAAAGAGAGTGAAGATTCATATAAAGAAACACACTATAAGAAAGGGATCCAGTTCTTTAATAATGAATTATTAACTGAAGCTATTTGGGAATGGAGGTTGGTAAAGCTTATCGATCCCGATTATAAAAGGGTGAATTATTTAATCAGTAAGGCCAATACAATTTTGAAAAAGGTAAAACAATTAAAAGAGACTCAGGAGAAAAAATTATAGAAATATTTTAAGGTCTCCTTTAAACCTTCTAACAGGCATTACATTTTGAACGGAACAGAATAAACGGTCCAGCCCCTTTGAAGAAGTACAGTTATCCTTTCTTTAAGCCTATATCTAATAACTGCCTTTTCGAAATCCTCCTTTGTGGTAATTGAGAGATCATTTATTCCCCTGATAAGATCACCTGGTTTCAGACCAATACTGTCAGCCTGAGAGCCTTTTTTTATATCCACAATAACCAGGCCCTCTTTTTCCTTTAATCTATATTTAACGGCCAGAGATCGATTTAATTCTTCAACCCTGAAACCCAGCCGCTCAAATGCCAGAGTAAGTGCAAGATCGGGTGGGAATATAGCAGGCTTTATATCTATCTTTTTCCTTTTTCCTTTCCTGAAAAAAACCAAATGAATCATCTCATTAGCAGTATATTGAGATAATTGGTTGTAATAATCCCGACCGGATTTAATCTTATTTTTATTGAGCTCTGTAATGATATCCCCCCTCTTAAGGCCCCTATTTTTTGCAGGGGAGCCGGCCATGATCTCTGTAATCAGGGCACCGTAGTCCACAGGTAAATGGAAGTAGTTGACTAAATTTTCATCTATATCCTGCACCATGATACCCAGCCAGGCTGTATGAACCCTACCATAATTTATGAGGTCGTTCACAATTCCCTTTGCCCTGTCTATGGGTATGGCAAAACCTATTCCCTCAGCCCCTGAATAGATGGCTGTATTGATACCTATCAGCTCACCATTAATATTTAGAAGGGGGCCACCACTGTTTCCAGGGTTGATAGAGGCATCTATCTGGATAAAATTATGATAAACACCGGTTCCTGTCCTTACAGATCTATTCAGTGCGCTTATCACACCGGTTGTTACAGTGTGAGAGAGACCGAATGGATTGCCTATGGCAATTACTGTCTCTCCTATCATAAGGTCATCTGATCCACCCATGGTAATCGCCGGTATAGCGGAGTCTGTTTCAATTTTTAGGACAGCCAGATCCGATTCCGGATCAGTACCTACCACCCGGGCCTCAAATTCCTGCTGGTCGGCTAAGGTAATAGCTATCTTAGATGCCCTTACAATAACATGGTGATTGGTCAGGATATACTTGTGTGTGCTATCAATGATGACACCAGAGCCAAGGCTTTTCTGGACATATTGTCTTTTGCGGGGCTCAAAAAAATCCCTGAAAAACTTGTTAAAGAAATCATCATTTTCCCGGGAGAAAAAGGGGTTAACATTTCTCCCCACAAACTTGCTTGTGCTAATGTTAACTACAGCAGGGCTTACATTTTTGACGGCCCTTACAATAGCATTCTCCCTGGGAAAGACTTGATCCCCCCAGCTAAGAGAGGGAAAAAACAGAGAAGAAAGTAAAAGAAGGAAAACCAGCCTATAAATAGATCTTAAGTGCATAAAGCTATAAGTGCCTAAATTGCCTAAAGTTGTCATAACTCATAAATTCCTAAATTCCCAATCCAAAATTCCCTAATTCCTCAATCCCTAAATCCCTCAATCCCTAAATTCAAATAAACACTACCTTCCCATTCTCTACCTCAACCTTAACAGTATCTCCATCTCCCACATCACCACTCAATATCTTTAATGCCAGCTCATCCTCAATGTGATGTTGAATGGCCCTTTTTAGGGTTCTTGCACCATAGACAGGATCAAATCCAATATCAGCCAAAAATTCCTTTGCGTCATCTTTCAATTCAAGGGTTATTTTACGATCCTGAAGCCTTTTTCTCAACTGGTCAATTTGTATATCAACAATTCTTTTTATCTCTTCCCTGCCAAGGGAGTTAAAGATTATTGTCTCATCGATCCTGTTTAGGAATTCCGGCTTAAAGGTTGCCCTCAACATCTCCATGATACCATTGGCCATTTTTTCTGTATCCTTACCGGCAAATTCTTTGATTATCTGGCTTCCAATATTGGATGTCATGATCAGGACAGTGTTTTTGAAATCAACGGTCCTTCCCTTGCCATCGGTCATCCTGCCATCATCTAAGATCTGGAGCAGGATATTGAAGACATCCGGGTGAGCCTTCTCTATTTCGTCAAAAAGAATTACAGAATATGGATGGGTTCTGACCGACTCGGTGAGATATCCCCCTTCATCATAACCGACATAGCCAGGTGGTGCTCCTATCATTCTCGCTACTGAGTGTTTCTCCATGTATTCGGACATATCTATCCTGATCATATATTGTTCATCATCAAATAGGAATTCGGCCAGGGCCTTTGCAAGCTCGGTTTTGCCTACACCTGTGGGGCCCAGGAATATAAACGAACCTATAGGCCGGTTTGGCTCCTGAAGCCCTGAACGTGCCCTCCGAACTGCATTGGCTACAGCGATTATAGCATCTTTTTGTCCTATCAGCCTTTTTCCAATCCTCTCTTCCATCTTTAGCAGCTTCTCTTTTTCGCCCTCCATCATCCTCTCAATTGGTATACCTGTCCATTTGGAGACTATCTGGGCAATGTCGTCGCTGTCTACCTCCTCTTTGAGCATCTTTTTGTTGGACTGAAGCTCGGTGAGCTGGCTGTTTTCCTCGGATAGGCTTTTTTCCAGTTGTAGTATCGTACTATATCTCAGTTCTGCTGCCTTTGTTAGGTCTCCCTGTCTTTCGGCAACCTGGGCCTCTGACTTTGCGGAATCTATCCGTTCTTTTATGTCCCTTATCCGTGCGATAATCTCTTTTTCCTTTTTCCAGTGGCTGGTCATCTCATCTGCCTGTGCTTTAAGGCTTTTCAATTCCTCATCTATCTTTTTTAAACGTTGTTTGGAGGGATTATCTGATTCTTTCTTAAGCGCCTCTCTCTCTATCTCAAGCTGGGTCATCTTTCTTCTCAGGTCATCAATCTCAGATGGAAGACTGTCTATCTCTATCCTCAGCCTGCTTGTTGCCTCATCAACCAGGTCTATTGCCTTGTCAGGGAGAAAACGATCAGTAATATATCTGTTGGAAAGTACGGCAGCAGAGACAAGTGCAGAGTCTTTAATCCTGACACCGTGGTGAATCTCATATTTTTCTTTAAGACCCCGCAATATGGAGATGGTGTCTTCTACAGTGGGTTCAGCCACGACGATGGGCTGGAAACGTCTCTCCAGTGCAGCATCCTTTTCTATATATTTCCTGTATTCCTTGATTGTCGTGGCCCCCACACACCTGAGTTCACCGCGGGCCAGGGCTGGTTTGAGCATGTTAGATGCATCCATCGCTCCCTCGGCTGCCCCGGCACCTACCAGGGTATGGAGTTCGTCTATGAAGAGAATAATGGAGCCTTCTGCCTCTGTCACTTCCTTTAGAAAGGCCTTAAGCCTGTCCTCAAATTCCCCCCTATATTTCGCACCTGCAATTAACGCACCCATATCAAGGGCCACTACCCTTTTTTCTTTCAGGGTTTCAGGAATATCTCCTTGAACAATTCTCTGGGCCAAACCCTCTGCAATGGCAGTTTTGCCCACTCCAGGCTCGCCTATTAAAACCGGGTTATTCTTTGTCCTCCTGGAAAGAACCTGGATTACACGTCTTATTTCATCATCTCTACCTATTACCGGGTCAAGTTTATCGTTTTCAGCCATATCAGTAAGATCTTGGCTAAATCGCTCTATAGCATTGTATTTATCCTCCGGATTTGCATCCACCACCCGCTGGGAACCCCTTATATCTATCAAGGCCTTCAGTATTGTATCTCTGGCTAATCCAGTTGATGCTAAAATTTTGGCTGCATTTCCTTCCCTATCTTCGATTATTGCCAACAAGATATGCTCTACGCTCACATATTCATCCTTCATCTGGGCAGCCTCTTTTAAAGACTGATCGAGTACCTCTTTTGATCGAGGGGATATATAGGCATTTCCATATCCAGCCCCGCTAACTGAAGGTAATTGATCCAGGGCTTCTTTCAGGTCATGAAGGATTGCATCCTCCTTGACACCTATCTTTCCAAGAAGGGGTGGAATTACACCCTCTCTCTGTTCAAGAAGGGCATAGAGCAAATGCTCAGGTTCTATCTGTTGATGGCCTTTCTTGGAGGCTATCTCTTGAGAATTCTGTATAACCTCCTGGGCCTTAAGTGTAAATTTATCAAAACGCATAATTGTCTTTCCTCCTCAAGTAATTTTCATGGTAACTATTCAGCCACTAAGACACCAAGGCGCTAAGATTAGGGAATTATTCTCTTTTGATACCATTTTTTATGGAGGGCACATTATCTCCCGTTTTATTGCAATGTTTTCTTCCTTTTCAGATAAGTTATAAACTCATACCCGCCTGCCGTCCGTCGGGCAGGTCTATCCTTTGTGTCTTGGTGCCTTTGTGGCTACCTGAACAGTTACTTTTCATGCATTAAAATTAAGAATTGGTCACGTGATTGTCAATGATGCTTTAATCTCTTCCATGCAACTGGCACCGTTATAAAAACAAATAACCCAAATAAAGCCTGACTTACAAGTCTCCAACTTGAGAAAATATCACCATGATCAAATGTATGTGTTTCACCTAAAATGAGCGGTTCCAGGTTCAGAGTTCAAGGTTCAAAGGTTATAATCTACTTATATTCTTAACTTTATTGAGACCACCTGAGGAGTGACTCGTATTAGCTTCTTTAACCCATTGGGCGAAACATAACACTTGCACCTATCAACATATTTTTTCTTATTAACAGCCACTCGGGGTATTTCAACTGGGAACCGTGAACGGTGAACCTCTCAACCCAGGATTCATATAGATTCACAGCAATATCTGATGCCATAATAAGCACAGCCATCACCATTCCAGCATATGGGAAATAGAAAAGTAAGATTATGGCAAGCGGGTCGAAAAAAGTTAAAGATGTCCAATAGACATTGAATGGAAGAGGTGAGGAAGTGTAAGGCATGAACCCACCATGCCAAATATCGAGAATATGGGTCACAGTACCCCACAAGAAGCCTAACATATAGATATAGAAAAATATCTTTATCCCTTTTGGTCGATCACCCCATTTAGACTTGAGGATACTCAATGTGGTTATTCCCCATGTGCCGAAAAGTTTAAAGACCTTAATTCAGGTCTTTTGATAATTCGTGGACGGTCATTTCAAAGCTATCCTGCCGATTTATCATTTCCGAGGCGGCTTTGGCTTTTTGCCGTATCAGATCATTCAATAGGCATTCCTGGATAGCTGAAGCAAGTTTTTGGGATGTCAATCTGGACCGCCATATTGGTTTTGGGCCCAGATGGGATTGATACACCTGATGTCCCCAATAATATTGATCAAGGATGTGAGGAACGATGATTTGTGGAACGCCGCTGATAGCGCTGGATGCGGTGGTTCCGGCGCCACCGTGGTGGATCACCGCTGCCATATGGGGGAAAAGTCTTAGATGGGGATATCCCTTAATAAAGAAGATATCATCTGAATTGGAAAACTCAGAGGGCTCATCCCAAAACTTGGCAATAACCACTCGTTTTCCCACTGATCTTACGGCATGGATAATCATCGGAACGTTGCTGGCCTGATCCTGTTTTGGCATGCTTCCGAACCCCGCATACACAGGGGGTGGACCAGCGCTTAAGAATGCCTCCAATTCCGGAAGATGTCGATCCGGCTGGTCTAAATGCATATACCCGGTTTGAGTAAAGGCGGGCTCAACGTCCTGTGGAACTTTGGCAATGACTTTGTCAGAAGCCACGATGACGTGTTGGCCCAAAATATGTAGCCAGGCGTTCTGCACCGGCTTTAATCCGAGTTGCTTGCGCTTCTTGTTAATCAGCCAGGTCAAATTGAACCGGTCGAACATCTTTGCAGCTCGCCAGGTCATTCGATTATACCACTTGGGGAGCCCATGATGTTTGCAAGCTAAGAAGGGATGACCGCCAGAAGGCAAAAGCTGTGGTGTAAATGCGATATACCGGTACTCAATTCCCATGAACTCAGCCACAGTCGATAAAGCAAATACCAGAGATGAACCGACCACTAAATCCGCTCCGGCAATGATTTTTGGAAAAATATCAAACTGGGAAATCATCTCTTTACGGACGTAAGAGATAAAGCGAAGAGCGGAACAGAGCGAATGGGCATCTCTCATACCGTCGATGAAAGCCGTGACATCGCCCCCCAGGGGATGAAAGGGACATCCTAATTGCTCAGCCCACTCCGCCTTTTCAGGGGGCGCGGCTAAAAGAACATCGTGCCCAGCCGATCTTAGGGCCAATGAAAGTGCCAGTATCGGCTGAACATCGCCGCGTGAACCAAAGGTTGCAAGAACGATTTTCATGGATTGCTCTTACTTTAAACAGATGGTTCTGAAGAAAAGGTATTATTGATGATAGGAATGTTGTTATACGGTCCTTGCCCCCAATATACTCTTTCCATATAAATCGAATAGTGATGAAGCCGCATCACATCCCGTACTTCACCAAGCAGTTTCCTCTCTTTCTTGGATATTGACATATGATACTCCCACTGATAATATCAATAGAATGATAACAGGGTAAGGCGAATCTGCCTGAAAATATACTCAATATTATTATATCAGGGCAAATTTCCTTGTCAATCAATGGTTAGCTTCTTAAGAATTAGCGGAACAAGTCATGAAAAGGCATATTTCTGATGAAAATCAATTCAAGCTTCTTCGAATGCTGGATGATTTCGCTCGTTCTGAAGGGTTAGCGATAAATGATGAAAATACCATTAGAAAATTTATTAATCGTATATCCACAACTGTTAAAAAACACGGTGATAATCCTGCATTGGTTCATGGGTTCCGTATTGAGTCGATGTTCGCACATATAGCAGCTGCGCTGGGGGAGTCAAAAATCTTAACTGAGGAAGATGCTGGGGCATTTTTCAGCTTGCATGAAAAAATTAGGCGCCCTGATTTCCGTTTGGTTACTAGAGGGGGTGAACAGTATTTTATAGAGGTTAAGAATTTTCATCAAAAAGATCCTCTCATGCCATACAAATTGAAAGAAGATTATCTTTCTACTCTTATAGAATATGCAGAGGCGTTTGGCATTCCCTTAAAAATCGCTCTATACTGGTCCCGGTGGAAATTATGGACATTAATTGACACAAAATACTTCAACAGGGACAAATCCGATCTTTTTATCCCATTATTAGACGCTTTGAAACGAAATGAAATGGCCTTATTGGGAGATTGTATGATAGGTACAGTTCCACCTCTATCATTTCGTGTTTACGCTGACCCACAAAAGCCCCGAGAAGTTGACACAAATGGGAAGGTTCACTTCACAATAGGAAAGGCTGCCATTTACGCCAATGGAGTAGAAATAAATGATGAACTTGAGAAACAATTAGCATGGTTCTTTATACTTCATGGAAGATGGAATAAAGTGGATCAGCCCGCAAAAATAGTTAATGGTCACCTTGATTACACAGAATTTTCAGTTTCACCCATGGAATGGGATAGGAATCAGGGTTTTGCGATGCTTGGGTCTTTAAGTGAGATGATCAGCTCACAATATAATCTCTTGACATCACCAGAAGGGCATATCCGCCAGTTAGCACCAGATCAGCAACCCAATCAATTGAGCGTACTTATACCACACAACTACAAAGGTGGTGTTCTTAAACTATGGAGGTTTACACTTCAACCAAATTACGATGATATAAAACAAAGAGAAGCTAACATTCGGCTGCACGAGGACCGCTCGTAAACTCGCGGCCTGTGAGCCGAGGCGTTATGTTTCTAAAAATATCATGAAAAACAATTATGAATAAAAAATGGGATATTTTTATTAGTTACGCATCAGAAGATAAAGAAATAGTTCAAAAGCTATATTTATTACTTCAGAAACAAGATGTTCAAGTTTGGCTTGATCAAGAAGAACTGAAGGTTGGAGATAGTATTGCTAAAAAAATTAATGAAGGATTATTGAATTCTAACTATTTTATTCCATTTATAAGTCCGAGCTATTTAGATAAAAAATGGACTCAATTAGAACTGAATGCAGTCATTGGCTTGGAAAATTCAGAAGATAAAAATATATTACCTATTTGGCACAACATTTCTTATGGAGTTTTAATAAAAAAGAATCCATTAATTGCTGATAAGTATGCGTTGAAAACTGAAGATGGAATAGAAACAATAAGCAAAGCAATTATTAATCATATCAAAGTAAAATCAGCTTCAAATTTTCAACTAACAATTCTTTTGCCGTACTACTTGGATAGATCATTTAAAGATTTATTAATTGCCATGAACTACAATGTTTTATGGGCAAATAATCGCAATGATCTCATTAAATTAGCAATGAATAATGATTTTGATATTGCATTAGAATGGCAGCATGGTCCGGATGATTTTCCCATTAAAGACATATTAAATTTTATTAATAAAGATTTACCTGTTTTACTTTGTTTAAATTGGAACAACACAGTTATAGAAAATTACAAAACTAAAGGATATGTTGATTATTTAAATGTCCCGTGGAGCTTAAATGAATTTAATTTAAAAATAAATAAATATATTAAAAACAAAAAGAATACATAATCGGGTAAGGGGAAGATTTTAACTCCCCCTCCCCACACCACTCCCGATAAATCGGGATCTACACAGGGCGGTTCACAGAGCTCACCGGGCCGCGCTGAGGCTTCCCTGCCTGAGGCAGACAGGCTTCAGACCCTCCCTCACAGAAACGCCCCCCGACAAGTTCGGGATCTTCGACATGCCGGGCGTACACAAGGCGCTGCACTGGATGGCTATTCCGCTACGCTTCATAGCCACCAGTGAGCTTGGTTATGTTTCAAATGAGACTGGTAGATTAAATAATAATACGTATTGATTATAAGTTTAAATAGTTATGAAGTGGATTGATACTTTAGATATAAGAAATTGGGCAAATCGCAGAGACTGTCAAGAGACCCTTCCTCAGTTAGTAAGAAAACTAATTAGGGCAACATCAAATTCTATTAAAAGTATAAAATTTTCTTCAGGAGATAATATTTTAATAGGTGGTTGGGACGGAATTCTTGAAGCTACAGAGGAAACCGAATATCTACCATCTGGCATTTCGGTTTGGGAATTTGGGGCAAATAAAAACCCCAAGGGCAAAGCTGATGATGATTACGCAAAGCGAAGTGAAAGCCCTCTTGGCTTTAATTCTTCTGATTCAACATTTGTTTTTGTAACTCCACGCTTATGGACAAAAAGCAATGAATGGATTGAAGAAAAAAAGAAAGCCAATATTTGGAAGGATATTAAGGTAATTGATGCACAATTACTTGAAGAATGGCTTGAAATTGCACCAACGGTATCTGCATGGTTAGCAATAAAACACTTAGGTAAATATCCTTCAGAAGGAATACAATCAACTGAAGACTTTTGGGAAGAATGGTCAAACGGCCCACAGATTAAATTAAACTCACAATTATTGATAAGTGGAAGAAAGAAAGATGCGGATACATTATTTGAGTTTACTTCGATACCATCTATTACAGCAGTACAAGGAGCCTCACGAGAAGAAGCATTAGCATTTATTATCTCATGTTTCAAAAATGATCCCTCTAAAGAAGAAGATTTTTTCGCCAGAAGTCTTATAGTTGATAACCCTGAAACATTCCGCCAGCTATCTGTTCATGACAATCCATTAATCCTTATACCAAGATTTGATGATACAGGAATAATTAACCGAGCGATTACAAAAGGGCATACTGTAATTTCGCCCATAGGTGCAGATTCAACAGATAACTGGAGCAACAAAATCATTCTTTCAAAATTTGATAGGGATTCTTTTGTTGAAGCATTGGTCGAATCAGGTATTACAAAAGAACTTGCTGAAAAGTACTCTAAAGAATCGGCAAGAAACATTACGATTTTAAGGAGACAGCTTGAGTTCGTAAGAAATCTACCCGATTGGGCTAAAGCAGATAATGTTAGAGAAATCATCCCTGCTTTAATTGTTGGCAGATGGGATGAAGATTATGAGAATGACAAGGAAATTATTTCTCGTTTTGCTGGTGAGTCTTATGAAGAATATTCACAAAAACTGAAAGGATGGCTTTACACACCAGATTCACCAATTGTACAAATTGGTAGTAATTGGCGACTTACATCTCCTTTAGATTCTTGGGTAAATGCATCTCGATATTTGACAAAGAACGATTTTGAACTACTCCGCACATCTTTTCTTGAAATACTGAACGAAATAAATCCAGCTTTTGACCTAAAAGTTGAAGAAAGGTATATGGCTTCAATTCATGGAAAAACAAGACAATATTCTGGGTGGATTCGTGAAGGAATAGTTCAATCTCTGATATTAGTATCTATTTTTGGTGAAGAATTAAAACTTGATTTACCTTTAAATGGTCAGGTTTGGGTTGATAGAATTATTGCGGAATTATTAGATACAGATGATCCTTCATTATGGAAGTCTATTGAAGGTAAATTGCCTTTGATAGCTGAAGCTTCACCTACAGAGTTTCTAAATGCTGTAGAGAAATATTTAGCTATCGATAATTCACCAATAATAGCTTTGTTTGATGAAGAACCTGGAATTCTTACACCAACCAGTTATCATACAGGATTATTATGGGCTCTAGAAAATATTGCATGGCTACCCGATTATTTATCAAGAGCAGCCCTAATTTTATCAAGGCTTTCAGTAATTGACCCCGGTGGAAAATTAGCAAATAGGCCAATAAACAGCTTAACGGAAATTTTTAAACCCTGGTATTATCAAACACTTGCCAACTTTGAAGAAAGACTTGATGTTTTAAAATTAATATCCCAAAGGGAAAAAGAAATTGCATGGACATTATTATGTCGTCTGTTACCCCACTCCCATGAAATTGGACATCCAACACACAAAATGAGATGGCGGATATTTAATCAAAGCTTAGAGAGGCCAATTACATATAAAGAAATTTGGGATACTCACACTGCTGTTGTCGAAATATTATTATCAATTTTTAACAACAGTGAAACTGAACTTTCTCAGTTGATTGATGAATCTGTTAATTTAAGCCCTAATGATAGAGACAAGGTTTTGTCATTTATAGAATATAGCTTAGAAAAGGTTGCCCAAGCCAATTATGCTACATGGCATACTTTAAGAAAATTATTATCGAAACATCGCTCGTATCCTGATGCAGAGTGGTCACTTTCCGAATCGGAATTAACCCGTTATGAGAAACTTTATTGGGCATTACAGCCTAAAGACGAAATAAACAAATCAATTTGGATGTTTGATGATTATAGACCGGATTTCCCAGAAGGTTTTGTGTATAAAAAAGTGTCTCATGATGAGCAACAAGAAATGATAAATGAAAGACGAAAAGAAGGGCTTAAAAATATTTACTCAAACTTCGGTATTGCTAAAATCAAAGAGTTAATTTCCTCAGTAAAGCAGCCATGGATATTTGGTGATACATTGGCATATATCATCATAGATGAATTTGAAGTTCTTTCTTTGTGTGATTTCCTCAATAATGAGAGTGATGAATTAAGATTTGTTCACGGCTTCATTTTTAGAAAATCAATACTTGAAGGAATTAATTGGGTATTTGGCTTGTATGAAAAACTGAAACAGAAAGATTTAAACAAAAAGTCATTGGCTCAACTATTTATTCCGCTTGATCAGAATAAGGACCTGTGGGATTTTATAGATTCAACAGATATTTCAATTAGAGAGGATTATTGGTTAAATGTTCATCCACATTTTTACCATATCAGTCCAGATGAAAAGGTAATTGGTCTTAAATACCTTATAGAGTATAAAAGATACTATAGTGCAATTGATATTTGTTCTGACTTTGGTAAAGAAATACCTTCACATTTGATCGTTGAGATTCTGGAAAAGGCTGCAACAGAGCGGGCTAGTGAAAATATTAGTATTGATGGCTATGATGTAAATATACTATTTGAAACTCTTGATGAGAGGGAGGATATAGAGCCTCAAAATCTTATTAAGCTGGAATGGTTATATCTTTCTATCTTAGCATCTTATGGTAATAAAAGAAGCCCCAAATTATTACACAGTGAACTCTCTAAAAGTCCTGAATTCTTCATCGAAGTATTAAAGTGGGTTTACAAGCCAGATAATGATGAATTGGTTGAAACTGATAGTAAAGAATTGTCAGATGAACAAATTATAAATATGGCGAAGCAAGCATATGACTTATTACATACTTGGAAACAAATCCCTGGTGTTGATGAATCAGGTAAAATTGATTTTGAATTTTTAAACGATTGGGTAAATAAAGTAAGGGAATTAGCTGGTGAATGTGGTCGCATTGAGGTTGCGGACATGCACATCGGACAAGTATTAGCTCAGTATCCTAAAAAAGATAATAATTGGCCTTCAGATGAAATTTGTACCATAATTGAAAGCATCAATACAGATAGTATTAAAAATAATTTTGCATGTGCAGTTTTTAACCAAAGAGGCACTGTTACCAAATCACCATTTGAAGGTGGTGACCAGGAAAGGAAACTTGCTGAATATTTTAATGACCTTGCTACAAATCATAAAAACAAATTCCCCAGTGTTGCTTCTGTGTTAGAAAAGCTTTCAAAATCTTATGAACAGGATGCAAAAAGAGAAGATGAAAGAGCTGAAAAACGTGAATTGGAATATTGAGGTGAATTCACCCCAATTAGATACAAAATGTAATCCCATATATAACGTTGGCAGAATAATCAAAGCCTTAATAAAGGGGCATCTGCTTCCACGGGTAATCCAATGACACCGGGTACGATGATTTTCAGGAAACCTGAGCACGAAAACCATTTGCTGGAGGATTCATGCCATGACATATCTGGCTGAGACTAGGAACATGGCCCTTTTCTGCGACTTCGAGAACATCGCTTTGGGCGTAAAGGGGGACGTCATTAAACAACTAAATATCTATACAAAAGGCAAGTTGTTATGATAACTAAGGAATCATGCCAAGATTAGCCCGCCTTGATGCTTGTCTGCCTCTGGCAGGCTCCTGGAGTATTACACCATATAATGATTCGTGGAATAGAGCGTCGTAAGATATTCAGAGACGATAAAGACCGTGATAACTTTCTTGAGCGCCTCTCAATACTTCTACCCGACCCCACCACCTTACCGTCTTAATGGAGACATTTGGTTAAAACGCGTCGGTTTTTCTTTTAAATCCTTTACATTTCTGTATACTCCTAAATAATAAAACACCCATAATTTTGACAATGAGAGGTTCATTTTGATGAAATATATTCCCGCCCAGGTAATTTACTTTATTCGAAGCAGAACAACAAAGAGGAACTTCAAGCTCTTATTCAAGTTTTTTTTGGCCTTAACAGCTATTGTCACAATATACAGCGTCTTGTTTCATTTCATAATGCTTTTTGAAGATAGAAACTTTAGCTGGGTTACAGGTTTTTATTGGACGCTTACTACGATGTCCACGCTTGGCATTGGTGATATCACCTTTGCAAGTGATTTGGGTAGAATATTTTCAATGGTTGTACTCATATCCGGAATCCTTTTTTTGCTCATCATGCTCCCTTTTACCTTTATACAATTTTTTTATGCCCCATGGCTTGAAGCCCAATCAAGAGTGAGAGCACCACGTGAATTGCCGGAAAACACAACAGGCCATGTGATTCTGACAAATTTTGACCCTATTACAATAAATCTCGTAGAAAAACTGAATCAATATAATTACGAATATGTCATTATCGTAACTGATTTGCATCGTGCATTAGAGCTTTATGACTTGAACTACAAGGTAGTCGTAGGTGATCCGGGTGATCCAGAGACATATAGGCGTCTTCGTACACAAAATGCTGCCCTGGTGGTTGCCAACAATGATGATATGATGAATACAAACATATCCTTTACAATCAGGGAGATCTCTAAAAAAGTACCAATCGTTACGAATGCTGATGCGGATGATTCCATTGACATTCTTCAGCTTGCCGGCAGTACTCACGTCTTTCAGTTCATGAAGATGCTCGGGAAATCTCTGGCCCGAAGAACGCTTGGAGTGAGCATGGGGGCAAATGTCATCGGAAGATTCGATCAGCTTCTCATTGCCGAAGCCCCTGCAATGCGCACACCTCTCGAAGGAAAAACAATTGCTGAAAGCAAGTTACGGGAAACAATCGGCATAACAGTTGTCGGGATTTGGGAGAGAGGCAGATTTGAAATCCCCCACTCCCAGACTCGAATCAATTCCACAACCGTCCTTTTACTGGCCGGATCTGTTGAACAGCTCAATAAATATGATGAGATCTTCTGCATTTATCGCATTTATCACACTGCCAATGCTCCTGTCCTGATATTGGGTGGAGGCCGTGTCGGGCGTGCAGCAGCAGAGACTCTGGAAGAACATCAGATTGATTATCAGGTTGTGGAGAAGAATTCGATGCATATTGAAAACAAAGATAAGTATATTCACGGGAACGCTGCCGATATCAATGTCCTCAATAGAGCCGGCATACGAGAGGCACCGACCGTCATAATTACGACACATAATGATCCTATGAATATTTATCTAACCATTTATTGCCGGCGATTGCGGCCTGATATTCAGATTATCAGCAGGGCAAACCTTGATAGAAATATTTCCAAATTACATGGGGCGGGCGCTGACCTGGTTATGTCATATGCTTCCATGGGTGCCAACACCATCATTAATCTCTTGAAACCGGGAGAAATATTGATGTTTGAGGAAGGGCTGAATGTTTTCCGCGCGCCAGTGCCCTCACCTCTTGTGGGCAAATCTCTTGCTGAAAACCAAATCCGGAAACAAACGGGCTGCAGCGTTATAGCCATTAGCACACAGGGCGAGTTAAATATAAACCCCGACCCCTCAATTCCTCTTGGTGAAAATGACGAAATGATCATGATTGGCACAGCCGACGCAGAAAAGCGTTTTATTGAAAACTATTAGTAAATATAGAATGTCCCCTTTATTGATATTACTTGAGCTTGTAGTTCGGTTCATCACCGGCCTTGCAGATCAGGGCCAGTACACCGCTACACTCTGAGCAGAAAAGGTTCTTCACGAGCTTCATCTCGTCATTGTCAAGATCCTCCAGAGTAAGGCTATCTCTGTCTATATAATGGGATATACCACAATTCAGACACATGCATTCCATTTCTTCGCTCATAAGACCATCTCACTTATAAATCATTATACCTGAGTCATACGTAGGCATGACCCCTTGCTTCAATCGTTAAGCAGTAACAATCTCAATTACCTTCTTGGCAGTATACTCTCCAACATCGGCGAGACCATCTGCTGGCATAAATATTTCCGCATTGGAAGCAAAAAGACATGTGACCGAGGCTGGAAACTCCTCATCTGCCAGATAAAATATATAATACAAGGGGAGCTTTGGTAATGGATATAAGATAAATGATAAATCTCCGCTCGCAGCCTCATTCTCATACCCATCAAAGGCCTCGATAACCTTTCTCTTGCAGCCCTGAATCCGACTGACATAAGGAACTAAACTTGTTTCAGAGCGAACAGTAAAAGCGCTTTGGTAGGCCATGCTGCCCTTAATTTGCTTAAAAGATTTAATGGGATTGAGTTGAACGGCTTCCTTCCGTGCATTGTGGGCATACAGGGCTATGAGGATGCCTATAGGCCCGGTAATCATTCCTCCACCAAGGCTTATCCCTTTAGGACTAATGCTGCAAGATTCTGCAAATGCCTTGAAATAGAAAACGTCGTTTTCTCTTATAGCTGGAAGGGCTTTTTCCAGGTCTTCGGGCAACTGATCATAAAGCTCTTTTAAATAACTCAGTTGGATCTTTAATAAGTTGTCACTCATATCTTGTCCATAATTGCCTTGCGATAACTCTTTATATGTTTATCCCGTGGGATACCTGCCCGCTCGTGCCCCAGGCCGCCTCGCCTTGCTTGGCTAGCGGGCGAGCTTGTAGTGACAGGCAGGCGGAGCATATTTCATTGGGGTGGAATTGTTGGGCCTGCCTACATAGAATTCGTCAGGATAATAACCTTGAAACCTTATATGAGTTATTTAAAAATCTGCATCCCATTTTATATTTCAATAACCTTCAAGAGGAATAGCCCGATCCTTGCCTGGGAATATCCTGACCGTTGTTTAAAAAAATTCATTTGTGCTAAGCGAGGAGGTGACTGTGTCAAGAATGAATACCTGATTCCAATTTTTTCTCCAAGTTGTTTTAGGATCCATGTCCCGATTTTAATTTGATAGATTAAAGAGTTATCTTATAACCAGGCTCTGGAACTATCACATTCAATGAGCCTGACAGATTTGTGAATTTTTGAATTCTATCAATCACCTGCCTTCGCACATTCCTTTGTATATGGACCAGAGCAAGATTGGATGCCTCACATCTTTTGGCCATATCAATTGATCCTATAGCGGTTCCGTGTCCTGGGAGATCGGTTTCCATATGAAAGGCCTCATGGATGATGAGTTGGCTGCCCTTAGCAAGGGCCATGCTTTCAGGTGTTGGCTTGCCATCACCACTGTAATAGATTGATTTCCCCTGAGCGTCTATTCTCAGGGCCAAGTCTCTTTGGGAATGACTGTTCTCAGCAGATTGAAGGGTGAGGCCGAAGATCTCTACTTCCTTCTTTGGCTCTACCTCCAAGAACCTGATTGGGAATTTCAATCTTTCATAAAACCCAGGATAGGCCAGATCAAGAGATTTGCGCGTGAAAGTATCTATCCCCTTCTGTCCCAAGAGCGTTAAAACCTTGCTACGGCCTTCTTCCCAAAAGCGAACCAATAATGCAGGAAGCCCCAGGGAATGGTCACCATGAAAATGTGAAATCCAGATGCCATCCAGTATATCAACATCTGGCTCCTCTCTCCAGAACTGAGGTGGAGCAGTAAAGCCACAGTCAAGTAGCAATGTTACAAGCGAAGTCCCCGCCCTATAATGGATTAGAATGGATGTATTAGGAAGCTCTTCGTCAAATGCCTCGCCAACACCCAAAAAAATTACTTCAATCATAAGCCCTCCAACTCCTCTCTTTCTTTAATTCCTCCCTACTTTACTTTTAGTAGGCTCTTTTGGTGGTGGTACTATTCAGCCTCGCATTTTTATATATGCTCTTCATGAGCTTTCTTCCTGCCCATCTGGATTAATCTTTATCTCGCCTAACCGGACCGTTCTGATCTTCTCACAATCCTTAGGGGTCATGGGAGCAAGAATGTGGAGACACTGGTTTTGAAGATCAAATTTTTGGAGGATGCCCAGTGCTAAGGCATAATTCTCTGAGTCACAAAGAGCCAGGAGTAAATTTTTCATCCCGTCTGCATTCAAGTCTCTTTCTCCATCCCAAATATAACCCTTCAGAGCTATCTGTGAAAGAGAAATTTTCACCATTTGGGATTGATCAAAATATTCCCTATACTTTTCTTCTCTGGCGCGTCTTCTCAGCTCGGGAGTCCTTTTTTGGGCGTGTTCAGAGATAGGCAGGCGTAAGATTGACACAGTGTGCCTTTTTTCTACATATATAAGAAAGTGCTCAATTTCTGATGATTCTTGAAGTGCAAATATATATTTGGGAGAGAACAAATCCACCTTATTTAGTTTGCAGTGCCAGCAGTTCCCAGAATAAGACCGCTGGTGTTGACAATTACCACATCAGCGCCTGAATTCAGGGCCTTGTCTGCCATCTTTTTTGTACCAACCACTATTTCCAGGAGATGACCGATAGGTGAGGTTGCCCCGAGAAACCACATAAAATGAGGTTTAGGGGTATCGAATTGAGCAGTTGGCTTTGCATAACCCGAGATTTTTTGTTAGGTATGGGTATCTTTTTATAAAAACATTTTGCCGCGGCAGCCTATGTTATGGAAAGGTCTCAAGGCTTAATCACCAATTTAATAAAATATAAATAATGATTGAGATAATAGGGATTTTTGCCGGTGGAATTCTGGCCGGGATGCTTGGGGGTTTACTTGGAATTGGCGGAGGTATTGTGTTAATGCCTATTCTCCGTTTCTTGGTTGGCCTATCTCCTTCCTTTGCTGCCGGCACGTGTATTATGGCGGTATTTTTCACCACCTTGGGTGGAGGCTATCGGCATTGGAAACTGGGGCATGTAGATATCAGACCTATTATTCCCATCATCATAGCAGGAGTATTATCCACTGCCACCTTCTCTTTGATCTTTTTGTATTTCACCTACAAAGAGAATTGGTTAGACCTTGGGATGGGACTGGTATTTTCCCTTATATCTATACGTATGATAATTGAAGGATTGGTTTATGAAAAGAAGATTAAGGAAATTGGTGGAAATGAAATACGAGGTTCACTATTACAGAAATTTGCCATTGGGGGTGTCGCTGGAATTCTTCCAGGACTTTTAGGTATAGGTACGGGGGCTATTCTGGTTCCAGCCTTTACTTTTATTTTAAGTGCTCCGATAAAGGTTGCTATGGGTAATTCATTGGCCTGCTTTGCAGCGAATGCTTTTTTGAGCTCAATATTTAAGGCTTACCAGGGATTTATCAACATAAAAATATCTCTCCCTATATGCTTGGGAACACTTATTGGTGCAAATATGGGAGGAATAATGAATAAACTGTTCCCATCGGTCGTGCTTAAGTTAATGTTCGGGGTAATTTTTTCATATGTTTCTTTAAAATTCATTCTGTTATTCTTTGGAATCAAAATATGAATAAAAGTTGCAATGCCTCTACTTTAGAGAGAAAATAAGGATAATCCTTGACATTGGAAAAACGGATTATTAAGCCTATCAAGACAAATGCAGCCGACCGCCTACCGCGGCGGCTGATTTGCCGCGTTAGGCGAAGGAGGTTTAAACAGAAAAGATGATTATTCCAGACTCCTCTAATCGCCGTAAGGGTCATTATCTGGGAACCGAGATCGATGAAAAGTGGTGGAAGAGATATAGGAAGGATAAATTCTTTGCACGAGGAAATGGCGAATACTGGTTCGACGATACTACCTTCTACTTCCGTCGCTATTTGACGAAACACCCTATTCAAATTCCCTTCGAGAAAATTGTCGAAGTGAAAATTGGGAAATCTCATGCCGGGCGGTGGTTGTTGCTGTCACGGGTGTTGAAATTGATTTGGGAAAAGGACGGCATGAATCTAAGCTCTGGTTTCATTATTTCCCGAAATCAACAAGAGAATGAGGTAGTCTTGGCCGATCTTAAGCGCCGATTTTCTTAGCGCATTATCGACTTCAGGCTGTTTCACCTAACTTAATGGGGTCGGACGTGGCAAATAACTTAGTTGTGCAGGTGATTCAGTCAATAACAATGTAGCGCATCTGCCGCGCCGCTCAGTTCGAGCCTTAGCTGGCTAAGCGTTAAGAGCTTCAAGTAACATGTTATGTGCCATCAAAATAACTGACAAGATAACATTTTGGAGACCAATAACATGAAATGTTAAGGTCAGAGAAAACAACAGGTAACGATTATAGGAGTTATACATGTTTAAGCGAAAAGTCGAATTACATCAAAAGGAACCCTTTTCAGGGATCGATAATGCAAGGCAATATGCTAAAAGTGCCGAAAAGTCCAATATGAGATATAGAGCATTCCTTAAAAACCTCCAATCTCTTGGCATCGAGGGAAGATATCTTGAAATCGGTGCAGGTCCCGGCGTTCTTACAACCGAAATCGCCTGCACTCATAGCGCTGTTGAGATAACTGCCGTTGAATTGTCACAAGATATGGCCACTGTTGGTATAGAATACGTCTCTAAGAATGGCCTTGAGGATAGAATAAAGTTCGTTGTCGGTAATGCAGAGGATGAGGCGCTGATTAATTCATTAGGGAAATTTAATCTGGTGTATTGCACATATACTCTCCATCATTGGAACGATCCTGAGAAAGCTATAGCCAATCTTACTCACGTGATCGAAGATGATGGAATTTTATACCTATATGATTTGAGAAGGGTTTGGTGGCTTTATTGGGTACCTATTCGAAATGGTTTCTTTAACTCAATTAGAGCAGCATATATAGAGAGTGAACTACGACTGATGCTGGAGAGCCTGGAGATTAAGCATTTTGAAATAAGGAAAGAATTTCCGTTCATGCATTCAATTTTCATTCGGAAATGAGTGCGGAAACCATTGCTTGTAAACATGAATAGTTCGTTCGCTCAGCTAACAACACATTGAACGCGGCACCATAGCCGCGCCGATCAACCGGTCCATTATATCTAAAGAATGAAGTTCCCTGCTCAAAGGGTCACTCGATATCATGGATAAAGAATATCTCAAGATGATTGCTGGAAACCCCAATTTCATCCCGGGCATCTATAATTACTGTGATCGATGGTGTGAACGCTGTCCACTCACCTCACGCTGCATGAATTTCGCCATTGCCAATGAACAGTCCCCTGACCAGGATAGCCGTGACATAAACAATGAAACTTTTTGGCACAAGTTGTCTGAAACATTCCAGGTGACGCTTGATCTGTTGAAAGAAACAGCAGAGCGAGAAGGGATCGATCTCGATGCGATCAGTAAAAACCTCTCTATTTTCAATAAGTTGTAGAATTTCCGAGATATATTTTTATATATCCCGTGCTGTCCGCCAGATCAGTATAAATGTTGCAGCCCCCAAAACCATGTTCGGTATCCACATGGCCAGAACAGGGTTTATTTTGCCTATTTCGCCTAAACTGTCCGATACAAATAGCAGAATGTAGTAAATCATAAAGACAGCAAAACTGAGGGCAACCCCCCAAGATCTTCCTTTTGTCCTCCTCATCAAACCGAGGGGCAGACCAATAAGGCCCAATAGCAAACAGGCAAAAGGAATAGAGAACTTACGCTGTAATTCTATGGCTAATTTATTATGTTTACCTGTCCCTTTTTCGGTCTTTTTAAGCTGGCGCCTGAGCTCAAATATGGACATCTCCTTTTTACGCTTCATCCGTGAGGAAAATCTATTCATTATGTCAGAAAGTTCTATATTTAAGTCATAGGAATTAAATTGCAGCTTTCTGGATGAATCTAAGTCCTTACTTACCATAAAAATAGATCCATCAGTGAGATGCAGATTGATGGACATCTGTTTTGAATTTGAACTTATCTTTCCTTGCCTGGCAATAATGGTATTGGAAAGGCCTGGATCCCTCTCATCAAATATAAACACCCCTTCCATTGTTTGGTCATGAGCAGATATATGATTGGCATATAGCACTATGTTGGGGATACTGTCATTGAATATACCCTGTTTAATCCCGATACTTGTGTTCGATCTGGCTACCTCAAACAGGAGCCTTGCCATGGAATGATTACCAACAGGAAAGAGATAGATGGCTATAAAAGAGGCAAAAAGATAGCTGATTATAGAAAATATGACCACTGGGGGAAATATCTGATATAGGCTGACCCCGGATGACCTTAAGGCTATTATCTCATTGTCTTCATTAAGCCTCGAAAAGGCAATAAGAGAGGCCAAAAGGGTTGCCATGGGTAAAGTATAAAAGAGAACATAGGGTAGAGTATAGAGGGTTATTAGCAGAACTTGTGATGGGCTTACTCCATGATTGACCATCCATTCAGTTAGCTTTAATATCCTGCCGGCAAGCACAAGAAATGTAAAGACAATAAGGCTGGTAGTAAAATTAGGGATCATCTCTTTTAAAATATAGATATTGATAATTTTTTTCATAGGTTTCTCAAAAGTAGCCAACATTTATCTTGTGGCCTGAGCAGTCATACCGACAGGACTTTAAACTTAAAAAAAGAGAACAACTAAAAAATTCTATCTTACGACACTAACAGATACGAAAAGGACTCCTTGAAAGTTAAATTATAAATAATTCAATGTCAATGTTCACTTTTATTAGCAGTTATAAAGGGATGGGGGGCATAGGTATCTTTTTTCAAACACGAAAGAGCGGATGCTTTATGGCCAGCAAGAGGTAAAAGCTAAGGCGGGCGGGAAGGCCCAGAGGGGATTACCCGTCACCTCTCCCTCGGGAGTCTAAGACTGCGATGGCCCTGGCCCAGACCTATTCTTTGGGCCTAAAATCCCGTGGCAGAGGCCAAACCATAACAGCAATGGCAAGTTAGTAAATCTCTGTCGCACCAGGGCGGGCCGCCCGCTCTCCGAGGCGTAGGCTCTACGAGCCGGAGGCCTGGAGCAGCGGCAATGAGAAGGCAAAAGAGGCTTCCCAGCCTGTCCTGTTGAATAGGGTTCCCTTCGGGAAATTCAACAGGGTGAATTGTTTGAAAAAAGATACACATGCCCAACAATAAGCTTAAAAATCAATAAGTTATTTTTTACTATGACGTGGCCCTGGACAGGGCCCTCTTTATCTTGACGGAAGGACTCTATTTAATTATACTCTTTTACCTTATAGATAACATTGTTTAAGAAAGAAATTTGAGGGATGATTTTAATTATTGACTTCGGTTCTCAATACAACCAGCTTATTGCCAGGGGGGTCAGGGAACAGCATGTTTATTGCCAGATAGAGCCTCCAAACATTGAATTGCCTAAAATTAAATCATTAGCCCCTGAAGGAATAATACTCTCAGGAGGGCCAGCAAGTATATATGAAAAAAACAGCCCTAAAGTAGACCTTCAGATCTTCAATCTAAGTATTCCCATGCTTGGCATATGTTACGGCATGCAGTACATGATAGATAGTTTGGGTGGTAAGGTCGAGAGTGCAGCCAAAAGAGAATATGGCCTGGCTGAGCTCAAGTTACTTGATAAAAAAAGCATTTTTCATGGGATCAGCATGTCAACGCCTTGCTGGATGAGCCATGGGGATTCTACTTCTCGTCTGCCAGAGGGATTTAAGATAACAGCCTCAACAGAAAATACCAAGATTGCAGCAGTTGAAAATAGTAAAAAGAGGCTTTACGGCCTGCAATTCCATCCTGAAGTTGCCCACACACCTAAGGGGAAGAAGATGCTCAACAATTTTCTCTTCAGGGTATGTGGCTGTAAAAAGACATGGACGATGAAATCCTTTATTGGAAAGGCAATAGAAGAGATAAAAGGGGAAGTTGGAGAAAAAAAGGTTATTTTGGGCTTAAGTGGTGGTGTAGATTCCTCGGTAGCGGCCGTTCTTCTTGACAGGGCTCTTGGGAAACGATTGACATGTATCTTTGTGGACAACGGCCTTCTGAGCAAAGGTGAAGGAGAAAGGGTTAAAAGTCTATTCAAACGCCATTTTATGATAAATTTGAGATTCATCAATGCCAGGAAAAGGTTCCTGGAACCACTGAGGAATATTGTTGCCCCTGAAAGGAAAAGAAAGATAATAGGAAAAACCTTCATAAGGATATTTGAGGATGAGGCCTTAAAGACTAAGGGGGTTGACTTTTTGGCACAGGGGACCTTATATCCAGACCTGATCGAATCCAGATCCCCCTTTGGAGGGCCATCAGCGGTTATCAAATCCCACCATAATGTCGGTGGTCTTCCTAAAAAGATGCGCCTCAGGCTTATTGAGCCCCTAAAACATCTCTTTAAGGACGAGGTTCGGCTTTTGGGCAAAGAACTTTGTCTGCCTGATGATATGATACATCGCCATCCCTTCCCAGGGCCCGGGCTGGCGGTCAGGATTATCGGCGAAGTGACGCCAAGACGTCTGTCTATCTTGCGAGAAGCTGATGATATTTTGATAACAGAAATCAAAAAAAGCAATTATTATAAAAGATTGTGGCAGTCCTTTGCCATCCTGATACCCCTGAAAAGTGTGGGAATCATGGGCGATAAACGGACATATGAACATATTGTGGTCATCAGGGCTGTAACCAGCCTTGATGCTATGACTGCAGATTGGGCCAGGCTTCCCCATTCTCTCCTGGTCAAGATTTCAAACCGGATTATAAATGAGGCCAGGGGCATTAATAGGGTAGTCTATGATATTAGCTCAAAACCTCCAAGCACAATAGAATGGGAATAAGACTATAGTCTTTCAGATACATTTTTTCAAAAGCTCACAGTTTCATTAAAATATTTACGTATATTAAAATTCAAATTTCAAAGCTCAAATGCCAAATGAATGTCAAAGGCAAAAGCTCAAAACACTTTATATCGAAAAGTTTTTTTGGCATTTGGTAATTTGGATTTGATTTGAACCTTGGATTTTGACATTAGTCATTTTAAAATAGATATGCTTTTTATGAAACGATATACTATGAATCATGATTGCTATTATTGATTATAAGGCCGGAAATCTTGGCAGTGTTGCTCGGGCCATAAACCATCTCGGATTTGAATGCCGAATTACCCATAATGCAAAAGAGTTATTAGGGGCTGATAGGGTTATCTTCCCTGGCGTTGGATCTGCAGGACAGGCCATGCAGGATTTAAAAAGAATGGATCTTGACCAGGCAATATATGACCTCTATGAATCTGGTAAACCCTTTTTGGGAATCTGCCTGGGGACTCAGATAATTCTTGAAGAGAGCGAGGAAAATCAGACCGCCTGTCTCGGATTGCTCCCCGGCACGGTAAAACGTTTTCCTATGCCGCTCCTCTCAGATGGTGGCAAATACCTCAAGGTGCCCCATATGGGCTGGAACCAGGTAAAACTTAAAAGGCTGCATCCAGTTTTTAAAGATGTCGCCCCAGAAAGTGAGTTTTATTTTGTTCACAGTTATTTTCCAGCCCCAAAAGGTGTAGAGACAATCATCGGAACAACTGAACATGGTATTACCTTTACCAGTGTGCTGGGCAAAAGAAGTCTTATTGCTGTACAGTTTCATCCGGAAAAGAGTGGGCCACCAGGCCTGACCATCCTCAAAAATTTCTGCTTGTGGGAAGTATAGACAACCTTGGGAATTACTCTTTATGGAAAAATTATTCGGAACAGATGGAATAAGGGGAGTTACTAACAAATACCCAATAACTGTTGAGATGGCTATAAAGATCGGGAAGGCCATAGCATATTTGTTCAAAGGAGATAGACAGAAATCGAGTTTTGTAGTTGGTAAGGATACCAGAATCTCCGGTTACATGCTTGAAGAGGCCTTAGTTGCCGGTATATGTTCCATGGGTGGAGATGTATATCTCTTGAATGTTTTCCCGACACCTGGGGTTGCCTTTATGACCCGAAATCAAAATGCTGATGCAGGCATTGTTATCTCCGCCTCTCATAATCCATTTAAAGATAACGGGATCAAAATCTTCTCCGGAGATGGATTTAAACTTTCTCTTGAAAAGGAAGAACAGATTGAGGATCTAATTCTGAATAACAAGGATCATATTATTGATGATTGCCTACCTGAGCCGAAGGACCTGGGCAGGGCATTCCGCCTTAATGATGCAATTGATCTTTATACCCTTTTTTTGAAAGACACCTTTCCTCAAGAACTATCCATGAAAGGGATGAAGATTGTCCTCGACTGTGCCAATGGAGCCACATACAGGGCTGCCCCCAAAGTTTTTAAAGACTTTGGGGCTGAGGTCCACACAATCCATGCTACGCCTGATGGGATAAACATCAACTCAGGTTGTGGATCCCAGTATCCTGAGGATCTGGCCAATGCAGTAGTGAAATATGGGGCAGCAATAGGAATGGCCTTTGATGGGGATGGAGACAGAATGGTCGCTGTAGATGAAAAAGGAAATACTATTACCGGGGATCAGAGTCTTTTAATTTGTTCTGACACCTTAAAGAAAGAAGGGAAATTAAAAAATGATACTGTGGTTACCACTGTAATGTCCAATTTTGGTTTAGGTATTGCCCTCAAAGAAATGGGTATCGATCATGTAAAATCAGATGTTGGTGATCGCCATGTGCTCAGAGATATGCTCACCAGGGATTCAATCATTGGCGGTGAAGACTCCGGGCATCTGATCTTTCTGGATTATCATACTACAGGTGATGGCATTCTCTTAGGACTACAATTAATATCAAGCATGCTTAAAGAAAAGAAACCGCTTTCAGAATTGGCAGCAATGATGACGACTTACCCACAGGCATTGATAAATGTTGATGTCAGAAGTAAGCCAGATATCTCAAAACTCCCGGATGTGGGAGGTGCTATTAGGGAAGCGGAAAAGGCGCTTGGAGAAAAAGGGAGGGTTCTCGTTCGCTATTCTGGAACCCAAAATCTCTGTAGGGTTATGGTAGAGGGTCCCACAACAGAGGCAACAGATACCTATTGTAAAAGGATAGCTGATGAAGTGAAAAAGGCTATTGGTTAAAGGAAAAGATTATAACATCTATAATGATGCTTCAGATAGCAAAAAAGATTCTTTTTGGAGAAGGATCTTTAGGGTTGCTCCCAAAGGAGGTTCTTTAGGTAAATGTCTTTCTTAGAAAGGATAAAAATCATTTTTAAAGAAAATTTGCGCTGTCCCAAAATCTATTTTGGGAAGAGCTTAAAGAACGTCTCTCCTGGTGCCTTTATTATTTTTCCAGTTCAAGAAAGTCAGCTTAACTGTGGCCTGACCGGTATTATAGGGTTCAAAAGGAAGGAGATTGCCAAGCCCAAAATCCCTGTAAACAAGATAGAATCTATGATTCTTCACCTAAAGGGATATACCTATAAAAAGATAAAAGAGGAAAATAAAAACCTAATAGATAATTATCTTGGCGGAGAAGCCCCTATTAAAGAATTACAAGATCTTATTGGGGGTCTCAAACTCACATTATCTCTCTACACTATCTTTAAAGAGACTCCTACCCGGGAAAAACTTGAGAAAGTCTCCTCTGACTTAGAAAGGATAATTGATGGGGAAGAAAATGAACACCATCAAATATTAAAACTCCTTTCCTTTGAGGAAAATGAGATTATCATCAAGAGAATAACCCTGCTTAAGGATATACACTGGTGTTTAAAAGAAGAGACAATAAAGAACTTAGAGAAGATTGAGGGGCTATCCACCGTTACTGATAGGGATATTCCTCAATTAGTCTTTGATCAACTTAAAAATATTAATACCCTCTTTAACAACTTAGATCGATTAGAGGTAAGGGGGAGAGACTCAGCAGGTATTTCTGTTATTACAATAGTAGAGAAAAAGGACTATCTCCTGTTTGAAAGGGAATTAAAAAGAAGATCATTATTAAATGAATTTTCTGCCCGCCAGAAGGAGAAGATCCTTGTAAACCAGGGAATTAATGTTAACGGTGTTAATGGCAACGTTTCTGTCATCTTTACTTATAAGATTGCTGCCCAAGTTGGCCATTTAGGTGATAATGTAAAATTCTTAAGGAAACAGATACATGATGACAGTATTTTTCAATTTTTGATTACTTTTCCGAGTATCAATCAAACCGCTGTTTTCCATACCCGCTGGGCCTCTGTCGGCGAGATCACTGAGGCAAACTGTCACCCGGTTGATAATATCATTATCCAAAATGATAAAGACCATGAATCTAACCATAATAAGGGAATTATTCACGTTTGCCTGAACGGGGATATTGATAACTATATTATTTTAAAAGAGAAATTCAAAAAGGAGACGAAAAGATCTATCCCTTCTCAGATAACCACTGACACCAAGATCATTCCCCTTCAGATACAGAGATATTATGATATGGGCCACCCTATTGAGGAATCATTCCGATTAGCTGTTAATGATTTTAAAGGCTCCCACGCCATAGCCATGCACACTGACATTGCACCGGGGAAGATTTTCCTGGCCCAGAGAGGTAGCGGACAGACAATTTTTATCGGACTGGGTGAAGAACATTATATCACTGCCTCGGAAATCTATGGTCTTGTGGAAGAGACCTCTCGATATATAAAGATGGAGGGAGAAAAGACTGTTAATGGGTTGCAAGGTAAAAGCCAGGGGCAGATATTTATCTTAGACCAGGATTCATGTGGTGAACTTGCCGGCATAAAGGCAATGTATTATGATGGGACCCCCATTCAACTTTCTGACGATGATATAAAAAAGACCGAAATCATCTCAAGGGATATTAATCGTCAGGATTTTCCCCATTATTTCTTAAAAGAAATCTTTGAATCTCCTGGATCAGTGGAAAAAACATTTCAAAACAGATGGAGGATATCACGAAAAAACGGAAAATGGCATCCTATGATAATCTTAGATGATGGTGTTATCTCCCCTGCTTTAGCAGAGGCCTTCAAACAAAACAGTATAAGAAGGATCTTATTTATAGGCCAGGGAACTGCAGGAGTTGCTGCCTATGGTTGTGCCGAACTACTTGAGTTTTACCTTGCCAACAGTGGCATCAGGATTGCGCCCCTCAAGGCCTCAGAGTTTAGCGGGAGCCTTTTGAGAACCAGCCTTAAAGATACCTTGATTATCGCCATAACCCAGTCCGGCACTACAACAGATACAAATCTGGCTATAGATATGGCAAAAGAACGCAGTGCTTATACCATGGCTATTGTCAACAGGCGAGATTCAGATATCACCTTTAAGGTAGATGGTGTCTTGTACACCAGCACTGGAAGAGACATTGAGATGTCTGTTGCCTCCACCAAGGCCTATTATTCTCAGATTGCAGCCGGAGGTATCCTCGGTCTAAAATTGGCACAATTAATGGGAATAAGGGATGATGATTTTATCCTGGGAGAACTCAAAAGGCTCATGTTGATTCCCTCCTTAATGAAAAAGGTTCTTTCCATGGAAGAAGAGATCGCCAGATCCGCTCATAAATTTGCACCTACAAAAAAATATTGGGCAGTTGTTGGGAGCGGATATAACAAGATTGCTGCTGACGAAATCAGGATAAAATTGAGTGAGCTCTGCTATAAGACCATCTCTTCAGATGTAGTTGAAGATAAAAAACATATCGACCTATCCTCAGAACCGCTCATTTTTATCTGCGCAGCCGGGAACAGGGGTGATGTTATAAGCGATATCATCAAGGATACAGCCATATTCAAGGCCCATCAGGCCACTACCATTGTGATTGCCACTGAGGGTGAGGAAAGATTTAAGCCCTATGCAGACTCATTAATCTATGTGCCAGAGACAGAGGAACGTTTCTCTCCTATCTTAACCACCATTGCAGGTCATCTCTGGGGTTATCATGCAGCAAGGGCAATAAATGAAGAATCTCTCTTTCTATCCAATTTCAGAGAAGAGATCAGTAGATATATTTCGGCCTCACTTGAAAAAGGCCTGGATATCTACCAAATAATTCTCGATAAGATTTTTCAAGAGAAAACCGCCAGATTTTCTTCCAGTTTCAAAAAAAGGCTGGGGGATAGACGATATACAACAGCCATGGAATTAAAAACCGCCTCTGATCTGACACTTCTGTTAAAATATCTCTCTGGACGGCTCCCTATGTCCGACTTTGAGCCTGATTTTGGCCTATCTGGGACAGCCCCAAATATGTTTGACACCTTCTTCCGCTGTATAGGAGAGGCCATAAATGATATGGCAAGACCCATTGATGCAATAAAACATCAGGCCAAAACAGTTACAGTGGGAACAAGTAGGCTTTGGGAACCGATCGATGGATTACTATTTGAGGCCCTGAAGAAAAATGGATTTAGTGTAAGCAACCTTACCAATAAAAATGTTCTTGTGCTGAAAAATCTTCAGGAGATTATCTCTAAAATAAAAGGTGCGACCCTTTATAAAATAAGTAGGCTTACTTACACTGGGGAGCCGGTTGAAAATTCAAAGATTAAACTGGTAAAAAAGGAGGGGAGCTCATCTAAGCTTATCTCCCGCGTTGAATCGGCTAACAGACTTAAGGGAACCAAAAGGATCATTGTTAAGAACGGAAACGTCTTTATTGGAAAAGGAAAGGTTGATAACAGAAGTATCCTTGCCATCCCCATAATGAAAAAAGGCCCTACCATTGACCGTCTCCTGCTTCTCAACATTGGTTTTAAGAGAGAAATAGATCTTTCAAAAAAGGTAAAGGCCCTGGGTGATAAGTCTACCCACATCAAAAATATTGTTGAAGAGACAGGCCTATCATGGCAAGATGACTATCTCAATCTTTTCGATATTGAAAAACTTTTTGGCGACTCTGCTGAAAAGATAGCTGAATCTATCATATCTTCCTCTTCCACCGGCAAATTTTAAAGCAAACCCTATGCATGCCCCATTTAATAACGTCTCGCTGTTACCTATACTCCGAACACCCCAACATGATTGTGTCCTTCTATTTACAAGAGCGAAAGGCCATGTGCTCCGATGTCCCCAATAAAGAATCCTTTTTTTCATAAATTAACCTATTAGTAAAGCATGTCCTCGGAAAGTGTTATAGATATCTTGATTTTCACACTACTTTGATACATAATTTTCTTTAGGACTGAATTATTCAGCAGGAAGAAAATACTTATGCCTTTAAATATAGAAGATATCCGCCAATCTACTCTCTCTCAAATCAAAGGAGTTGAAACCCATCCTCTTGACTTTCTATTCTCATCGAAAAAGCCACCCTACCTGGACATTGAATCAATCTATGCCTGCTTTGAGAAAGAATGGGAAACAGTGAAACCATTTCTACAGGATAAAGACCAGGAGCAGGACTTAGCCTATATTCTTTTCCCAAAGAAGCCTTATGACTTAAAGCTCATTAAAAAACTACATGATATTTTTCTCAGTTCTTCCCTTCCTCATCTCCATATCTTTCTGGATATTTGTATCACAAAAATTTTGACAGAAATTTTAGAGAAATATAGAAAGCAGGTTTCTCCACAACTACTCCTTGAATTACTAAACTTTTACAAGCTTAGGACACCGGAATTCTTGATCATAATTAAACCGATCATCCAGATTATTGTGGATCAGGAAAAAAGCTTCGATCATGTAATTAAATCCCATGCCTGTGAAGTTCTGATCAATAACTATGAAAGTGAAGCCCTTTTTATCTTTATCTCATGCATCCCGAGTCTAAAAGAAGAGGAAAAACAGGTTCTTTTTCAAAGTCTAACTGCCTTTCAAAAGATCTATAGAAAATTTCTTGAGTTACGTGTAGGAATCCCGGAAAAAGATCTGATCAGCCTGAACTGGTTTGGCGTTTCTTACGATCAGCTAAGGCGAGAGGGGGAATGGAGAGACAGTTTTTCCAATCTGGTCAGGCGCTTTATTGAGTATCTGAAAAAAAGAGATAAAAGGGAGGCAATCCGGATCGGGCGTTTTCTTGTGCTCCGCTTCAACAATGAAGATATCCTGAGGATTATTCACTATGAAATCAATAGAGATCCCGATCTTTCCTTTGAGAAGCCTTTAGCACAGTTCATCTATCGCCAAACATTTAAGGTTATGCAAGAATTTCGCAAAAGCTATATATCTCAAAAGGTGGATGCGGAAGTCACCCAGGCTATCTCAGAGACCGAATCCCAGGCTATTGATGCCATGCGCATGGTTACTGTTGGCAGGGTGCCGGCATCTGTTGTTTTAAAGGGATTGAGTAAAGGTACCGGCCCTGCCAAACACTATCCTATACTGCCCGAATTTATGGAAAAATTAGATTTATTTAACCTGAAGGCCCTCTTTGAACTCTATCCTATTCCTCCCATTTCACAGGAGGTCTTTAATCTCGTTGGCAACATCGCAGATAACATGGAATTGGGGCGTGATGAGTCTTTCCATTTTATAGTGTATATGGAAAAGCTGCTTATCTTTTTGCAGAGATTTAAGGAAATGGACATCACAGTGGAGAAAGGCTCTGTCTATGGGCTTATTAAAAATCCCTACCAGCTTAATTCCCTAAACCTGATTAAGGAAGGTGCTTACTTTACTTCAACCGGGTTGTGGCATCAAAATACAATCCCCCCAAGCATTATCCGGTGTATTAGCCCAAATGCTATCCCCAACTGTATAGGAGTGAGGGACCGCCACATCTTTTCTCGCATATCTTTGTTGACCGGAGGCTTTAGAGGAGGCCCCTTTGATTTGGACAGCACCAATAGATACGATTGGGATGAAGAGCCTGAAAATTGTTTATTCAGGCCTGGATATACTCAAATTTCCATTCCCCAACCCATACTGGAAAGATGGGAAGAGACCCAAAACATTCAAAGAGATTTCCTTGAGAGCTTGATACAAGAAAAACAATGGAATTAAGGGAACCCAGTTCGCTTCGCTTGCAATTGGAATGTTGGCCCCAGTGAAATAGAAAAAAGTTTCACGGGGTAAAAGTACTGGAATGATGGAATGATGGGTTTTGGGAGAATCAATTTAAAAGGTTGAATTGGAAAAACCCTTGTTGACAATGAATTCAATAAATGAGAAATTTCCCTTTAAAATCAATATTCCCTTGCCCAGACCTGACTTGTATGGTCCTAATTCTATGGGAATAGTCCTTTGATATTACAGCGGAAACAGTGTCTTCCAGGAAGTCGCGCCAGGGCGGGCCATTATTCTCCCGCTATGGCGGGATGAGGCAAAAACTCATGCCTCAAGTAATGCATTTGGTTTCAATAAGCTATAGAATCTCCAATACATTTTATTAACATGCCTGCTACCAAATATATCATCGTAACAGGAGGGGTTCTTTCCGGGTTGGGCAAAGGACTTGCTGCTGCCTCCATAGGTCATCTTCTTTCGTCAAGGCTGAAGATTATCCCTATCAAATGTGATGGCTACCTTAATGTTGATCCAGGTACAATGAATCCATTTGAGCATGGGGAGGTATTTGTCCTGGATGACGGGGGAGAGGTGGATATGGATTTTGGACACTATGAGCGATTCCTGAGTATTAGGTGCAAATCCACTTGGAATCTCACCATGGGTAAGATATTTCACATGGTAAGAGAAAAAGAGAGGAGAGGGGATTATTTAGGAAAGACTGTTCAATACATTCCCCATGTTACTGATATCATTAAAAACCATATCTATGAAATCGCCAGGGAAGAATCGGCTGATCTTATTTTAGTGGAAATAGGTGGAACTGTAGGGGATATTGAAAATGAGCTCTTCCTTGAGGCAATGAGACAGATGAAGGAGGATGTTGGCAGGGAAAACATTGTCTACATTCATTTGACATATGTCCCAATCCCCCGTGGAGTAAGTGAGCAGAAATCAAAGCCAACCCAGCAGAGCGTCAATCTTCTAAAACAGAGGGGAATTTTCCCGGATATTATAATAGGTAGATGTTCGGAATTTTTAAGCAAAGAGATAAAATCAAAAATCTCTAATTTTTGTGATGTAAGCCCCGAGGCCGTAATCACCGGCCTCGATGTGGATGATATTTACGAGATACCTATTGTCTTTGAAAAAGAGGGGGTAGCTGAAATCCTCCATAAAAAACTAAATATTTACTCTCCCCCGGACCTGAGAAGATGGAAGGCTCTGATTGAAAATATAAGGAATCCAAAAAGCGAAATAACAGTGGCCATGTGTGGAAAGTACACCAAACTCGAGGATTCTTATGCCTCAATTATTGAATCACTGAATCACTGCTCAGCCCACCTGGGATGTAAGATAAGCCTCGAATGGATAGAAACAACAGACCTTACAGATGCTAAGGTTTTAGATGGCTTGGATGGGGTGATTGTTCCTGGCGGCTTTGGCTCCAGGGGAACGGAGGGGAAGATTGAAATTATTAGAAGGGCCAGGGAAGAAAATATTCCGTTTCTTGGTCTCTGCCTCGGGCTTCAATTGGCAGTTGTAGAGTATGCACGAAACGTCTGCCGCCTAAAAGGGGCTAATAGCACCGAGTTTGATCCGGATACACCTTTCCCTGTGATAGATATGCTTCCGGAACAAAAAAATATTAAAGAAAAGGGTGGCACCATGAGACTCGGGGCATATGAGGCCATTGTAAAGAAAGGATCAATAATCAGCAAGCTTTACAAATCAAGTGTTATTTCAGAAAGGCACAGGCATCGCTATGAGGTTAATCCCAAGTATCATAAGATCCTCACTGATAATGGGCTTGTCTTTTCAGGAACGAGCAGGGACAGAAGGCTGGTTGAGTTTATTGAGCTTCCTGAGCTTAAATACTTTGTAGCTACCCAGGCACATCCTGAGCTAAAATCAAGGATGGAGGAACCATCTCCTCTGTTTTATGGCTTTGTACAGGCCAGTTTGCATAGAAAAGGTAAGAATTATACCTAATTACTCTTGATCATTTAGCTTTTTTTGTAATTACTCAGGTATCTTGCCACAAAGACACCAAGACACCAAGATTATAGTATTATTCTTTATTATAGTCTTTCTAATGCGTGGCACATTGAAATTAATGAGCCTAAGGCTCATTAATGAGAAAACTGCGTTATTAAATTTATATTCATCTTCTCTTTGGGTCTTTGTGCCTTTGTGGCTGAATAGTTACCTTTTTTTAAGCCTAAACCACATGGATAAAATATCGGAAGAAACATATGATAAGTATATCAAGGCTCTCACCGAGATAAGTGAAGCTATAACATCAGACAAATACCTGGAAGATATTCTCAAATTGATCGTTATGGTTACTGCTAAGGTCACGGGTGTGGACATCTGTTCCCTTTGGCTGATAGAGGAAAGTGAAAAAGGTAAAAAAGCCAGGCTCAAGGCCACCCAGGCAATTGATCCAGATTATGTTAAGGATAGGGTCCTCGCCATGAATGAGGGAGTTGTGGGCTTTGTGGCCTCGAAAAACAAGCCTCTCATAATTGCAGATGTATTAAAAGAGCCAAGATTTAAGGAAAAAGAGATGGCAAAAAAGTTGGGCCTGGTCTCCATGGTTAGTGTTCCCATGCACGTAAAAGAGGACAAGGTCATTGGAGTCTTAAACTGTTTTACAGCCAAACCCCATAAATTTTCAGAAATCGAGCTGAATCTTATTACTACTGTGGCCAATCAGGCTGCGGTTGCTATTGAAAATACACAACTTATGGTCAGAACAAAGATTATAGAGGCGGAGCTCGAAAAGAGAAAGATGATTGATAGAGCAAAGGAGATATTGATGGCAAAGAAGGGCTTCTCTGCTGAAAAAGCCTTCCGCTGGATACAGAAAAAGAGTATGGATACCAGAAAATCTATGAAAGAAATAGCAGAGGCAATTATAATTTCTCAGGATATATAAAAACTTGACATAGGTTTAATTCTTTATTATTAGTAATATACATTTAGAAAAGAAGTAATACAACGGCGTATTACAGAAGACAACGGAGTCCACAACATCTCAGAGATGAGATGGGTGGATTTTTTTTGTTCAAAAACTAATTAAAATGCCTGCGCGCTTGCTGTTGCCCGTGTGCTCGAAGCAATGAAACTTCGCGGTTGGGTTTAGGTCTGCTTTGTCAGATTAAAGCCTGATGTGACAAAGCAGATTTAGTCTTTATTCATAAATTACCAGCATTGTTGGGAATTTAACAAGGTAAAATAGAAAGGAGTAAAAATGAAAGAAGAGCTTAACCCCTTTAGTATTGCTCAGAAGCAATTAGACGATGCTGCCGAAAAACTTGGCCTGGATGAAGCCACCCATGAACTTCTCCGTTGGCCTATGCAAGAATTGAAGGTTACAATTCCTGTCAAGATGGATGACGGTTCCACTAAGATCTTCCATGCCTTTCGTATCCAGTATAACACAGCCCGTGGTCCTGCCAAGGGAGGCATCCGCTGGCATCCGGATGAAACTGTCGACACAGTACGCGCTCTTGCGGCATGGATGACCTGGAAAACCTCCGTAGTCGACATCCCTTTAGGTGGCGGTAAAGGGGGAATTATTTGTAACCCCAAGGAACTGTCCGAGACTGAAAAGGAGCGACTGGCTCGTGCTTACATTCGGGCTATAGCCAGGTCTCTTGGCGTCACCAAGGATGTCCCCGCACCTGATGTTTACACCACCCCACAAATTATGGCATGGATGATGGATGAATATGAAACGATCATGGGTGAAAAACAGCCAGGTGTGATCACAGGAAAACCGATTCCCTTAGGCGGGTCCCAGGGACGTGATGATGCCACAGCCAGAGGTGGGATCTATGTGACTCAAGAAGCGGCCACAGCTTATGGTGTGGATCTCAAGGGCCAGACAATGGCTATTCAAGGTTTTGGCAATGCTGGTCAGCATGCAGCCCGGCTTGGTGAGGAGATTCTCGGTCTCAAGCTGGTGGCTGCCTCGGATTCCAAGGGAGGCATTTACAGCGCAGATGGTATAGATGTAGAGGCACTTATTGAACATAAGCTCAAGAATGGCAGGGTCAATGATCTTCCCAAGGCAGAAGAGATAAGCAATGAGCAACTTCTCGAACTCGAGGTCGCGGTCCTTTTTCCTTCCGCCCTGGAAAATGTTATCACAGAAGAAAATGCTGATAGGTTACGCTGTAAGATGCTCTGCGAACTGGCCAACGGTCCCACAACACCAGAGGCAGATGACATCCTTTTTGAAAAAGGAATAATCGTATTGCCGGATTTCCTGGCCAACGCTGGGGGCGTTACTGTATCCTACCTGGAGCAGGTCCAGAATGCCTATAACCTTTACTGGGAAATAGAGGAAATCCACTGGAGACTGAAAGAAAAAATGAGTCGTGCCTTTAAAGGTGTTTATGAAATGAGCCAAAATAACAAGGTCAACATGCGCCAGGCTGCCTATTTGGTGTCTGTAGCCAGGGTTGCCGAGGCCTGTAAGCTTCGTGGCTGGGTGTAATATAGTAAAAATGGCTTTTTTGGTGAAAACAATACATCGGAAATGGAATCAAAAACAATAAACAGTGGAATAGTGGCCTTGGACGAAGTCCTTAAAGGGCTTCGTTTTGGAGATAATGTTGTGTGGCAAGTAGACAACCTAAAGGAATACTTATATTTCGTAGAGCCTTTTGCAGACCAGGCAATACGCGATAGCGGCAACTGCGTTTACCTGCGGTTTGCGCCTCATCCCTCGATTATCGTGCCTCGCCGCGGTCTTGTCATAAAAGAGGTAGACCCGGGAGATGGCTTCGACTCTTTCAGTGCCCAGGTACACCTTGTTATTGAGGAATGGGCAAATAAAAAATTTTTTATCCTCGATAACTTATCAGCCCTTGTGGAGGAGTGGGCAACAGACGAGCTAGTGGCGAATTTTTTCCAGGTTACATGCCCTTTCCTGCGTGAGCTAAATACAGTCGCATACTTCGCTCTGACGCGTGGTCATCATGCCCATAGCGCTGTTGCAAGGATTCGGGACACCACACAGGTGCTTATCGATGTTTACCATATAAAAGGCAAGATGTACATTCACCCATTGAAGGTTTGGGACCGTTACTCTCCACAAATGTTCCTACCCCATATAGTTACTGAAAGAAGTTGGCAGCCGGTTTTCCAAAGTAGTGAAGCTGCAGCAGTGTCTGCGATTGCACATAAACATCCACTCCACACCGTGGAAAGCCCAATCGCCCCGTGGGACAGTGTCTACCATAAGCTGAGTCAATATAGCGAAGCCGGTGAAGACGCTCGGCAGATGACACCTGAGATCCAGGCCCTTAAACAAGAGTTTTCACGGATGTTGATCGGAAATCATCCTGAATTTAACAGGCTGGCAGATTCCTATTTAACCTTGGAAGACTTATTCAGTATAAGGGACCGCATGATCGGCTCTGGGAGGATCGGGGGCAAGGCCGCTGGGATGTTGGTGGCCAGACGCATTCTAGCGGAGGAAGATGGCGAAATAGACTTTTCGCAGGTACTGGAAAACCACGACTCCTTCTACATTGGCTCAGACGTATTCTTCAGTTTCCTTGTTCATAACGACCTGTTCAGGCTCCGCCTGAAGTTATCAAGAGATTCCCAGTTCTCACGCGAAGAATTTGAAGAGGTGGAACAGAGCTTCCTGGCCGGCAGGTTCTCCGCAGAAATAATCGAGCAATTCCGAAATATGCTGGACTACTTCGGCCAGGCACCGATTATTGTAAGATCCAGCAGCCTTCTGGAAGACAGCTTCGGGAATGCATTTGCAGGCAAATATAGAAGCGAATTTTGCGCAAACCAGGGCAGCCCTGATGAGAGGTTAGAGGTTTTTTTGCGTGCAGTAAAACTGGTCTATGCAAGCACATTGAGTCCTGATGCCCTTTCATATCGACGCAGGCGAGGACTGGGCGAAAGCGATGAGCAGATGGCCATCCTGGTGCAACGCGTCTCAGGAATACCTTACAAGGACTATTTCTTTCCGAGCCTTGCAGGTGTGGCATTCTCAAGAAACCTCTACGCATGGACCAGTCGCATAGATTCCAATAAGGGCGTGATACGCCTGGTATTCGGGTTAGGGACTCGCGCTGTAAACCGGGTAGGTGGAGACTACCCAAGAATGATTGCGGTTAGCCATCCCCAGCTCAGACCTGAGGTTGGTATGGAAATAGCGAAGTATTCTCAACACGAAATAGACCTTCTTGACCTTGAGACAAACAAATTCGTGACTCTGCCAACAGATGAGGTGCTTTCCAAAGACAAATATCCAAATATTCACTTGCTTGTATCCATAATGAAGGACGGTTACTTGCATGATCCCTACGGCATGATCCATCCGGATTCAGGAGAAAAACTCGTGCTGACCTTTAACAAGCTCATCAGCGGAACAAATTTCGTTAAAATTACGGGAAATATGCTGGAGAGTCTGGACAGGGCTTATGGCCACCCAATAGACACGGAATTTACCGCGTCTGTGGATGCCAGTGGTAATCTCAGAGTCAATTTACTGCAATGCAGGCCGTTATGGCTCCCAGGGCTATCGGGCCCTGTAAAGGTGCCTGATAATATTCCCCGGGAGCGCACCCTCTTTAAGGCCAAAAGAGTTATAAGCGGCGGAGTGGTCAGTGGAATCCAACATATTATTTATATAGACCCTCGCCGTTATGCCGAAATCACATCAATGGAGCTTAAAAGGTCAGTGGGCCGGGTAGTAGGGCGCCTCAACGGACATCCACGCCTTGTGACCGGTAAATTTTTGATGATGGGTCCGGGCAGGTGGGGCAGTGGTAACATCGACCTCGGTGTCAATGTGAGCTATGCAGATATTGATAACACTGCGATTCTTGTTGAAATTGCTCGCGAAGATTCTGGCCACGTTCCCGAAGTGTCTTACGGGACGCACTTTTTTCAGGATCTCGTGGAAGGCCAAATTATTTACTTACCAGTTTATCCAGATGACCCAGAGACCATGTTTAATAATTTGTTCTTTAAAGACTCTACAAATATTTTAACTGATTTGTTACCAGAAAGTAGCCAGTTTGAAGATGTAGTGCATGTCATTGATGTCCCGCAAATAGCTAATGGGGCATATGCGAGAGTTGTTGCAGACCCCCAAAGTCACAATGCTATTTGTTTCTTGGGATAAGTTGAGTAGCCGTAATTCAGGCTTTTACATGAGACGATTATCATCTCCCAGGATATATGGCTGGGATAAAAAATATGTAAAAAGCTCTTGACAAAAGATTTATTTGCTAATATACAAACCATATATTTTAATTGCCAGTAATACAGAGACGTATTACTGAAGGAGACGATGAAGTCCACAGTTTACCAAAGTGTAGGCTGTGGATTTTTTTTACTTATTTTAAGTGGTGTTAATTAACAAAGGGAGGAATTATTATGTCATTTAGCAAACCTAATCGTAGTGCTGCAACCGTGACCACGACCCGCATAGAACCAGCACCCGGTTCCGGCATCTGCACCACCTGTCTAGATGGTTGTGAGGGCCCTTGTGAGGTGGGGCGCTCTGCCCTGAAAGGACGCGAGATGATTTACCCACAACCCTTTGGTCTGATTACTGCGGGATCGGAAAAAGATTATCCAGTGGATTTCTCTCACTTCAATATCCAGGGAACATGCGTGGGTGCTATTGGTATTGAAGCTGACCCAGATGTTGCCACCTTTCCGGCAGTGGATTGTTCTACCGCTTTAGGTGCTGACAGCGGCATCAAGATGGATTTCCCTGTATTTACAGGCGCTTTAGGCTCTACTGAAATTGGACGGGTCAACTGGGAAGACATCGCTACAGGTGCAGCCATCTCTGGAGTAATTGTTGTTGCAGGAGAAAACATTTGTGGCATGGATCCACAGGCAGAGTCCAAGAACGGCAAGATTGTTAAATCGCCTGAAATGGAACGTCGCATCGAATGCTTTAAAAGATGGTATGATGGCAAAGGCGGGGTTATTGTTCAGGCTAATGTGGAAGACACTAAACTTGGGGTACCCGAGTACGTCATCGAGAAACTGGGTGTGGAGATATTCGAACTGAAATGGGGACAAGGCGCAAAAGACATCGGGGGTGAGGTGAAACTGCCAAGCCTTGAGAGAGCCTTACAGCTCAAAGAGCGCGGCTATATCGTGCTCCCTGATCCCACAAATCCGACTGTCCAGATTGCCTTTAAGGCCGGAGGTATCTCTGAATTCGAAAGACACTCAAGGCTTGGTATGGTGGACGAGGATTCTTTTCATCAGAGCGTGCAATATCTTCGTAACACCGGTGCAAAGCATGTGACCTTAAAGACCGGTGCTTACCGACCTGTTGATCTGGCTCGTGCCATAAAATACTCCTCCGATGCAAAGATAGATTTATTGACTATCGACGGTGCAGGTGGAGGAACAGGTATGAGCCCCTGGAGAATGATGAATGAGTGGGGAATTCCCACTGTCCAGATTGAATGCCTTGCATACCAGATGTGTGAACGTCTAAAGAAAAAGGGGGCATATATTCCACCCATTGCCATTGCCGGTGGTCTTTCCCTTGAGGATCACATCTTTAAGGCCATAGCCCTTGGAGCACCCCATGTGAAGGCCATCTGTCTGGGAAGGGCTATGATGACAGCGTCCATGGTAGGCAAAACCCATGGCAGATTAATGGCTGAAAAAATGGAGTCGAAAGGTGAAGACATTGAGGAAGGCTATCTGAGGCTTTTTGCAGTTGGCGCCCAATTAAAAGAGCGGTTCGGCAAGGATTTTGGGAAGCTCCCGGCCGGGGCCATCGGGATGTATTCATATATCGATCGCCTGCGACAAGGCCTGCAACAACTAATGGCAGGTGCAAGGAAATTTGCGCTTCGATATATTGACCGCAATGATTTGGTAGCGCTAACCAGAGAGGCGGCCGATGTTTCCGGTATTGCCTATGTTATGGAATCAGACCAGGAAGAGGTCGACAAAATCTTAGGGTAATCTTTTGAACGGAAGGAGATTAAAATGCTTAACATTATTTGTAAACATAACTGCAAGGATTGCTACGCGCTCAGGGTCTGTGCAGTACATGCTATTGAGGAACAAAAAGGGTCCATTTACGTGGATACAGATAATTGCATAGGCTGCGGGTGTTGCAAAACAGCCTGTGTCACTTTTGGTTACAAAGCCCTGGAAGATAAAACACCTGAACGGCTCATGGGAGCTGCATAGTATCAACCTTAGGTGTTTTAAAAGCCCTCATGGGAAATGCGCAATGCCCTGAGCAATCAAATGTGAAAAGGAAACCACTATGAACCGCAGAAAACCAAAAACAATTCATGCCACAGAGTTCAGTTGTCAAACACCACTCAAATTCTATGAGCACTGCGCTTCATGCCCCCGATTTGATGGATGCCCTGATTTAGCTTTGATCAAGGAAATTCTGCGAATGAAAAAGAATGTTAATTACAATAGGGATCTTTATTCGGCAAGAGGAGAGTTAGAAGGGAGTAGATATAGGGTAGACGCCAATGTATTTAATTGTTTTGCGCCTCTCTATTTTTTTGAAAAAACTCGAAAAAAATGTCCATATGAGGGTCGCTGCCGTGAAGAAGGTTTGCTTCTGGCCCTGCTGACAGGAAAGAAAAAGCTGGAGTATAGCCAGAAAGCGCCCATCGAATTTCCTCACAAGTCAACCCCTTGACTAAAAATATATTTTTTGATAGTTTTTCTTAAAATTTCACAATAAGTTAGGGTTTTGTAGGGGCTTGATTTATCAAGCCCGATATGAAAGGGTTCGATAAATCGAACCCCTACACTTTAAAATATGTGGTCAGAATTACTTTTACGTCAAGCGTACCCCAACTTATTGAAAAATTACGTTTTTCTTAAAATTTCACAATAATTCGTTAACCTGACAAGAGGGGCACCATAATCTGAATACCAAGACTCTTTCTCTCATAAAGAGATGTAGGATTTTATATGTGTTTCACCCGGCACGAAATGTTGAAGAATAATGCTACAATCTAATAGCATATAGGCTTAATCGAATGGTATGAAGAGTAATCAGGGTTATGAAGGTGCGGGAGCTATTGAATATTAAAGACAAAGGCCTTCTTTCATAAAGCAATATAATCAACAGAAAAGGGAAACATGGCAGGAATAACAGCTTTTGACAATGAGCGATACATTAGAGAACAGACATCTGCAATCCTCGAAAGGATTAAGAGGTTTGACAACAAACTGTATCTCGAATTTGGAGGCAAGCTACTTTATGATTATCATGCTTCGAGGGTTTTGCCAGGGTATGATCCTAATGCAAAAATAAGGCTTTTGCAGGAATTAAAAGGCAAGGCAGATATCCTGCTTTGCATTTATGCTGGTGATATTGAAAGAAAAAAAATAAGGGCAGACTTTGGCATTACCTATGATTCCGACACCCTCAAACTGATCGACGATTTAAGGGGGTGGGGAATCGATGTGCTGGGTGTGATCATAAACCGTTTTGATAACCAGCCAGCAGCCACATTATTCAAAAATAAATTGGAAAGGAGAAACATAAAGGTTTACACCCATCGTTATACAAAAGGGTATCCCACAGATGTAGACCTGATAGTCAGCGACGAAGGTTACGGGGCAAACGAATATATTAAAACGGAAAAACCCCTGGTCATTGTTACAGGCCCCGGTCCCGGCAGCGGGAAGTTAGCCACATGCCTCTCACAATTGTACCATGACTACCGGAAAGGGATAAAGTCCGGATTCGCCAAATTTGAGACCTTTCCTGTCTGGAATTTATCGCTTAAGCATCCTATTAATGTAGCGTATGAGGCAGCAACCGCGGATATCAAAGATTTTAACCTCATCGATCCTTTCCATTTAGAATCATACGATCGGAAAGCCGTAAACTATAACCGTGATGTCGAAATATTCCCTGTTCTTAAAAGAATATTAGAAAGAATAACTGGTGGCGAATCATTTTACAGATCTCCAACAGATATGGGAGTGAATCGAGCGGGTTTTGCTATAACTGATGATGATGTCATACAGGAAGCAGCCAAGCAGGAAATTATCAGGCGGTATTTTCGATACCAGTGTGAATATGTGATGGGTCTTGCGGACAAAGAAACCGTTCAGAGGGTAGAGCTTTTTATCAGGGATTTTAATCTCGAACCAGAGTACAGGAGTGTTGTTGAGCCGGCACGCCAGGCTGCCAGAGAGGCGCAGGAGAAAGATAAAGGCAATGAAGGAATTTATTGTGGTGCAGCCATTGCATTAAGGGACGGTACCATAGTTACCGGCAATAACTCCCCTCTCATGCATGCAGCATCAAGCCTTATTTTGCATGCCATAAAGCACTTGGCGGAAATTCCCAATAAGATAAAGTTGTTGACTTCCAACATAACGGATTCAGTCAAAAATCTTAAGACGGAAATCCTGGATGAGAAAACGGTAAGCCTGGATTTGAATGAAACCCTGATTGCCCTCGGAATCAGTGCAACGACAAATTCTGCGGCTCAATTGGCTGTTGAGAAATTAAAAGAACTTCGGGGCTGTGAGGTTCATATAACCCACATCCCCACACCGGGTGATGAAGCAGGTTTGAGGCGCCTGGGCGTTAATCCGACCAGCGATCCAAATTTTTCCACACAAAATCTCTTTATCTCCTGAATATACAAAATCAATTCTTTATTACTAACACACATGGCCTTTCTGCCACAACGAAGGATGAAAGTCTGTCATTCCCGCGTAGGCGGGAATCTATTGTAAAATCGAGTGGATACCCGCCTTCGCGGGTATGACGAAGTGAGGACTTTCATATAAACTGCCTGCTAACAGACATTATGGTATAGCCCATTCCCTTCTGCCATGGGGATATTTTATTGCTCGCAAAGAGATTTTGAGCGCATGCCATAAATATTGAACGGAGAGCCTCGGTAAAGAAGAAAACTGCTTGATATATTTTTATCTTCATACTATTTTCCAACCAATTATAATTTTCTATTGATTGAATCTTTAAACCAAACTAAGGGAATATACAATGCCCAAACGTACAGATATCCATAAGGTCATGATTATCGGTTCCGGACCAATAATCATAGGTCAAGCCTGTGAATTTGATTACTCCGGTACCCAGGCCTGCAAGGCCTTAAGGTCACTTGGTTATGAGATCGTTTTGGTCAATTCCAACCCTGCAACCATCATGACAGACCCGGGTATGGCCGATGCTACCTATATTGAGCCACTTAATGTAGAGACCATGGAGAAGATTATTAAAAAGGAACGGCCAGATGCCCTGTTACCAAACCTTGGGGGGCAGACCGGTCTTAATCTTTCCTCAGAGTTGTCCAAGAAGGGGATTTTAGAAAAATATGGCGTTAAGATCATCGGTGTGGCAATAGATGCTATAGAGCGGGGTGAGGACAGGATAGAGTTCAAGACCACCATGGATAAACTGGGCATAGAGATGCCTAAAAGTGCTCCTGCCTATGGCATTGAAGAAGCAGAAAAAATCGCACAAGGGCTTGGATACCCGGTGGTCATCAGGCCTGCCTATACCATGGGAGGCACAGGCGGTGGCCTGGTTTATAATGTTGAAGAACTCAGGACCGTGGCAAGTCGAGGACTGTCGGCCAGTCTTATCGGCCAGATTCTGGTAGAGGAATCAGTGCTCGGCTGGGAAGAGTTGGAGCTTGAGGTGGTACGGGATAAAAAGAACCAGATGATCACCGTCTGTTTTATAGAGAACGTTGATGCAATGGGAGTCCACACTGGCGACTCTTTTTGTACAGCTCCCATGCTTACCATAGCCCCTGAATTGCAAATGAGGATGCAGGACTATTCGTATAAGATTGTTGAGTCAATCCAGGTTATAGGTGGTACCAACATTCAGTTTGCCCATGATCCGAGCTCAGGCCGTGTTGTTGTCATTGAGATAAATCCCCGGACTTCACGCTCTTCAGCCCTTGCCTCCAAGGCTACGGGTTTTCCTATTGCCAGAATCTCTACCCTTTTGGCTGCTGGAATGACCCTGGATGAGATCCCTTACTGGCGGGAAGGTACCCTGGATAAATATACACCTTCAGGAGAATACGTTGTTGTAAAGTTTGCCAGGTGGGCTTTTGAGAAATTTGTGGGTGCCGAGGACAAGCTTGGCACACAGATGAGGGCTGTGGGTGAGGTAATGAGCATAGGAAAAACCTATAAAGAGGCATTTCAGAAGTCAATACGCTCCCTTGAAAATGGGCGTTATGGGCTTGGGTTTGCCAAGGATTTTCATGAAAAATCCCTTGAGGAATTGATGGATCTGTTGACCGAACCCTCCAGCGAACGACAATTCATCATGTATGAGGCCTTAAGGAAGGGTGCAGCTATAAATGAGCTCTACAACAAGACCTATATCAAACCCTGGTTTATTGAGCAGATGAAGGAACTCGTTGAGCTTGAGGAAAAGATCCTCGCCTTTAAAGGGAAAAGCCTTCCTGACGATCTATTAATCCAGGCCAAGAAGGATGGGTTTGCAGACCGCTACCTGGCGACTATCCTTGAAATACCGGAAAAGGATATCAGGGAGCGGCGTTCCTCCCTTGGGGTGGTCGAGGGGTGGGAACCTGTCCCTGTAAGCGGGGTGGACAACGCTGCCTATTATTTCTCTACATACAATGCACCGGATAAGGTCGAAAGGCAAGGGGGCCGTAAGATCATGATCTTAGGCGGCGGGCCTAACCGGATCGGACAAGGGATAGAATTTGATTACACATGCGTCCATGCGGCCCTTGCCTTACGGGATATGGGTTTCAAATCAATCATGGTTAACTGTAACCCTGAAACAGTCTCAACTGACTACGATACATCTGACCGGCTTTATTTTGAGCCCTTAACGGTTGAGGATGTATTGAGTATATACGAAAAGGAAAGGCCGGATGGGGTAATTGTCCAGTTCGGTGGTCAGACACCGCTAAATATTGCCAAAGAGCTGGCCGAGGCTGGTGTCAGAATAATCGGGACATCGCCGGAGAGTATTGATCTGGCCGAGGACAGGGATCGCTTCCGAAAGATGATGGCCAAACTTGGAATCCCTGAGCCGGAGTCTGGAATGGCCAGCACCCTGGACGAGGCATTAACTGTTGCAGAAAAGATCGGATACCCTCTCATGGTCAGACCATCCTATGTGCTTGGGGGAAGAGGGATGGAGGTGGTCTATGATGAGGAGATGCTCAAACATTATGTGGCAGCCGCTGTTGGCGTTACACCTGAAAGACCAATCCTTATTGATAAGTTCTTAGAAAACGCTATTGAGGCAGAGGCTGATGCCCTGTCCGATGGGAACCTCGCCTTCGTGCCTTCTATTATGGAACATATAGAGCTTGCCGGCATCCATTCGGGAGACTCTGCCTGCATAATTCCACCTGTCAGCATCCCGGACAGGCACATTGATACCATAAACGAGTATACCAAAAAGGTGGCAGTAGAGCTTAATGTTATTGGCCTTTTAAACATACAATATGCCATTGTCCACGATACCGTTTATATCCTCGAGGCCAACCCACGCGCATCCAGAACTGTCCCTCTTGTCTCCAAGGTCTGCAATATCTCTATGGCCCGACTGGCTACCGAAATCATGCTTGGGAAGACTCTTGCCGATCTAAATCTTAAAAAAAGGGCCATTCCCCACTTCGGGGTAAAGGAGTCGGTCTTTCCCTTTAACATGTTCCCTGAGGTCGATCCTCTTTTAGGCCCTGAAATGCGGTCCACCGGAGAGGTGCTCGGGCTTGCCAAAAGCCCTGGCCTGGCATTTTTTAAGACTGAAGAGGCCACTCAACAGCGTCTCCCTACTGAAGGAACTGTTTTAATTACTGTATTAGATAAAGACAGATCGACCATTCCAGAAATTGCCAAACGATTCAAGAAGCTTGGCTTTAAGATCAAGGCAACTGAGGGAACCCATAAATTCCTGGCGGAGCATGGGATTGAATCGGAACATATACTCAAATTATATGAGGGGAGACCAAACATTGTAGATGCCATAAAAAACCGTGATATCCAGCTGGTTATAAACACTCCCAGTGGTAAATTAAGCAAGCACGACGATTCATATATCCGCAAGTCTGCTATCAAGTACAAGGTAACTTATATCACTACCGCTGCAGCGGCCATGGCTGCTGCTAAAGGTATTGAGGCTTACCAAAGTAATCACGGGTTTGTCAAATCGCTTCAAAGCTATCATAGGGATATTGATAGTGATCAATAAGGAGGTAACAAATGAAATCAATAGGGGATAACTGCGGTGTATTTGGCATAGTCAAAGATACAGACTGCGTTGAAGATATCTATAGGGGCCTTGACTTCCTTCAACATAGGGGCCAGCAGTTCTGTGGCATTGCTACCTATGGTGGAAAAAGAATATACCTGATAACCCATTATGGCCAGGTAGGCACTACCTTCAACCCCCATGAATTGGAAACCTTTAGAGGCAACATAGGTATTGGGCACGTCAGCCTTAAGGAAAGGCAGCCCATGATGTGGCAGGGGGCTGTAGGTGACATAGCGGTTGCCTTTAGCGGTAATATTATAAATAGCGAGGCCCTTTTAGAAGAGATGAAGGATAGGGGAGAGGCCTTTTATCATGGACTGGATATTGAAATCATGTCCAAGCTCATTATGCAAGAGAAGAATGTGGTCTCTGGAATTTCTATGCTTGCTGAAAAGATAAGAGGTTCCTACTCATTAGTAGTTTTAACCCAGGATGGGATATATGCTGCCAGAGATATCTATGGGTTTAGACCTCTTATGCTGGGAGAGGGGTTTGGGGCCTATCTTGTAAGCTCTGAGTCGAGGGCTGTCCAGAACTTAGGTTTTAATCGCCTTAGAGATGTGAGGCCAGGGGAGATTGTTTTTATCACGAAAAAGGGATTCGAGACCAGGCAACAATTAAAAAGCCCGAGAAGAGCCCACTGTGCCTTTGAATGGGCTTACACGGCCAGCATGGATAGCAAGATTGACGGACTATATGTTCAAGAGGCCAGAAACAACTTAGGAAAGAGCCTGGCCAATAGAGATATTGAAGAAGGCGCCCTTCAGGCTGATCTTGTATCACCGGTGCCAATGTCAGGTATCGGGCATGCCCTCGGATATCACATGGTATCCGGATTACCCTATCAGGAGGTATTTCTCTATAACAGGTATGCTGATCGAAGCTATACCCAGTTAACCCAGGAAGATCGGGATAGGATGGCCAAGAAAAAGCTTTCTGTGCTGGAATATGCAGTTAGGGATAAAAAGATTGTCCTTTGCGATGACTCCATTGTGCGGGGTACCCAGATCAGGAACAAGGTGAGAGATTTGAAGGATGCCGGGGCTAAAGAGGTTCATGTACGCATTGCCTGTCCGCCATTGATGTACCCTTGTGATCTTGGCATATCAACCAGAACCTATGGAGAGCTTTTAGCCAGGGAATATCTCTCAGATGGAAATATCACCACAATGGATGAACTTAAAGCCCTGGAGATCTGGGTTTCTGAAAAGATCGGTGCCGATTCTGTTAAGTACAACAGTCTGGATGCCTTTGTTGAGGCATTGAAGATTCCCAAGGAGAGTCTATGCTTAAAATGCTGGGATGGGAATCAGCCAATAACTGTATAGGGGGCGTTAAGCTCTCAGCTCTCCGAGGTGTAGGCCATCAGCTTTAAGCCTCTTTCTCGCCTTTGACATTTTGCCTTCAGCCTCCCAATTTGGCAAAAAACTTTGACCAATTAACTGATTTCAGGCTAAATTTCATCAGCCTTTAGCTAAATACGCTTTTATGAAAGGGAGCCATGAAATAATTGCCAAGCAACCCTGTGAAAAGACGTCAATTCTGCTCTTGACTTATATCTTAGGGCTTATGGATTCAATAATCAATCAAAGTTATTAAAACAGTATAAAGGGTATAATATGTCGGCAAAGGTTAACAGCAGTATCGTGCTATATCAAGGTAAGGTATTTAAACTTGTAAAAGAAAATATAACTTTGCTCAATGGCGTTACCATAAATCTCGATATTATCCGTCACCCCGGGGCAGCGACAATTGTTCCACTCTTTGGTAACAACACAGCGCTATTGATCAAACAATACCGACATGCATTAGGGGATTTCATATGGGAAATTCCTGCAGGAACACTCAATTAAAACGAGACACCTCTTGAATATGCAAAAAGAGAATTGATTGAGGAGACTGGATTTACGGCTGATGTCTGGAAAGAATTGGGGGAAATTACACCTGTCCCAGGTTATTCAGATGAATGCATCCATTTATGGCTACTAACTTAGCACCTGGCAAGCAAAAACTCGATAAGGATGAAATCCTCAATGTTCATAAGATGAAATTAGACGATGCGATGGAGATGATCTATAAAGGAGAAATCCGGGATGGCAAGACCGTTTCAGCTCTCTGTATGGTTGCCCATTGGTTGCAAGATAAAGAGGTGTTTGGAATTGAAAATGTGAAAGGATTGACGAAACCGGGACTCAGCCATATGATAGACTAATGAATCCTCAAACCTACATCGGTACCTCGGGCTGGAATTACAAGCATTGGAGCGAAATATTCTACCCTAAGGATTGTCCGCAATCTAAATGGCTTGAGTTTTATGCCAACCAGTTTGGAACAGTTGAGTTAAACGCAAGCTTTTACCGGCTCCCTAAACCCCAAACCTTTGAAAACTGGAGAGATAGAACGCCTGATAACTTCCTCTGGTCAATAAAGGCCAATAGATATATCACCCACATAAAGAGGATAAAGGATGTCCAGGAACCTTTGCAGAGATTTTTCAGCTCTGTTGCCTTGTTAAAAGAAAAGCTGGGACCAATCCTCTTTCAACTGCCGCCCACCCTGTCTTTTGATGAAGCTGCATTTAGCGGTTTTTGTCAACACCTCAAGGGAAATCATCTCTATACCCTGGAGGTGAGACATCCAAGCTGGGCACAGGAAAGGGCAATAGATATACTCAGGGATAACAATATCGCCCTTTGCATTTCTGATACGGCTGGACGCTACACTTATATTGAGGAGGATACAGCCACCTTCATCTATATCAGGCTGCATGGCTCTAAAAAACTCTATGCCTCGGAATATTCTGAGGAAGAACTCCAGGCATATGCACAAAAAATCAGGGATTGGTCCAAGGATACCTACCTTTACTTTGACAACGATTATGGCGGCTATGCCATTAAAAATGCAAAGAGACTGAAAGAGATTTTAGGGCCCTCGTAACACTACACCTATAGAGTGTCAGATGACAAATATCTCTCGCCCACTCTCCCGATTTATCGGGATCTTTCGAGTTCTCAGAGAACACAGAGATATTTTATTACTTGACCTGATTTTTTGACCCCAGTTAAATAGTCTGCGAATTTAACGGGGCAGGGGCAGAAAAATCAGGCCAAACAATCAGTCCGCCGCTGGCGAACATTTACACTCTGTGCGGGGCCATGATTGAACAGCCGCATAAAGATTTGTATTGTTTACATATCACGTGATAACGGGATAGCAGTTTGTGCTGAATCCTCCTCTCAAGGATTCAGCACAAAAACTCTGAGGCTCTGTGAGCTCTGTGAGAGGTAAAAAGAATGGGCGTTTGTATATATTGCGGTGCTTCTTCACCCCTTATTTCAAAGACCATTGGGATCTGTCTAAAATGCCTGAGGTCTGGTCATGACGGCATGATCGATCACATTCTTGCCCTTCACGAAAAATCTCGTATTCCATTTGGTCTTCCTGGCTCCCCACCGCGAGATCCAGAGGGTATTACCTGCAAGCTCTGCATTAATTCATGCCAGATTGCCGAAGGCCGACTTGGATACTGTGGTATCAGGTCAGTTACCGGGGGCAAGATAAAGGGTGGAACAAAAGATGCTAATCTGGACTGGTACTACGATCCCCTACCAACAAACTGTGTGGCTGATTGGGTCTGTCCGGGTGGAACAGGCATAGGCTACCCAGAATATGCCTACAGACAAGACCCTGAACATGGTTACAAAAACCTTGCGGTTTTCTATAATGGATGCTCTTTCAACTGCTTATATTGTCAGAATTGGCACTTCAGGGAAAGGGTTAGCAGGGGGAATAGAATTTCTATATCTGAGCTTGCCAGGGCCGTAGATAGCAAAACCGCCTGTATCTGCTATTTTGGTGGAGACCCAACACCGCAGCTGATTTATTCTATAAATGTTGCCAAAAAGGCAATAAAAGAAAACCAGGGGAGAATCTTAAGGATCTGCTGGGAAACAAATGGCTCCATGAATCCAACCCTGCTTTCCCGGATGATTGATATCTCTCTAAAATCTGGGGGGTGTATAAAGTTTGATCTCAAGGCATGGACAGAAAACCTTCACCTGGCCCTGTGCGGGGTAAGCAATAAAAGGACATTAGATAATTTTAAAAGAGTCGCCCAGCATATTTATAAAAGGCCAGAGGTGCCCCTGCTTGTAGCCAGCACCCTGCTTGTCCCAGGATATATAGATATGGAAGAGGTGTATCAAATCGCCTCTTTTATATATAGTTGTAGCCCTGATATCCCTTATTCCTTGTTAGGGTTTTATCCTCATTTTTTAATGAGGGATCTCCCAAAAACAACCAAGGTGCAGGCAGAGGAATGCCTTAATGCAGCCAGGGAAGCAGGTCTTACCAGGATAAGAATCGGCAATGAACATTTACTTTCTTAAGCCATTTCTACTACCTTCTCTACCAATAGCTCGATGCCAGAGGCTACATCCTTGATTCCAGGCCCAAGCATATATGCCGGGGTGGTAACGATTTTGTTTTTTTGATCCACACAAATCATATCCACTTTGCAGACCCTGTGTTTACCGCCCATGGTCTCTATTGCATTGGCTGTAGCCTGGTCGTTTCCAATTGTCACCTCCGGGTTTCTGTCAGAAAGTGCCTTTGTCAGGGTAGCCGGGGCTATGCAGAGTGCCCCAATTGGCTTGCCTAAAGAGATCATCTCTTGAAGAATCCGTTGAACCTCCGGGTTTATAGTGACATCGGGACCTTTTACTGCAAAATCGCTTAGATTTTTGGCAGCACCAAAACCCCCGGGAATAATCAAGGCATCCAGGTCTGAGGCTTGAACATCTTTTAAATCCTTAATCTCACCCCTGGCAATACGGGCAGATTCTACCAACACGTTTCTCTTTTCATCCATCACTTCCTGTGTTAGATGGTTAATCACATGGTATTGTTCCATATTGGGTGCCATGCAAACGATTTCAACACCTGCCCGATCCAGAGCCAGCAGAGTAATGACCGATTCATGTATCTCAGCACCATCAAACACACCACATCCAGACAATAATACACCAACTTTCTTGGCCATTACCTCCTCCTTTTTTGTACGGGTTTTGTCTTGTCTTCTTTGATTTTTTTCCCTTTCATGATATTAATCAAAAGCCAGAAGGTGCCCACTGTGACTGCGGAGTCGGCCACGTTAAATGTGTGCCAGTGATAGTCTTTTAAAAAAAAATCCAGAAAATCGATTACATAACCAAACCTTACCCTGTCTATAAGGTTGCCTATGGCCCCTCCGAGGATAAGGGAAAGACCTACAGTCAGCCATTTTTGATTCCTTTTTATCCAATAAAAAAAGAAGAAAAAGATTACAACTATGGCAGCTATTGTCGTTGATATTAAAAAATAGTAGTAAAATCCAGATCTTGTTTGGCTAAAAATACCAAAGGCCATCCCCCTGTTTTTAACCAAAATTATATTGAAAAATCCAGAAATTACAGAAAGGATCTGATGGGGATCTAAATGATTGATAACCAGCCATTTGGAAACCTGATCGAGGAGCAAAATAGTCAGGGCTGGTACAATAAATAAAAGATAATCTCTTTTCAATTAACAATTACCAATTAAAAATTAGCAATTATCAAGCATCAGAGACTTGGACCTAAATTGATCGATTCTTTCATGCCAAGATAGCAAAACAACCGTAGGACAGCCGTCTCGGCTGTCCTTGGATTTCACCTCTTAGGACAGGCGAGACGCCTATCCTACTGGTTTAAACATTAGAATCGCTCAATTTAGGTTAGAGTCCTGAAGCATGCGTAAGTTAGCACTTTAGACGCTTTAAGTACTTTAGGCGTTTTATTCACTTAATCAAATAACTTGCACACATCGTTTGCATAAGGTGGGGTGTCCTGTATCATGCCCTACAGCAGAATCGTGTATCCAACACCTCTCGCATTTGGGGAATGGTGATGGCATTACCTTGACTATTAAACCGTCGTATTCCTGGCTCTCGTATCCTCCCTCAATTGTTCCCTCATCTACAAATTCAACGGCCGAGACAATACAGATAGTCCTTAATTCATCCCTGTAATCTTCTAATCCCTGCGAGAGATCCTTGGGAAGGGCCAAACTCACTGTTGCGTCCAGGGAATGCCCAATGACCTTATCCTTTCTGGCCAGCTCCAGCGCCTTGGTAACCTCTTTCCTGACATTCAACAGTAAATCCCAGCGCTTGATCAAAGAGCTATCTTTAAACTCCTCTCTAACAGGTATGAATAAATCTGCATGGACACTAATCGGCCTCTCTTTATTGGGAAGATATCCCCATACCTCATCAGCCGTAAATGGGATAATAGGGGCCACAAGCCTAACAAGACCTTCTAAGATCTCATTCAAGGCTGTCTGCGCAGACCTCCTCTCTTTTGAATTCACAGGCGAGGTATAAAGCCTATCTTTCAATATATCCAGGTAAAAGGAAGAGAGGGTAAGGACACAGAAATTATAGACGGCCTGGTATATAGAGTGATACTCAAATCTTTTGTATGATTTTATTACTGTCTCTGTTAATTCCTGAAGCCTGTGTAGGGCCCATCTATCAAGCTCTAATAACTCCTGATAGGGGATAGTATCTGTTAAGGGATTAAAATCATAAAGGTTCCCGAGCAAGTATCTGAAGGTATTCCTGAGCCTTCTGTAAGCCTCTGTCAGCCTGTCTAAAATTTCCTGTGAAAGCCTTATATCACCCCTATAGTCCTCCGAGGCCACCCATAGTCTTAATATCTCAGCACCATATTTATTGATGACCTCTTCTGGGGAGATGACATTGCCCCTTGATTTTGACATCTTCCTTCCGCTTCCGTCAACCACAAATCCATGTGTCAAGACAGATTTAAACGGGGCCTTCTGCCTTGTCCCAATTGAACACAAAAGAGAGCTGTGGAACCAGCCCCTATGCTGATCACTTCCCTCCAAATATAAATCGGCGGGATAGCTCAGGTAGTCCCTCTGCTCAAGAACGGTAAAACTTACACCAGAATCAAACCAGACATCCAGTATATCTGTTTCCTTCCTGAATTCATCACCATGACATTCAGGGCAGGTTGTCCCTTTTGGTAAAAGCTCAGCAGCAGACAGATCAAACCAGACATCAGTGCCATGTTTTTCCACGAGTTGGGCTACATGATCCACTATCTCCTGGCTGATAAAATAATTACCACACTTGAGGCAGTAAAAAATAGTTATCGGCACACCCCATGAGCGCTGCCTGGAGATACACCAATCAGGCCGGTTCTCAATCAGACCATAGATCCTTTCCTCCCCCCAGCTCGGGACCCACTCTACACCCCTTATGGCATTGAGGGATCTGGCTCTTAAATCCTTTTTGTCCATAGAGATGAACCATTGCTCTGTGGCCCTGAATATAACAGGGTTTTTACATCTCCAGCAGTGGGGGTAGGAATGGGTAACTTGTTCCTCTTTAATCAATACCCCTAACTCACTCAACTTCTGGATAACGTTTCTATTGGCCTCAAACACCTCTTGACCAGCAAAAAATTCCACATCCTTTGTAAATCTCCCCTTATCGTCAACCGGGGAATATATGTCAAGATTGTATTGTAAGCCGCTTTCGTAGTCCTCCTGCCCATGGCCGGGTGCAGTGTGAACACAGCCAGTACCCACGTCCAGGGTAACATAATCAGCCAGAATTATTATAGACTCTCGACTATATAGGGGGTGTTTAACCTTGAGACCTTCTAACTCGCGGGCATTGAACCGCTCTATAATGGTATAATCTTCAATGCCCGCTGTGCTCAAGAAATACTCTAAGAGGCCTTCAGCCAATATTAAAACACCGTAAGTTGGTGTATCTATAGCTACATACATAAAATCAGGATGAAGGGCTACGGCCAGATTAGCCGGTATAGTCCAAGGAGTTGTGGTCCATATAGCTATGAAAATATCCTTGCCGGCAAGGGATGGATAGTTCAATGTTAGATCTGAAACAAAAGGAAATCTTACATAGATAGAGGGAGAGATATCATCCTCGTATTCAACCTCCGCTTCTGCTAAGGCAGTGCCACAGGAATTACACCAGTAGATAGGCTTCTTGCTTTTAATGAGGCTACCATTAATGGCAAATTTGCCAAACTCTCTGACAATAGTGGCCTCATAATTATAGTTCATTGTCAGATAAGGATTATCCCACTCACCGAAAACACCGAGTCTTTTAAATTCATCCCTTTGAATCTTGATGAAACGATCAGCAAACTCGCGACACTTTTTTCTTACCGCTGACTGGGTCATCTCCAGCTTTTTATCTCCAAGTTCTTGGTCTACCTGCGATTCTATAGGTAGCCCATGACAATCCCATCCAGGTACATAAGGAACATTATATCCATCCATCTGTTTTGATTTAATAATTATATCCTTTAAAACCTTATTAAACGCCGTCCCCATATGGATATTGCCATTGGCATAAGGTGGGCCATCGTGTAAGATATAAGCAGGCCTTCCCTTAGATGTGTCCCTTATTACTGAGTAAATATCCTCCTTCTCCCATTTTTCTAATATTTCAGGCTCTTTTTTGACAAGGTTTGCTTTCATGGGGAAATCAGTACTTGGAAGATTGAGTGTGTTCTTGTAGTCCATGATGTATCTCTCTGGGCATTAAGGTATCGAACAACTAATAGTAAATATTATAAGTGCCTAAGGTTTAAGGTGGGCTAAAGTTAAAATGATTTGCTCCCTTAACTTTAGGCACTTTAGGCATTTATAATTTTAGGCACTCCCAATGTTGAATATCAAATCTAAATTATCAAGTCAATGTCAATATCTTGCACGGCAACCTCAAAGCTCAGGACATGAATGTCTTTTTCTGCTTTTATGCCCTAAAACAAGGGCCTGTACTGGGCATTTCAAAATGATTTATAGCAACTTGACAATGTTAATATAGGCTCCGTCTAAATAAATCATTTTGAAATGCCCGCTAAGATGAGCTATATGGGGCATAAGCAAAAAAAGACATCCATGCCCATCAAAAAGCTTAAAAATCAATAGGTCATGTTTCACTATGACCTAGCCCTGCAATATTTTATTGACTTGTTGACCAAAAAGCGTATTCTAATTTTCCAATTCATATAAATAAATTTGGCTTTATCTTCATTTTGTATTAAGAAGTTAGAGTGGTCTTCTGGGTAATAAAGAGAGGGCTCTTTAATTATAAAGGGGCAAATAAGAAAAACACTGATCCAGCAATATAATTAACCATCTAACTTAATATCAACTCTATAAGCCGGTCCCTTTCTAAGGCCGGCTTTGTTTAGTCACTTATAAGGGGGTCCCCCTGATCGAGAAATAGCCTGAAAAGGTTAGGGCTTCTCTTGGGGAGGAAAAAATGAAAATAGATGATCTTACCATTTCCAGATCCATTATTGAGTCCTATTTGGAAAAGTTCCTCGGATCTTTACAGGTTGATGTGGCTCTTGTGGGGGCAGGTCCCTCTAATCTAATAGCCGGTTATTATCTTGCCAAGGCAGGTCTAAAGGCAGTTATATTTGAGTCAAAACTTGCCCCCGGCGGAGGCATGTGGGGTGGTGGTATGATGTTTAATGAGGGTGTTATCCAGTCAGACGCTCTCCCTATCATCAAGGAAATGGGTATAGGCTTTAAAGATAAGGGTGATGGATATTATACAATGGATACAGTTGAAGCAACATCAGCCATCATTTCCAGATGTATCCAAAAAGGGACGATCGTCTTCAACTTAATTAAGGTAACTGATGTGCTTTTCAGGGAGGCGGAAGGGAAGAAAAGGGTCTCAGGGCTGGTGTTAAATTGGTCACCTGTGGAGCATCTCGGTCTTTCTGTTGATCCACTCAGCATAAAGGCCTCTTATGTAGTGGATGGAACAGGTCATCCTGCAGAAATATGCACTATTATCACCAAAAAGATAGATGCTAAACTAAACACAAGAACAGGTGGTGTAGTGGGTGAGATGTCGCTCTGGGCAAATGAGGGAGAACAGTTCACAGTAGCAAACACCAAAGAGGTCTTCCCCGGTCTCTATGTTGCCGGGATGGCAGCCAACAATGTCTTCGGCGGCCCTCGCATGGGCCCTATATTCGGGGGGATGATTCTTTCCGGAAAGAAGGTTGCCGAAATAATCTCCCTGAAGGCCAAAAGATAAGATGTTAAGATGAGATCACTCAAAGAGGTGAGGCTTTATTGCTTTTCCCCTGGCAATTTTCTTATGGGCAGAGACCCTATTGAAATGGTTGCTGCCCAAATTAAGGGAGGGGCGGATGTAGTCCAATTACGTGAAAAAGATATGCCAAAAAGGGAAAAGCTGGGGTTGGGTCTTGCAATCAGAAAGGTAACCACACAGGAAGGGGTTCTCTTTATTGTTAATGATGATATTGATCTGTCCTTGATCCTGGAAGCTGATGGTGTTCACCTGGGTCAAGATGATATACCTATAAAATATGCCAGGCCACTCTTGAAAGACAAGATAATTGGTATCTCTACCCATTCTTTGGATCAGGCAAGGGAGGCAATTGATAGCGGTGCAGACTATATAGGAATAGGTCCGGTATTTAAGACAGAGACCAAAATTAGGGCTGACCCTGTCATTGAAATAGATTTAATCCTGAAAATAAAAGCGTTCTCTTCTATCCCAGTGATAGCAATCGGTGGCATAGGGGAAAAGAATATAGATTTATTGGTAAACAGGGGGATAAAAAGGGCTGCGATTATCTCAGATATCCTTTCCTCAAAAGATATCGAGGCTAAGACCAGAACTTTAAAAGAGAAGTTAATAGGTGCCTAAAGTTATGGATAGGATTGTGGGAGGATTTAGGGATTGTGAATTGTGAATTGAGGGATTAATGAGTAACGAGTATCCGGTAACAAGCTCAGGGATTAAAAATGACCAAAGCTGACAATGCAATTCTCCTTAATAAAATAAGGAACTTGATCGAGGAAAAGGCCTATCCAGATCTGGAAAGGCTAATAACTGAGCCCCATCCAGCAGATTTAGCCGATTTAATAGAACACCTGGAAAGTGATGAAAGGCTCAGTGTATTTAAGCTTCTTACACCTGAAAGGGCTGGCGAGGTCTTGAAAGAGATATCATCCCCGATACAGGAAAGCCTTACCAATGAACTTGATGACCAGACAGTCGCCCACATTCTAAATGAACTTGATTCAGATGATGCCACAGATATAGTCGATCATCTCCCAAGAGAAAGTGCTCAAAAAATAATCGATTTGGTTCAGCCTGATGTATCTGAAGAGTTACAAAAACTACTTGGCTATGAAACAGACACCGCTGGCGGCATAATGGCCCTGGAATTTGTTTCTGTTAACTCCAGCTCTACTATTCAAGAGGCCATAGAAAACATTAGAAAAAAGAGAGAAGAGGTTGAGAACCTCTATTATGTTTGGGTCGTGGACGACTATAGTAAATTGGTAGGGGTTGTTTCTATAAAGGATCTTGTCCTTGAGCCACAAGATCAAAAGATTAACGATATAATGAACCCTGATATTATTAGTGTAGATGTAGATACTGACCAGGAAGAGGTGGCCAGAATCGCTAAACAATACGACCTTACCCATATACCTGTTGTTACAGCTCAGCACAAATTGATTGGGAGAATTACCAACGATGATATCATTGATGTCATTGAGGAGGAAGCAAATGAGGATATTTCTCTGATGGCAGGTGTTTTGGATCAGGAAATTGCTGAAGAATCCGCATTGAAAATTTCCAGGGCACGCCTTCCATGGTTGCTTTTAGGTCTCTTTGGGGGGCTTTTGTCAGCTATGGTAATTAACCACTTTCATGGTTCTTTAGAAAAAATGCTTGCCCTATCATTCTTTATACCAGTGATTATGGCAATGGGGGGAAACACAGGCACTCAAGCGGCCATCGTTGTAATCAGGGGTCTGGCCACAGGCGATATAAGCATAGTTCATACTGGCAAGAGGCTTTTGACAGAGTTATGGGTAGCCTTGATAAACGGTATTCTGTGTGGTATCCTTTTAGGTCTTGTAGTAACTTTCTGGTTATCTGACCCTCACTTAGGTTTAGGCGTTGGGGTTAGCCTGATCACAGTAATAATTTTCTCCGGCTCCTTCGGTGCATTTGTTCCTTTTCTCCTTAGGAAGCTCAATATTGACCCGGCATTGGCTGCAGGACCATTTATTACCACCACAAACGATATCCTTGGACTCTTGATTTATCTCAGTATAATTACCCATTTCTTGATGGCCGGATAACAAAAAATCTCCTAACTGACCTTTTAATCCTATCCATTAGCTTCCCCTTAGTGATCGGTTTCGCCAACCTTCTTATCTCAGGAAGGCTATCTATAGCCGCCGCCTCCCCCATAGAGATCAACTCCTTTGACTGTGAAAAATCAGTCCAATGGATCCCACCTAACTCTGGCCGAATAACAATGTCGGCATTTTCAAGATCGTATTTCCTCAAGCAGAAACCTTGTATCTCGCCGGCCCTTACGTATATGTCCACGGCTGTTTGAAGCCCTGAGAAAAGGGATATATCCCTATCTACGGCTATGGCAATAACCACATTGGCGCCTTCTTTTAAGGCACATCTTGCAGGCACTGAACAGATAATACCACCATCGGATAATTGTCTCCCATTAATCTCAACCGGTGGTAAAGCGCCAGGAACAGCAGAGCTGGCTAATATTGACCGCCTTAAAGAGCCCTTTTTAAGGACAACACATTCACCACTCTTTAGGTCTGTCGCTACAGCCCTAAAGGGTATCACAGTTTCTTCGATTTGAATGTCAGGTATAAAAAAGTTGATAAACTCCTCGATATCCTCAATTGACAAAATGCCGGGCCTATATATAGCCTGGACCAACCTGATTTTAGTCCTAAAATAGGATTGAATCCTGCTACTCAGGCTCTGTTCCATTCCACTTTCTGCATCACCCATGGCCTTAAGCTCAGATGATTTGTAAAGGTTGCTTTCTAAAAAAGATTCGGCCCTTTCCTCCAGTTCCTCAGCCCTCATTCCGCTTGCTAATGCACCACCCACAATCGCGCCTATGCTTGTTCCTACAATAATATCAGGCTTGATCTTTTCTCTTTCCAGCACCTTCAAGACACCTATGTGGGCTAATCCTCTTGCCCCACCGCCACCCAAGGCCAATCCGATCTTTCTGGTTTTTTTCATTTACAAAGCTTCCTGAAAATTAGGTAATATCATTGGATTTTTGTCTGTCCCAACTGATCTGCCTGCGGCAGAACAACGCATGATGGACACAACAGCAAATTGGATAATGCCCTCAAAGTTCAGATAAAGCCATGATGGGAAATGCTTCTATTTAGGGGGAAAGACCTTAGCCTGGGTCGATATATGGGTAATCTGAACCGACTTACCTGGATCGATCCGCCATCCCGGCGGGCAGGGCGACTTTCTGGAAACGTTCCAGCGCCGTCAGTTCTCTTTCATATTTTTACTAAGCAAATACCTTGGCCGCCAGTTCGATATCTTCCGGGCAGAATACGAAAAGGCACTTTTCATCCGGTCCCTCGACCGACCCGTATACATAGTTTATATTGATTCCTTCTTCTCCCAGCTTTGTCGCCATTTCAGCCAGCTTGCCGGGTTTGTTTTCAAGGTGGACGGCGATTACCGGCTGGATATCAAAAATATAGTCGTTTTGGCTCAACAGGTCGATGGCATTATCGGTCTGGTCCACAAGGAGACGGATCAGTGCGAACTCAGCGGAGTCTTTTCGCATTGCATCATAACTCGCGGTGGACGCGATCCGTTTCAGCGATTTTCCCCTGGCCTTGAAAATCTCCATCACATAGGCAGAAGTGTCCTGTATAGTTAGGGCGTCGATATTGATGTTTTCATTTCCCAAAAGAGTCGCCACTTTGCCGAGCTCGCCGGGAACGTTCTTCATAAAAAAAGATATTTCTGTTCTTACCATGTTTCAAACCTCCAGATTATTTATTAGGGATTAAGAACTTCACATTACATGTTGCGTCGTTGTTGTCCGCTGACGTAGCACAATGCCTGAGAGATATGTCAGAGAGAACTATCCCCTCCCGGATCTTGAGATCGCGTCCCAGATCCGTCTGCCTTTCTAACAAGTTCGTCCCATTTTCGGTCAACCCTTTTCTGAACGTCATGGACCATCTCTTCGGTTATCTGCTGGAAACGTCCCTGCGTCTGCATATACTCTTTGGTGGATAGTTCCCTATCAGGGTAGACATTTATCGTGTATTTCCAGTTCTCCTCTAAACATCCTCGCTCTTTTGAAAATCCCCATCTCCTTACCTCGTAGATGGGAAAGACCTTGGCCTGGGTCGCCATACGGGTAATTTGAACCGACTTGCTGGGATCAATCCGCCATCCCGGCGGACAGGGCGAAAGAAGGTGAATGAATTTCGTGCCAGTAATGTAGCGTACTTTTTTGAACTTCATATACATATCATCTGGATATGCCACTGACGCCGTGGCCATGTAAGGAATGTGGTGAGCCAGCATTATCTCCTCAATGTCTTTTTTCGGCTCTTCCTTGATGGATCCTTCTGGTGTTGTTGTTGTCCATGCGCCCACTGGTGTTGCACTGGAACGCTGGATTCCGGTATTCATATATGCTTCGTTGTCGTAGCAAACATATAAGATGTCATCGTTCCTCTCGGCGGCACCTGAAAGGGATTGAATTCCAATATCGAAAGTGCCGCCATCTCCCGCCCATGCCATAACCACCACATCCTTCTCTCCCCGGGCATCAAAGGCAGCGCGGATACCAGAGGCCGAGACTGCCGCAGTCTCAAAGGGGACGTGGATTACCGGCACCTGGAGGGTTGAATAAGGATAAACACCTATAATAATGCTCCAGCAGCAGGCGGGGATAACAACAACCGTACGCTCGCCCAAACCCTTCATGGCAAGCTTCATCGCCAAAGAGGCACCGCACCCCTGACATGAGAGCAGTCCTGGCTGAAGCAACTCCTTTTCAGTCATTAATTCACGCGGTATATCAATAGTTTTTTGCATGGTACACCTCTATTGCTTTAAGCCCCAGAACAAGGGCACATCGGTTGGTTTATCATTGGACAGGACATAATTGATGATCCCTATCACATCGTCCGGTGCAACATCCCGGCCACCAAGACCTGCGACCACTGGATAGACCACAGGTCGGTTTTCCATAGGATAGAGCGTAGCCTGAACCTCGCTGCCAAGAACTCCGCCCAGACCGGCGGTAAGATTGCGATCTATGACCACCACCTTTGTAATATTCCCCAGAACCTTACGCCAGCGCTCCACAGGCACCGGCCTGAACATGCGCATCTTCATCAAGCCGACCTTCTTGCCTTGCTCACGCAATTTGTCAACCGCTATGCGGGTAACCGATGTAATAGTTCCTGCTGTAACCACAATCACCTCGGCATCGTCGGTTCGATACTCCTCGCATACGTCGTATTCTCTTCCGAATATCTCATTGAATTCCTTGCAAACCTGCTGGTAGTGTGCCTGGGCCTCTAGGGCATCCTTATGCATGACATATCGCTCTTCGTAGTAGTATTCAGGACCAATCAATCCACCGAACATGCGGGGATTATCTATGTCAAGCTTGAACTCGGGCTGGTATGATGGCAGGAATGCATCAACCTGTTCTATCTCCGGAACATCCACAATCTCGGAGGTATGGCTCAGGAAGAAGGCATCATAGGTGAGCATTACCGGTAGCATTGCCTTCTCTGCTAATCTGAAGGCCATGATGACACTGTCCAGCACCTCCTGATTTGATTCGCAGTAGATCTGGATCCAACCAGTGTCCCGCTGGGACATCGAATCGGTTTGATCCGCCCATATATTCCAGCCAGGGCCAACAGCCCTGTTTACATTGGCCAGCACAATGGGCAGCCTGGCGCCGGCAGCCCAGTGAAGGACTTCGTGCATGAGCAGCAGCCCTTGACTGCTGGTGGCGGTGAATGAACGAACGCCTGCAGTAGACGCACCAACCACTGCTGCCATGGCCGAATGCTCACTCTCCACCTTTATGAACCTTGCATCGAGATCGCCGCTGGCACACATCTCAGAGAGCTCTTCCACGATGGTCGTCTGCGGGGTTATAGGATATGCCGAAACAACCTTGACCCGGCTCAGTTTGACGCCGTAGGATACAGCGTAATTCCCTTTTATGACCTGCTTCAAATTAAGCCTCCTGCCTTACAAGTATTCCTCGTAAACTGAAGAGTAAAGATTTATGTTAACTTATTATGGTGAAATTAGACTCAACTTTTAAATTCGAAGATCGAAACCCGAAATTCGAAACAATATCGAAATTCAAATGTTCAAAATTCGAAAAAAAAGCGTCTGATGATGCCACCTTCCATTTTGGTCATTGATATTTTTTGGTCATTTGAATTTGGTCCGAAAATAGAATTTTCATCCTTCGTGGTGCCCAGAATGGGCATGAGTGTTTGTTTCGTGCTTCGATATTCGTAATTCGGAATTTACACGAAATGTGTGTCTCATCATCTATTAGTCCTTAGCAGGCGAACTGCTATTTACTATAGGCAAACTATAGGATATTTATAGGAGTTTCTTCGTCTACCATGCTTATTGCGTTCCGCGGACACTCCGTAAAACAGATACCGCAGCCTTTACAGTAATCATAGTCAAAGGTGTAGCCGAATTGGTCATTACCTTTATAAAGTACGGACATATCAGGGCAGAAGATCAGACAGTTGTCGCACTCGGTGCATCGGCCGCAATGCATGCAGCGTGCTGCTTCTTGCTGGGCATCCTCCCGGGTAAATGTGCTGGTGAAAGCCTTAAAGGAGGCAATACGCACATCAGGGTCTTGAATTTCTTTCTGTACCCTCAAGGCCCTGTTGAAATAGTCGTATACGATCTTTTCAGAATCAACGACCAGGTCTTTGTTATAAGGCACTGGATTGACAGGATCCCATCTCATATATTTCGCGAAGCTGATAGCCGGACCATCACCGATTACTATTTTTTTCAGCACCTCTGAAACGTCCTTATCTTTACGGTCACAGTCCATGGCAATGGCTGCCCTTTTGCCTGAAGCTACAGCATAGACAGCGTTATGCGGCATATCTATGATGTCACCGCCAGCAAAAATCTTTGCCCTGCCATCACCCCTAACATTGACCTTAAGACCTTCATTTACTAACACCAGGCCATTTTCGGTCTCCACGATACCGTTTAGATAATCAAGGAGTGGTATCTGACCGATACCGATCAATATGCTGTCGGCTTCCATATCAAACAGGCCAGCATCCTTTTTTACCGGATTTCTGTGTCCGCTCTTGTCAGGAGAGCCCGGTTCCATCTCGCAACATACCAACTTCCTGATCGTTCCGTCATCATTGAGCTCGATCCTCTCGGGACAAGAAAGAAATCTAAATTTAACCCCTTCCTCACGGGCCCCCTCAATTTCTTCAGGATGGGCTGGTATTTCTTTTTCATCAAGGATATCAATGATGGTTACCTCCGCCCCAAGCCTGCGGGAAACCCTGGCACAATCTATGCCGCTGTTTCCCCCACCAATGACTACCACCCTTTTGCCAAGCTCAACCTTCTCGCCAAGGGCGATTTTCTTCAGCATGGCGAGACCGCTTAAGATCAGGTGGCTTTCATCCTCACCTTTCACACCGATTTTCATGCTTGCATGCATACCAGTGGCAAGGAAAATGTAGTCATACTCGTTACGGAGTTCATCGAGGGCGATATCTTTTCCAACTGCGGTATTTGGTCTAAACTCAATTCCCATGTTCTTTAATCCCTCGAACTCCGATGCAACAACCTCCCGCGGCAGTCGGTAATTAGGGATACCCACGCGGAGAATGCCTCCCATCTCAGGGAGCTCTTCAAAGATCGTAACCTTAAATCCGAGCAGCCTGCTGTAATATGCAGCCGACATACCCGCAGGACCGGAGCCAATAACGGCAATGTCTCTTCCGTTATATTCTGGCAAATCCGGATGAGGGGTTGAAAGAGCAACTTGGTCACCCACAAAGCGTTCCAGATCGTTGATACCTACACAATCGTCGAGTGGAGCGCGATTGCAGGCGGTCTCGCAGAACTTGAAGCAGATTCGACCTAAAATCGCGGGAAACGGCTGCTCCTGTTTTAAATGCCAGTAGGCCCTTTCATATTCACCTTTCTGTAAAAGTTTTATCCAGCCTTCAATATCATTTCCAGCAGGGCAGGCGTTTTGACAGGCCGGCATCTTGTCCTCATATATTGGTTTTATGAAGCGCCAGCTCCCTGTCATGTTATGGAGCATCGTGCCCACTGATATATTCATGGGAGTGAAGTCACGCCAGGTCTTAAATTCGTATTCTTTAGCTAACTCACTACGTTTTTTTATAGCCATAACAAAAAGCCCTTTCCAAATGCTGTTCCAAACAAGCTGGAAAACTCGAAGCACGAAATCCGAATTCCCTGGCCCAGACCCCTGGCCCAGACCTGGCATTGCAAATTTGGTGTTTGATATTGAATTCCTGAAAAAACTAATAGCCCATATATAATAATCTCATCACGTTGCGCCAGGGCAGGCTGGCTTGCAAGGCATATGTTTTTTAACTTCAGTTGCAAAATACTGCAACGATCACAGTGTGTTCAAGCAATGTCGCGCCAGGGCAGGCCGAAACAAATCAGAAATTCAAATTTCCTAATGTTTAAAACAATTAATTTAAAGCCATTAGGTCTGCGGTGTTTTTTTGTCATTTGAATTTTGAGAATTTGAAGATTATTTCGAATTTCGCCTGCCCGCCATCCGGCATGCGGGTATTCGGATTTGTTTTTCAATCCGCAATCCGCAATCTAAAATCCAAAATTTGGAAATGCTTGCCTTATCCCTTGACTACCCGTTCATATGCGGCACGGGCAGCCTTCTTGTTGTTCTCTTTTTTAACCGGCAAATATTCATCAATAGCCTGTTCCACAGACTCAATACGCACCAAGCCGGTTGCCTTAGAGAAAGCCCCTAATATAGCGGTGTTAATGATCGGGTTGGCTGACGATCCCAGCCGGTGCTCAACGGCTATGGAAGTGGCATCCAGCACATACAATTGGTAATCAGAGCCAAAAAGCTCCGTGTAGTAACCCGGGCTTTGCTTGCCATTGACCACAATGGTTCCATTTTTTTTCAGTCCCTGAGTGACACCAGCGGTCTCAAGCAGGGTTGGATCCAATACCACGATATGATCCGGCTCGTAAATCTGATTGCGCAGATTGATCTGCCTGTCGTCAATGCGGCAGAATGCGGTAACCGGAGCACCGCGGCGTTCTACACCGAATGCCGGAAATGCCTGTACATATTTATCTTCTATGAAAAAAGCGTGGGCCAGGACTTCGGAGCCTATAACCGCACCCTGTCCGCCCCGTCCATGAAAACGTATTTCGATCATTGGAAAACCCCCGCTATTATTTGTAAAATGATACCTTAAGGCATCTTGTTGTAAATGAATGCTAGCGCCCTGCAAGGACGCCTCCCTATGGCCCGGTAACCATAAAATATTCTGGAATCGAAATAGAGGCTATCATTTTCTTCAAGCATGGTGCTTTTATCTTCCATACAAACGTTCATGCCCATTCTGGGCACCACGAAAAATGAAAATAGTGATTTTAATAGTCTCACAAAAAGCCAGAAAGAATGTCATTGCGAGCGGAGCGAAGCAATCTCCTCATAACTTATTGTATTTATTAGATTGCTTCGGGCTAAAGCCCTCGCAATTACCTTGGTTCATGACTTTTTATGTATGCATAAAGTTTATTTTCGGACCAAACACTCATGCCCATTCTGGGCACCACGAAGGATGAAAATTAATTCTATTTTCGGACCAAATTCAACCTTGCCTTCCATTATGTAAAGAATTGGTATCGTTCAAAAGGTTCGGCAAAATTAAAATTTCGCGTTTTTCGACAGGTATACAAGGGTAATTTAAAAGAAACATTTCTTAAAAGCCTTCATCATTAGGAATGTCAAGGGTCAAGATGAACTCCCTTCGGTCGCCCTTGACATTCCTAATGATTACAGCTAGTTATCACCTAAGAGATGGCTACCATCATCTCTATCCAAAAGATAGATGGATGAAAAATATGAATTAGACCAGTTCAAAATTGTCGTTTTGGATTTTGTCTAATTTTTTCTTTGAAAACAAAATGCCGTGCCTTTTGAACGTTACTAAAGAATTTCTTCTCCTTCGTGGCTAATAAAAAAGACCATACCTTATTTTTCTTTCAAATCGAAGGTGGCAATGAAAGGCTCTATATTTTTATTGGCCTGCCTAAAGGCCGAGGCCTTATAGTAAATAATTTAATTGTTCTTCCAACAAATTGCCGTTTGCTTTCAAAAATTGCTCTAAATTAGTAAGCCCGATTAATGGTGTTTCTGAATAGGGGCACTGACATATGGGAATATCTGAAAAGGTAGTATTAATATCATCGCATGATGAATGTAGCTGCATTTTATTGTTGATAATTTGACTACAGGTAATATTAATATCATGTAAGGCCTCAACAATGCGGGTTGATTCAGCTAATGACAATTTATCGGGGTTTAAAACTAAATTTATGTGTGTCTGTTCACAATCTTCAAAAATGTCTTTCAGGTTTTGGTAATCTCTCTTCATCTCATTGATTTTATTTAGAATTTTATCCGTCTCTACCTCCTTTTTAATCAATTTAACTTTGGTAATTAAATCTCTTTTTTTGATAATTTCCTGCCGTAGCGCCAAGAGTTGTTCTATCCAGATCAAGGAGAGTGTAGGCAGCGTAAAGAATCTTAATCCCAAGGCGGTGGGCGGCATATCAAACATCAGAAAATCAAGGTGGCCAAACCTTTGCTCGATATCTTTGAACACCAATATTAAAGCGTATTCTTCAAGACCTGGAGAGTGTTTCATTACTCTAAAATATTTATCTAAATTAAAGGCAGTTAAATAGGAATAGGTTTTATTGATTTGATTCTGAACATCTTTAAGGTATTGCTTGATCCAATAATCTTGATCAATTTCTATCCCCATTAAATTGTCAACAATTTTTCCTGGCTTATCTGAAAGGCTCTTCTCAAAAATATCGGATTGATTGTGGGCAGGATCTAGTGAAACAATCAGTACCTGAAACCCTTTTTGGGCCAAAAAAAGAGAATTGAGCGCTGCTGCGGTGGATTTTCCAACCCCACCTTTACCCATAAAAAAGATATTGGTCGCTTTATCCATTGTTAACCTATGTCTAACACTGAAAAAAGGTCTGATATTGGTTCATGGGCGGTATCAACCTTTTCCATCATGAGCATTAGCTCTTGCTCCATAAGAGGCATCAAATCTAGCGAAATCTGCATTGGTGGCGACGGCAAACCGACAAAAGAACCTAAAACCAGAATTCCAAAAATGTGGTCCAGTTCTTCAGCCTCATATTCAATGATCCCCAATGCCTTACCGCGCGCCACTCCATCAGCGACTTTCCAGGCTTTAAGGATTATATCTTTAATGGCATTTACTATTGGCTTCATTTAAAACACCAGCAATAAGGTAATTCTTATATTCTCTCTTTGTGAACAGTTCTACACGATAATTATCTTACCCTGAAAATCCGCTTTTCAAACTTAATCCGTCTTTCAGAAGGATAGTAGTAATACACCGCATAAAGAGCCATCAAAACCGTTCCTGCACAATAGAAGCGTGGAAGCTCAAAGAAATAAGCAATTAAGGTTACATAGGGGGTAAGTAACGCGATATAGAGAAAAATGCGTTCAAATTTGAGCAAATCTGGTTCGGAAACGCTTTTTTGGTGCCGAACTTTGTGGGCAAAAAGGGTGCGGAAAAGAATAGGTAAGGCTATCGCAAAAATAACTGATGCTATAAACAGTGATGGGCCAAGGAATTCCTGAAATTTAAATGGTCCGATGTGAATAAGATGAAACGTTTTGGCCACAAAGAAAAAAATAAAACCTACAATTGCAGGAATTAATAGCACAATATAGGTTCTTCTTAATTCATCTACCATTAGGTAATATTATTGTCTATCTGAATTCACTGGTATAAAAAAGGAAATGACGGCAATAAAAAAGCCACTACAAATCAATCCCCTTATACAGAGACCTTTGAAAAATTATCTTACAAGTCATTGCGAGGAGCGAAGCGACGTGGCAATCTTTTATATTTTCAATGAGTTAGAGATTGCTTCACATTCGTTCGCAATGACAGAGTGGCCATTTTTCAAAGGTCTCACAGTGTTGAGTGCGGTTTGCCTTGTTCTGTAATAAATAAAGCGGAAGCACCGTCTTGCTGCGATACTTCCGCTTTATCTTTAAGTTGCAGGCTCTGGTTCTACAGTAGGCTTACCATAGGAACCAAAGAATTTAATGAGACCTTCGACCAAGATCCATACTGCCACAATAAGAATACAGAGGTTTACCACTGTCAGTAGCATATTGTGGGCCCCGAGAAACTTTGTCTGATTCACAATGACTGCCCAAATTGTCATAAACGCCATAAAAATCGCAGGAAATCCTGCAAACATCCATTTTGCACCGCCCTTGGTTTGTAGATATAGCGTAATAATAATCAGTGCCAAGGCAGCTAACGTTTGATTCACAGCCCCAAACATTGGCCACAATGTCAATGCACCTTTACCGCTTGCACCAGTGACAAAGGCTAATATCAAAGCGCTGCCAACCGCCACTATCGTGGCCACATATTTGTTGGTTAAAAAAGTAAGTTTGATATCTCCAAACAGTTCAGCAACCACATAGCGTTGAATTCTTGTGGCGGTATCAAGCGTAGTTGCAGCAAAAGAGGCCACAAAAACCCCCATAATGACCAGGGCAATTCCTTTTGGAATACCAAGGGAGCTGATCATATTCGCAGAACCGTCCACAAAGGCGCTCACTTTTGAGCCGAGTCCAGCAGCTGCAGCCCATGATGAATAGTGGGTTGTCCATGCCGCAACACCTGTCAACATTTCTCCACCTTTTGGCGTGTACCCCATGCCAATCCCTGCTGCCACGGCTATAACAACTATGGTAGCCAATGTGCCTTCCATTAACATTCCACCATAGCCCACAAAAAGAGAATCCCCCTCGCTACGTACCTGTTTGGCCGAAGTTCCCGAGGAGACCAGGGAATGAAATCCCGAAATAGCCCCACAGGCAATCGTGATAAACAGAAATGGCCACATAGAAGGTGCTTTTGCAGGGCTAGCTTGCACCGCAGGCGCCACCATATGAAGATTTCCGCCAAACGCAGAAAACAGTACGCCTAAGACCAGAATCGCCAATACTATAATTAATTGATGTGAATTAATAAAATCACGAGGCTGAAGCAATGTGGTCACTGGGAGCACAGACGCAATAAAGGCATAGGCCAGCAAGAGGATTGTCCACACCCCTGTGGGAGGAATTCCCCAGATAGCAGGCATCTTTAATGGCACATAATAGCCAATGATGAACGTAGCATACATAACAATGACGGCAATAATCGACCAGGTCATTACGTTTTTGCCTTTTTTATAAATCAGGTAACCCAGATATACTGCAATGGGTATTTCAAGCCAGACCGGGATTACCGATGCAGGATACATCATAAAAACAACGGCAATCACGAGTCCAAAGATAGCAATAACGATCCACAATTCTAAAAAGACGATCAGGAAAAAGAAAACCTTGGTGCGATCATTAATGTATTTCGCAGTGTATTCCGCAATAGATTTCCCCTGATTTCTCATGGAAATAATCAAAGCACCAAAGTCGTGAACCGCACCCATTATTATGGTCCCGATAAAAATCCATAACATTGCCGGAACCCAACCCCAAATTATGGCAATTGCAGGCCCCACAATTGGTCCTGTACCTGCAATTGAGGTGAAATGATGCCCAAAAATAACTTCCTTTTTGGTGGGCACATAATCAGTGCCATCTTCAAGCTCTACGGAAGGCACTTTAGCGGTAGCAGATATGGCAAAAATCTTTTTGCCAATAAACTTGCCGTAAAGCTGGTACATAACAATGTACCCAACTAATGCCACGACCATAATCAGTAAAGCTCCCATAAGTCCTCCTTTCATCTGTTTAGGTTTACAAATGATAAAACCTGCAAACTACTAATACATAGTATAAATCGCCATTAACAGGAATTTTATGATTAGTCAAGCTTAAACAGAAAACTATTTAATAAGCTGATTTTATCTGAAAAAGGTCATATGAGGAAAGTTTTTTGGTCAACAGTAATACCATCCGTTAAAATCTCATAGAATAAATTGATAACCTGATCACTTTCTTATAAAGTATCTGTTACTCATGTTTAATCTGCTTTTAGCTGACATCATTGCTATTATTCACCTCGGATATGTTATTTTCGTTGTCCTGGGTTTCATCCTCATTGTCTTAGGTATCATTTTTAAATGGAAATGGATAAGAAATCTGTGGTTTCGAATAGCCCACCTGTTAGCTATTGTTGGGGTTGCACTGGAGGCATTAATTGGCATAAATTGCCCTTTAACAGTTCTTGAATTTAGGCTTAGGTATGCTCATAACCTTTCTGAAGAGAAGGTCTCCTTCATTGGAAATATTATAGACTCTATTCTGTTTTATAATGCGCCTATGTGGTTGTTTACTATAATATATTCAAGCTTTGCCGTAGTAGTAGTAATAACATTTATCATGGCGCCGCCCACAAGAAAAGGTCGGTTAGATTAGGACGCAGACCCGCCTGCCGGACGGCGGGCAGGTTCTCGCCCTGGCCCAGACCGATTTGTATGGCTGTAGTTCAGCGGGTGCCACTTCTAAAATATTACAGCAATAGCAGCCTATTTCACGAAAATCGCACCAGGGCGGGCAGATAAACGCAGATATTTTTTTATATTATAAATCTTGATAATTTGCGTCCATCTGCGTCCAAAAGAAATTTCCTATATCATCAAATTAAGGAAGGTTGTCATTAAAGGGGTTTTTGCAAAAAATCGTCTCCTCCCTCCCTGAGCCAACAGATATAATAGAAGCAGAAACACCAACAAACTCCTCTATCCTTCTTATATAGGCCTGAGTATTTTTTGGTAGTTCTTCAAATGTCCTTGCTCCAGAGATATCCTCTTGCCAGCCATGCATCTTCTCATAAACAGGGCTACAGTTATTAAGCGTAGACAGTTTGGCCGGGATATTCTCCAGCCGCTTTCCCTGATAATCATATGTCACACAGAGATTAATCTGGTCCAAACCTGTTAATACATCGAGTTTTGTTATGGCCAGATGGGTCAGTCCATTTATCCTGGCAGAATATCTGACAACAACCAGATCCAGCCAGCCACACCTACGTCGCCTACCAGTGGTGGCACCAAATTCTTGCCCTCTTTCCTGAAGGTAATTACCGGTCTCATCAACGAGCTCGCTTACAAACGGGCCAGCACCAACGCGAGTTGTATATGCCTTAACAATACCAACAATGCTGTCCAATCTTTTCGGACCTATCCCTGTCCCGATGCATGCATTTGCTGCTACGGGATTGGAAGAAGTAACAAAAGGATATGTACCATGGTCAATGTCTAAATGTGTCCCTTGCGCACCTTCGAAAAGGATATTTTCACCTCCTTTCATTGCCTCATCCAGTTCTGTGGAGACATCAACAATAAATGGGGAAAGTTCATGGGATATCGAAAGGTATCTATCTAATATAGGCTGATATTCCAATGGTTCACATTTAAAAAGATTTGTTAGATAAAAATTCTTCTCGCTAAGATTTGCCTTGATTTTTTCCTTTAATACATCCGGTTCTGTTAAATCAATGGCCCTTATTCCCACCCTTGCCACCTTATCTTCATAGCATGGACCTATGCCTCTTCCAGTAGTCCCGATCTTGGATTTTCCTTTTGCCCTTTCACGAGCCATATCAACAGCCTTATGGTAAGGCATTATTATATGGGCCCGCTCGCTTAAACCTAACCTTTTAGGGCTAATAGTTATTCCTTTATCAAGCAATTCCTTTATCTCCTCTAATAAGACCTCGGGGTCAACGACTACTCCGTTACCTATTAGACATCTGGTATCTGGATAAAGGATCCCAGAGGGTATAAGATGGAAAATAGATCGCTCACCATTTACCACTATTGTATGTCCTGCGTTATTTCCTCCTTGAAATCTAACTACCCTGTTTGCATTAGCAGTAAGAAGATCGACCACCTTCCCTTTTCCTTCGTCACCCCACTGGGTGCCAACAACAACGACATTAGCCATATTTTTATACCTCAAGTAAAGTTAATCTCGTCCGTATCCTTTTTAAGAATGATGCAAAGATGGAGGCCTGATTATAAATCCTTGGGCCGGATAAAATCCTTTAAATTTATAATCTTTGATGTATCCTTCTTTCGCAATTCCCCGCTTCTGATCTTTTGAATCTCCTCTATTTGCTCCTTTAATTCTGAATTCTTTTCCAAGATCTCCTCAATTTGATGCTCAAATTCCTTTATAGAAGTCTCAAGTTCAAACGTATCAATAGAAAAGGCAAAGAAAGAGGCAATTAAATTAATAATCCTGATTACCACCATAAAATTTGTACCTCTAATGTATAGTGGCGAGTGGCCCCAAAGCCCGATAAATGGGCAGCTTTCTTTTTCCGCCCTCTGCATAATAAGGGAATGTATCCCGGAGGGACCTTCATAGTCAATCAGATGAATACCTTTTTCGATAAAGCTATCTCTCCACTCCCCAGAAGAGGAAACTCCGGACACTATGGCCTCGGTATGAAGGACATCATCATACATCCCTCCAAGATTGATGATGAAAGAAACACCCCATTGTTTACACAAATGAAATAGGGTCTGAACAAAAGCAGGCCATCTATAATCCGGCTCTTGTGCCTTTAAGATGATAAGATCATTTTTTCCTTCCTTGTTAGGCCAAAAATAAAAGGATATTTTTTTCAAATAGAGATCTTGAAGCCTTCCTTTCTTGATCTTAATAATTGGTCTGTTTTGAGTAAACTGGTAAAAAAGGTCTGGATCTATTTCTGCGAGTAATGTAGCTCTTTTTTGTTGAATAATGTGCTCAATTGACTTCAGTGCAATATTGCCAGCATTTGACCAACCACCAAATCCAGCAATTAGTATGGGGTTTTTTAACAGAGGCATTTGATAAAATTTAACAAAATCTTCAGCCATACCTAATATTCTCCCAATATTTCTCTTGTGTCAACATGACAGTCTTAATGCTTTGCAAGATAGTAAAAAGAGTAAAAAACATTAAGATGCCCTTTTGTTTCCTAAAAATGAACCTATTTTATCTACAATATATTCAATCTGCTCATATCTTAACTCCGCATAAATCGGTAAAGAAAGGGTCTTTGCTGCAGCCTCAATTGAAACAGGGCAATCCTCTGGACGATATCCCAAATATTGAAAACATTCTTGAATATGAAGAGGAACTGGATAATAAATCTCGCACCCTATCCCCTGATTGGTTAGATATCTCTTTAGCTCATCTCTATCGTTGTCAACCTTGAGTACAAATTGATTATATATATGCCTCCCTTCATTCTCAGCAGGGACTTCAATCTCCTCTATGGTTTTTTCAGCAAATAGTTCTCTATAAATTCGTGCATTCTGCCTCCTCTTTTCAGTCCACTGCTCAAGATAATTAAGTTTTACCAGGAGAATAGCTGCCTGAAGGGCATCCAATCTAAAGTTTCCACCAACAACTTTGTGGTAATATTTTGGTTGAGACCCATGGACCCTCATTATCTTAAGTCTTTGAAATATTCCCTCATCATTCGTGGTTACCATGCCCCCATCTCCAAAGGAACCGAGGTTTTTCGAGGGGAAAAAAGAAAAGCAACCATAGTTACCCATAGAACCTGCTCTTTTCAAAGATCCATCACTATATTTGCATTCTGCTCCAATAGCCTGAGCTGCATCCTCTATAATTAACACCCCTAAAGATTTTGCTATGGCTGTAATGTTGTCCATATCTGCACATTGCCCAAAAAGATGAACAGGAATTATCGCCTTTAAGCGGGACCTACCCCTGGCGTTCATTGAAGAAATTTTTTTCTCCAATTTCTCCGGATCAATATTATATGTAATATAGTCTATATCTACAAAAACAGGAATAGCACCTACTCTGACAATTGAACCAGCGGTGGAAAAAAAGGTATAAGGGGAGGTAATTACCAAATCTCCGGGACCAATGCCGGTACTCATTAAGGATATAAGCAAGGCATCGGTGCCTGAAGAAACCCCTACTGCATGCTTGACCTGAGTATAAGTGGCTACTTTTCTTTCCAATTCTTCTACCTTCGGTCCCAGGATAAACTTCTGCGATTGATAAACCTCGATAGTAGCTGCCATGATTTCTTCTTTAATGGCCTCATACTGGGCCTTTAAATCCAGGAAAGGTATATTCAAATAATCCTCCTTTTATAGAATTTAGCTATCTGCTCAATAAATAGTGGGATTATATCCCTGAAAACGTTGGTTTAGATCTACGATCATTAGTACATATCATTGTAGGGCGGGGTTTTATACCCCGCCGATACAACGGTGGCATATAAAATGCCACCCTACATAAAGGTCTTGCCCCAATTTATTGAGAATATACGAATTTAGGGGTGTTGGAGTGATATTAGTGCCTCAGTAAGTCAGAAACAACTACTATCTCAGCCTTATCATTTAGGATCGACTGGTATCTTTTTAATAGCCCAAGAGTTTCTTTGTGAGGATGTCCAATGCCTATAGCAAAGCCCTTATATCTTGCCAGACTAAGCAGTCTTTCCATTTGTATCTTTAAGGCATTTTCTGAGAGATCATTATCCAAAAATATATCCCTGCTGGCTGTCTTGAGGGCCATTTTTTTTGCTACCTTAAATGCCACACTACCGCCACTTGTTCTGCTATCAATAAAGTAGAGGCCCCTTCTTTTCAATTCAGTAAGTACGATCATCATCTTCTCCTCAATCTCTGTAAATCTTGAGCCCATGTGGTTATTAACACCAGCAACAAAAGGCACTTGAGTCAAATCACGGTTAAGTGTCTTCAAAATCATTTCTCTATCCATCGATACCATTAAGACCCCATCTCCTGGATTAATAGCAGGGTAACTAATTGGTTCCATAGGAAGATGAAGCATTATTTCTCGCCCCTCTTTCCTGGCCTTTTGGGCAATCAACCTCGTATTAGGTGTAAAGGGTAAAACAGAAAAGGTAAGGGGTAGGTCAAGTTCTATAAAGGCATTTGCAAGAGAACTGTTATAGCCTAAGTCATCTATTATAATACTGATTTTGGGATATAATAAACGATGAGGTTGCTGATAAGCATCTAATATTATACTTAATCTATGAGTATAGAGGCCCTTATAGTAAATATTGCAGATTATTTCATTGCCTGATTTTTTATCTATCTTAATTTGTACAGGTATCCTTAAATCAGAAATACTGCTTCTAATTTCCTTTCCTATCTGGAAAATGGAGGAACGATGCGAAATCCTGGCTTCTATACTGTTAAAATCCCAGTTATATCCCTCTTTCTGTCTTGGAAGAACGGATATAAAAATTATCTTCTCTTGGGGCACTCCCAACTTATAGAATACATCGGAAATGGCCTTATCTATAAGGCGGATATTTCTATTTAATTCTATGGACGGGGTATAAATCTCCTCAAATGGTAGCGGAGATTGTTTTCTATCTAATATTGAGAGATAGCCTATCAATATAGCAACAATTATGGCTACGGATCCAAGACCAATAAGAGCGATATTAGGTTTCTTTTTTTTTGCTCTGGCCATTTAATGATATCTCAAGCTCATTCCTGGAACAGTCGGCTATCTATTTCATGGAAAATGTTCCAGGATTGAAGTATCTGTATGGCTGTGCTTAACTGATTATCATTTTCAATACGTTTTTGGATATGGGATTCTTCATCTAATAAGATCCCGCCCTTTTCCTCTTCTATTGCCTCCGGGGGCTCCTTTTCAATATGACCTTCCAAATCCCTCTCTCTTATGACATGGTGCTCTTTTACTTTTGGCTTCACCTTTGGTGGTATAAAGGCAACCATTATATCCGGTTCAATACCACTTGCCTGTATCGATCTTCCGCTTGGAGTAAAGTATATTGCAGTTGTAAGGCGCAAACCTGAACCATCTGAAAGGGGAAAAAGGGTTTGAACAGAGCCCTTTCCAAAGGTAGTTGAGCCTAAGATAAGGGCCCTCTTGTTGTCCTGTAAAGCCCCGGCCACTATTTCTGATGCGCTGGCGCTCCCCTCATTAACCAAGACAATCATAGGATATTTCCGGGGATTCTTATTCTTATGGGCAACACTTTCTTCTTCTTTTTTATCCCTGCTCTTAATGGAAACAATCAACCCCGAATCAAGAAACTCATCAGCTACCTTTACCGCCTGAGATAGTAGTCCCCCAGGGTTGTTTCTTAAATCCAGAATCAAGCCCTTCAACTTCTTCTTGCTCTCCACCTCTTTTAAGGTCTTAGAAAGTTCTTGACCGGTATCGCTTTGGAAATTAGAAATCCTGATGTAACCTATATCGAAAGGAAGGAAATCAGAGCGAACGCTTTTAATAGGTATCACATCCCTGGTGATTAGAAAATCAATTGGTTTTTCTAAACCTTTCCTGCTGATGGTCAGCTTGACCTTGCTACCCTTGGGCCCCCTAATAAGCTTAACTGCCACCATGATGGATAAATCCTTAGTTGATTTGTCTCCTATCTTGATTATTTTGTCTCCTGCCTTTATCCCAGCCTTAAATGCAGGCGTCCCTTCAATAGGAGAGACCACTGTAAGCACATTATCTCTGATGGTTATCTCAATCCCTACCCCGGAAAAGCTTCCCTTTGTCTCTATCATCAATTCCTTGTATTCTTCTGGACTCATAAAAAAGGAGTGAGGATCCAAGGTTCCAACCATACCCTTTATAGCCCCGTATATAAGCTCTTTTGGGTCTGTGCCTTTAACATGGTTTTTTTCAATTTTACGTAAAACTTCGCTAAGTATCTCAATATTCTTATATACTTCTTTTGTGCCGGCCAAAACATCTTGGGAACTTCCGCTGATTAAAAGCAAAAACGTCACACAGATGAAAATAATTGCCTGATAAAAAAAATGATTATGCCTTGTTTTTGACATCCCCTTTCTCCCTTTTTTGTGTTTATCGTGTTTGTTGAGTTAAGTCCCTTAATTCACATCCCGTCCATCCCCTTAGCATACTATTAATCCTGGCCCCGGCCTATATAAATTAGTAGGCTGATCAGAGCGAATCGTACCAGGGCGGGCTTTAAGTGCCTTAGGCAATCGCTTAGTACCTATTCTATCTTAAGCCATCTTTTGGGGTCAAGATGATCCTGTCCTTTTCTTATCTCAAAATAAACCCCTGACCCCGTATGCCAACCAAGATCTCCCACCAGACCCACTACTTCTCCTCCTGCGACCATCTCTGCCTTTTCCTTTATCCTCTCCTCAAGGCGGGCATAGACAGTAAAATAATGGGATCCATGGTTAATAACCATCAACTGTCCATATCCTTTAAACCATCCGGAATAATCTACTGTGCCAGGAAAAATCGATCTAACTTCCTGCCCTGGAGAACCTTTAATATATATTCCCTTTCTATGCATAAATGGGGTGGATCTAAATTGTTTGACATCTTTAAGTATCTTTCCATTTAATGGCAGAGGCAATTTCCCTTTCATTTCAGCAAACCCTTTTCCTAAATGCCTTTCCTTTTCCTCCATCTCTAAATGCATCATGGTCTCACTTAAAGCTTGGGTAGCCTCTTTTAGCTCCTTAACCGCTTTTCTATAAAATTCTTTCTCCCTATGCACTTTCATTAACAAAAGAACTTTTTTTTCAATATATTTTTCAAGCAGGACCATGCTTCTATCCTTGGTTTTTCTTAACACCTCAATCTTGGCTATATTTTCCTTGAGCACACCTAACTCATTCTCAGCTTGACTCCTCTGTCTGTCCAACATATCCAGAATTTGTCTATCTTGATCTATAATAGCCTTCATATACTTTATAATTTTTTGAAATTCCTGAAGAGTGGCAGAGACAGCAAGAAGCCTAACATATCCAGGCCTCCCAAACTTATAGAAGGCTACTAACCGCTTTTTTAAATATTCCTTGGCAGCGAGGGAAGATCGGTTTAGTTGCTGAATCCTTCTCTGGCTTCCCTGGATCTTTTCTGAAACCTTTTTTATCTGGCTTGATAGCTGCCTTAATGATTCCCTGTTTTCAGAGACACCTTTTTCTAACCTTTCTATCTCTCCCAGGATATCCTTTTCCTTAATGCCAACGCTTAACAACTCCTCTTGCTGTTCTAAAAGATGCCTTTCTATCTGCTTGATCTGAGAGCAGGTAGCTTCGGTAGAAGACCCTTCTTCTGCTTCTGAGAAATCTATAGAAAAAAAATTAAAAACAACGGCAAATATTATGGAAAAACCTGATAGAAAAACCTTGATTTTCGGGTTCATATTCTAAAAAAGCGACCCAAGGATATAGTGCTTCCAATAAAACCAGTAATAATGCTCATAATTAAAAGAAGGAGGATAAATTGAGGCGAAAGAAAAACAATATCAAGAGAGGTAAATCCCACTCTCAAGTCTAATCTGGTTATGACTGTTATATAACTTAAAAAGAGAATGATTATGGCCACTGAGCCGCCAAGAAACCCTTGAATGGACCCTTCAATCAGAAAAGGGGTCTTTACAAATCGATTAGTTGCACCTACCAGCTTGAGTATCTCAATCTCATCCTTTCTGGAATAGATAGTCAATTTTATTGTATTTGTGATGATAAAAAGGGCTGCTAAAAAAAGCAATCCCCCAAAAATTATGCCAATTAACTTTATTGCCTCCATTATGGCCTGAAACCTTTCTATCCATTCCTGGCTGTATTGTACCTCATCAACGCTATCAATTCTTTCCAACATTGTTTTCAATTGATAAGGAGAAGAATCCCCGTTTTTATCTCTCGAAAGAATAATCTCAAGGGAAGCAGGCAAAGGATTCACCTTTAGACCATCCAGTAGCCCGGCCTTGTCTCCAAGTTGGCCCTTAATGCTTTCCATGGCATCATCCTTGGAAATAAACCTTTTTATTGTCACCCCAGGAAAATGAAGTAATTCTTTTTTTATGTTTTCAAGCACAACTCTTTCTGGCTCCTCTTTGAAATAAATAGACATGCTCAGCGATCTTCCCTGTTCCTCTGTCCAGTGATTTAAATTTACGAAAATAAGAACAAAAGCATTAAAAATAAGGAATGCTATAGCCATAGTGCCCACACCTACCAGATGAACTAACCGATTCCTAAGAATATTTGCCACAGCCTGTCTGAAAAAATAACGAAAGAATGTAATTCTCATTTATACTATTCTGCCTTTATTTAAGGTAACAATTCTTCTCCTTGTATCCTTTAGCAACTCCCGGCTATGTGTTGCCACGATTACTGTTGTGCCCCTGCTATGTATCTCTCTCAAAAGGGCCATTATCTCCATGGTTAAACCAGGATCAAGGTTTCCAGTAGGTTCGTCAGCCAAGAGAATCAAGGGGTTGTTGATGATTGCCCTGGCAATAGCAACTCTCTGTTGTTCGCCACCTGAAAGCTGCGGGGGATAGTAACCTTCTTTGTTTGCCAAATCCAGATACCTTAGTGCCTGATGAACCTTCTTGCGTATCATAGATAATGGAAACCCCATTATTTCTAAAACCAGGGCTACATTCTCAAACACATTGCGTCTTGGAAGCAACTTGAAATCCTGAAAGATTACTCCTATTTTTCGACGTAATAATGCAAGATCCCTATCCTTGATCCTGTTAAGATTTCTTCCATCGACCAATGCATGCCCGCTTGTGGGTTTCTCTGCACAGAAAATTATCTTTAACAGTGTGCTTTTTCCTGCACCACTGGGTCCTGTGATAAAAACAAACTCTCCCTTCTTTGCTGTAAGGCTAACATCTATGAGGGCTGGATTTTTCGATCCAAAGCTTTTATAAACATGGAAGAGTTGGATCATTTTAAAAGGCGATATTAATTATTGTGTATTGTTAGCAAAACGTTGTTAGTAGTCAATTGTGCTTGTGTTTGCAAACTTTAACAACTGGCGACTATTAATAGATATTATATAATTATTGCTGATAAAATAAAACCCAATTAACACTCGGGCTTAATTGACAACTCTCAATAGATAGAAAGTATCGCTTGCCATTTTTTCAGATTTGGTAAAATGAGTTTCAGACAAATTAGGTTGGACAATCACTTATAACCTATAAAAAAGTGATGGGTGTTACGAGGTAAGTATTTATTATAAAAGATGCCAAGACGCTATTGATCTTACTTATTGAGCTTCAAGCATAAACAGGCCGAATTTTTTTCACTTAGCATATTCAATGGCCCTGATTTCTCTTATCACTGTTACCTTTATCTGTCCGGGATATGTAAGATCTTTTCCTATCTTTTTTGCTACTTCCTTGCACATCATTGTTGCTTCAAAATCATCTATCTTATCACTTTCTACTATTATCCTTAGCTCTCTGCCTGCTTGGATTGCATACGACTTATTAACACCTTTAAAAGACATGGCTATCTCTTCCATGTCTTCCAACCTCTTCACATACGACTCAAACATCTCTCTCCTGGCGCCAGGCCTTGCGCCAGATAGAGTGTCAGCTGCCTGAAGAAGCACATCCATAACAGAGGTGGCCTGAATATCCTCATGGTGAGCAGCTATGGCATGAACTACCGGATCAGATTCGCCATATTTCTTGGCTAAGTCTGCACCTATAATTGCATGTGCCCCTTCTATCTCATGATCTACTGCTTTACCGATATCATGGAGAAGTCCAATTCTTTTAGCCTGCTTTTCATCTAACCCTAACTCTGCTGCCATTATTCCACATAAAAAGGCAACCTCAATAGAGTGTTTTAGAACATTCTGAGCATAACTTGATCTATATTTTAACCGACCGATTAAATTAATCAATTCTAGATGGATACCATGAACTCCGATATCTAAAGTAGCCTGTTCCCCGGCCTCTTTGATGTTTGTCTCGATCTCTCTGCTCACTCTCTCCACTACCTCCTCAATCCGAGCCGGGTGAATCCTGCCATCTTCGATCAACCTCTCTAAAGCTATCTTGGTCACCTCTCTCCTGATAGGGTTAAAGCCTGAAAGCACCACAGCCCCCGGTGTATCATCAATTATAAGATCGATTCCAGTTATCGCCTCCAGGGCCCTTATATTCCTACCTTCTCTTCCGATAATCCTCCCTTTCATCTCATCATTTGGTAGATTAACCACAGATACGCTCTCTTCAGCCACATAATCACCAGCATATCTCTTAATGGCCAGGGTTAAAATCTCCTGTGCCTTTCTATTAGAGATCTCTCTTGTCTCAGCCTCTATTTTCTTTATGAGTTTGGAGGCCTCATGACGTGCCTCTGATTCCATAGAGGAAACAAGCATCTCTTTTGCCTCTGCCGCTGAAATCCCAGCAATTCTCTCCAATTTCTGCCTCTCTTCTTCTATTAGGCTGTTGAATTCTCCCTCCTTTTTCTTCAGATCATTCTCCTGATTAGCTAAGGTCGCCTCTTGTTTGGCAATTAGTAATTCTCTTTGCTCAAGTTGCTCCATTTTTCTGTCTAAAGTCTCCTCTTTTTGGAACAACCTTCTTTCCTGGCCCTGTAACTCCTTTCGTCTTGACCTTGTCTCATCCTCAAAATCGATTTTCATTTGATAAAGCTTGTCCTTTGCCTGTAGCTGGGCCTCTTTTCTGATTGTCTCTGCCTGCTTGCTGGCTTCAAGGATAATCTTTCTCGAATAGTCTTCTGCGGAATCAAGCTTGCTCTCTGCCATTTTTTTGCGGATAATTATACCAATTACCGCTCCTGCTATGATTCCTGCCAGTGCAACAATAACTAACTTCGCGACTAGCATATTTTCGTCACCGCCTTTTATTTTTCTAAGGTTTTTCTTAAAGAAAAAAGAGAGGTTGATAGAGGCTTGGTGGAATAATATATAATTGATGTTAATTAGATAAGTGCTTACTTCGAAAAAACAGAAAATTGCAACCTGCTAACATGCATATGAGCTATTTCTTATATAATTATAATAGCATTATTTTTGCTAAAAATTTGAACTTCGCCTGTTTTATTATAAAGTCAAGTGACAATTTATTCCTCAGCCTTAGGCTATCAATACACTCTTTTTCCCCCGCTCTAATGCCGTGTCAGCAGCTATTTTTGAACCTAATCCTTCTTAGGTGGGCATTCCGTTACCCCATTAGGTCTTTTTCAATATCTAAAAAACACACAAGGGCAAGAGAGAACTCCCTTTTTAATCAGTGTTGACTCAAAAATCTTCCGCCAATCACGAGCATAGCAGGGGAATAATTTAGTTTAACACTGTATTCAAGCTTTTTATTAACCTCTGGGACCTGCTATCGATTTCGGATAATAAAACCTCCTTCTCTTTTATAAGCTGAAAATAATCGCCTGCAATATCAAGAGCAGCTAAAATAGCTGCTCTATCCTCGGATAATTCTTTTTTAGAATCGCTTATCTCTTTTAGCTTTTTATCCACGCATGCTGCCACCTTCAATATTTGTTCCCTATCATCCGAGCCTCTTATAGCATACTCCCTGTCCTTTATTTTGATCGTAACCTTCTTGTCCATGCCATCTTTTAGGTTATAAATTAAATTCTTCTATTTTTTCTAAAAGAGTTGCTATTCTTTTTCGAACTATGTCTCTATCAGCTTTTAACGTCCCAGTCTCGTTAGCAAGTGAACTGATCTTTTCCTCTTGGCTTTGAACCTTCTTCTCTAAATTAATCTTCTCCTCTTTAAGAGAACTCACTAACGATATGAGTAATTCAATCTTCTGTTCTAATAGAGCAAATTGTTCTAATTCATCTAATCCCATATGATCTTCGAATTTTCCGATATTGTTAGTATATCTTGTTTATAAAAAAAGTCAAGGTATAAGGAAAAAAGGCAAGTATTTAAATAGGAAGAATGGCCCGCCCTAGCCTCCGGCTCGTAGCCTACGGAGAGTGTGACTTGCTCGGAACACTCTGTTGTCGCTGGAATATATCGTAAGTGAAATCTGTAGTACTCAATCATTGCAACTCAGCCTGCCCTGGCGCGACTTGACTAGAAAACAATAAAGCAACTGTGATACTTCGGATGTATAATGCATAGAAATCAGCTCTTGCATGCCAGGTCTGGGCCAGGGAATACTGGAATGATGAGCGAACATGCCCTGAACTGAGTGAAGGAGATAAAAGTGGTGGGTTCTTTATCAAATAATTTTAAAAAACCGTAAAATAAAAAAAAGGATCCCGACAACCATTCCAAATATGGCACAAATCTGGGCGATCAAAAATAGGTAAAATAATTTCGTTTTGCTATCCTCATCCTTTTCAAAGGGCCTATTTTTTTTTCTCAACTCAGATCTAATAGCCATATTATATGCACTATATTGTCAGCAGTTAGTTGTCAGTAGTCCATTGTGTCTGTATTTCCAGGCACTTAGTGCAACGTTACGATTTAAGTGCCTAAAGTTGTTTAGTCAAAGAATTTGTAGATGGTGGGGGAAGGTTAGCAAATCTTTTATAGATTACCTTGTTTTTCTTGCTTCAAGAGAGGCTTTTATCTTCTTTAATCTTAAGAAACTTTCTCTTTCTATCTCTTCCATCCTCATTTCTATATGTTTAATCGTTGCCTTAAGCCGAGGGATAACAATATATTCCAGGGCATTAACCCTTCTTTTTGTCTTTTCTACCTCCTCAGCAATCTTCCTGACAGACTCTTCCACCTCCGCCAGTTTTACAACTAATAAGATAGATTCCTCGAAGCTTTTTGCGGCATCATCAAGTTTTGCGTTTGTACTTAAAAAGCCGTAACCTCTCTCATTTATCCGCCGAACAAGATTTTCGATTTTCATAATAGGTACTGAGACACCCATTATGTTTTTAACCATAAAATTTAAGTCTATATCTCTTAATGTTATCCCGCTTATCTGTTCTATATCCCGAGATCCCAACAAAACTTCAGCCAGTAAAAGATTGTAAAAGGCAATCTTTAATTTTTCCTCTGCCCTCTTTCGTGCGTCCTTATATTCCTTGATCACTAACATGAACTCGGAAATCAGTGCATCTCTCTTTTCCTTTAAAAGTTTATGTCCTTTGTCAGCAAGCTTCACCCTTTTTTTGAGCTTTAATAGCTCCATCCTTGTGGGCTTAACATTTTGTAGAATCTCTGCCATTTATTTATATGAAAGTGCCTAAAGTGAACTAAAGTGAACTAAAGTGCCTAAAATAAAGAGTTGAGTCGTTAAGTTGTCGAGTAGTTAAAAAAACCAAACCATTTGACCACTCAACTACTTTCATTCTTCGTTGTGGTCGTAGTACATGGAGGTTCGTTGCTGGTTATTGTTAATTTTAAATTGCTAATTGCTGATTGATAATTGATAATTGCTAATTGATAATTGATAATTAAGTCCCTTTCTTGTAATATTGTTTAACATATTTTTCGTCTATCCTTTTTAGTTCCCCCTCTGGGAGACTTGAGAGAAGTTCCCACCCCAAATTAAGTGTTTGCTCAATGGTTCTGTTTTCATCCACTCCCTGGGTGACAAACCTCTCTTCAAAAATATCTGCAAACTTTAAATTGAGGCGATCCCTTTCGCTTAATGCCTCCTCTCCTACAACTGCAACGAGGCTCCTCACATCCCTTCCTTCAGCATATGCAGAATAACATTGGTCAGACACCCCTAAATGGTCTGCCCTTGTTCTGCCTTCCCCAATCCCTTCATTCATGAGCCTTGAGAGGCTGGGTAAAACATCCACTGGAGGATAAATGCCCTTTCTGTGCAACTCACGAGAAAGGACAAATTGTCCCTCAGTGATATATCCTGTAAGGTCAGGTACCGGATGTGTTATATCATCATCTGGCATGGAGAGGATTGGCATCTGGGTAATAGAGCCTTTTCTTCCTATGATTCTTCCGGCCCTCTCATAATTGGTTGCTAAATCGGTATACATATAACCTGGATACCCTCTTCTTCCAGGAACCTCTTCTCGTGCCGATGAAATTTCCCTTAAGGCTTCACAGTAATTGGTCATATCTGTAAGTATAACCAATACATGTGTGTCGTAATTAAAGGCAAGAAACTCCGCAGCTGTGAGGGCCATTCTTGGGGTAATAATCCTCTCAATGGCCGGATCATCTGCCAAATTGATAAAGGAAACTATCCTTTCTAATGCTCCAGTGGATTCAAAGCTATTCATGAAAAAATTTGCCTCTTCATGGGTTATCCCCATTGCAGCAAAAATTACAGAGAAAGGTTCCTCTGAACCCAAAACTGTAGCCTGCCTTGCTATCTGTGCAGCAAGCTCATTATGAGGTAATCCAGCGCCTGAAAAGATTGGAAGTTTTTGCCCCCTCACCAAGGTATTCATTCCATCAATGGTGGAGATACCGGTCTGGATAAATTCATTCGGATAGTCCCTTGCTGTTGGGTTAATAGCTGCACCTATAATTGGTAGTCGCGCCTCTGGAATGATCTCTGGTCCACCATCAATCGGTCTGCCCAGACCATCAAAGGACCTTCCGAGGATCTCCTTGGACAGGGCTATCCTCATAATGTCCCCGGAAAACCTGACTCTTGTCTGGTCTGTATCAAGCCCTCTTGTGCCTTCAAATACTTGTACGATGGCCAGATTCTCCTGTGACTCCAAGACTTGACCCATTCTGTTGTCACCTTCAGGTGTCCTGATATAAACAACCTCTCCATAGGCCACCTCTTCCACGCCTTCGACAATCATAAGAGGTCCTGCAACCTGGGTAACAGACCTGTACTCCCTTGATTTTATATCCTTAGGTTTCTCTTTCATTTTTGATCCCTCAAAGATTCAAATTCACTTTCTATTGATTTTATTAACTCCTCATATCTCTGTGGAAAATCCGGGTTTGGCGTGTACTTCATTCGAGCTATCTCATCCTTGACCTTCACTGCTGCTGTTCTGCTCGCCAAAATGCCTGACTCAATTGTCTTGTTTACCTCTTGGTAGAATTTCATAATGATCTTAAGCATGAGAAACTGCTTCTCTATGGAGCAATAAGAATCTATTTCGTGGTAGGCATGTTGTTGAAGATAATCTTCTCTGATCATCCTGGCTACCTCTAAAAAGGCCCTATCTGATTCCGGCAATGCATCCTGACCAACCAACTGCACAATCTCCTGCAACTCGGCCTCTTTCTCCAGGAGAGCCATCATGTCTCCTCTGAGGGCTTGAAATTCCTTGCCTATGTTTTTATCATACCAGGGTTTTAAGAATTCCAGATAGAGGGAATAACTCGTCAACCAGTTAATAGCAGGAAAATGTCTCCGGTCTGCCAGGTTTGTGTCTAATGCCCAGAAGGCACTTACCACTCTCAAGGTATTTTGCGAAACGGGCTCAGAGAAATCACCTCCTGGCGGAGACACAGCCCCAATAATTGAAACCGATCCAAATCTTTTTTCTTTCCCCAATGTCACTACCCTTCCCGCTCTTTCATAAAAGTCAGCAAGCCTGGTGCCCAGATAGGCTGGAAAACCTTCCTCTCCTGGCATCTCTTCCAGCCTTCCTGAGATCTCTCTCAATGCCTCAGCCCACCGTGAGGATGAGTCAGCCATCAAGGCTACATCATATCCCATATCCCTATAATACTCTGCAATTGTGACCCCTGTATAGATAGAGGCCTCTCTGGCTGCCACTGGCATATTCGAGGTATTGGCAATCAAGGTGGATCTCTCCATTAGTTTCTCCCCGGTGCTTGGATCATCCAATTCAGGAAAGGTCAGCAAGACCTCTGTCATTTCATTCCCTCTTTCTCCACAGCCCACATACACGACAACCTGGGAATCAGCCCATTTTGCCAACTGATGTTGACTAACCGTTTTACCAGTTCCAAAGCCCCCGGGAATGGCAGCTGTCCCGCCTTTGGCTATAGGGAAAAAAGTATCGTAAATCCTCTGGCCTGTTAGCAGTGGCACCTCTGGGTTAAGCTTTTCTTTTAAGGGTCTTCCTATCCTTACCGGCCACTTTTGTTTCATTGATAATTCTTTTCTTTCTTCTCCATCATCAAGGATAGCTATAACCTCATCGACGGTAAAACTCCCTTTTTTAATCTCTATCACCTTTCCCTTTATACCTGGGGGGACCATTATCTTATGTTTTATAACCTTTGATTCCTGAACCTCCCCAATGTAGTCCCCCTCAACAAGCTCATCACCCTTTTTAACTATTGGGTTGAAGTCCCATTTTTTTTCAGGATCCAAACTGGGAATATCGATCCCTCTGGTTATGAAATCCCCTGCCAGATTTTTAATTCCAAGCAGAGGCCGCTGTATTCCATCATAGAAATTGGTAATAATTCCCGGACCAAGCTCCGCTGATACGGGCGCACCTGTTCTTACTACATCTTCCCCTGGCTTAAGCCCGGTAGTATCCTCGTAAACCTGTATATATGCCAAATCCCCTACGAGCTTTATCGTCTCTCCCATCAATCCTTCCTTGCCCACTCTAACAACCTCATACATCTCGCAACCTCTTATATCTTTGGCGATTACGAGTGGGCCGGCAATGCTCTTGATCTTTCCTGTTTGTTGATCTGCCATAATTCCCTCACTATGCTATTTCAAACCCAACAGTTCTTTTAATAAGCCCCCGCATAGGGTCAATCTTGCTGATCAAGGGTCCACCACTATCCGGGATCTGTAAAATTATAGGCATTATGCCTTTCCTAAATCTATCCGCCTCTTCTAATAAACTCCCTATTTCTTCGGCTATCTTTTCAGTAATCAATATCAAGGCAATACTATCCTCAAATAGGTCCTTCAGTACCCCTCTAATATCTTCCCGTCTGATATCCTCTATCAAGAATGTTTTTTTTATTCCTGCCAGCCTGAAACCATGAATTGTGTGTTTATCTCCGATCAGGGCAATTTCCATCTACTTCCTCGCGAGTGTTTCTCTGATTAGATCCCTATCCAGATCAACCTCAGTGCTCCTAACAATAGTCAAAAGATTCTTTACCTCTTTCTCCTTTGATACAAGAAACCCGATAAGAGGTCCTGAGCCAAAGGGCTTTTTCTTTCTGATGTCTTCTGCCTTTTTGAGCGCCAGATTATCGAGCACCTGTTCAAAAGCTAAAATGGAGCCGGTTTTCTCATGCTCCTGCTGAGCATTTAATAGGGGTTCAAAATATATAGTATCTTCCAGAAGAGGAATAAAGCCTGACAAGTCCTCTTCGTCAAAAGCAGAGAGCAATTCATTCAACAATATGCAATTAGGGATCAAAAAAGGATTAATGTCTTCTAAGGAGAGTCCGTCATTTTTTGCCCTCAAAATAATTTTAAGGTTGTGTGTTTCGACACATACCCCTATAAATTCTCTGAATTCTCTAATGCCTTTTAGGTTCAGGACTTTCTCCCATAAATCCGCCCAGAAAATTCTATCTAATGAGGCCTCTAAAAAAAAGAGGTTTTTAGTCTCATTATATTTACTCAGTCCATCTGTTAGCGATTGATAAGGGGTTTTTGCCAAGAGAGCAACAAAATCATCCATGCTCTCTACATCAATGAGGGTCTTAAAAAAAGCAAAGTCAAGTTCACCTCCCTCAATAAAGGAATCCACTATTTCATCTTTCTTTAAATCTCCATGTATTCCCCTCATCACGGTTCTCAAATTGATAACATCCCATTTCTTAAGTAGATATTCTTTTATTGGCCATGACCCTTTGGGAATAATCTTGGATATCTCCCTCCCCAAAGAAGAAAACTCTTCTAAAACAGCCTTCTCTAATTCTTTTGAATCGTTAATTGCCGCCTCATTGAGGTAAGGAAAATAGTCTGTTCCCTCTAAAAGAGAGGTTATCTCTCCAGGCGATGTACATCCCCATAGATCCTCCCATCTCGATACAGAAATAAACTTCCCCTCTTTTGCCATTATCTTTGCATTAACATAGAGGTATGAAAGAACATCTCCAATCATATCCTGTCCCCAAATAGGATCTTGGCCACATCTACCCTTATGCCCTCTTTAAGCCGGCTTAATTTGGTCTCAAGGGTATTGTCAACCTCCACATGCTTTTCCAAATCCCTAACAACTACACCTCCAAGGAACTGCATGGTCTTATCTGTTAAGGTCAGAGAGACATCTCTTCCTGTTCTATTTTTGACAAATGTAGTCAATTCTCCCAACATCTTCTTGTTGAAGATTTTGCTGTCCCTTTGGTTAAAGACTAACTCAAGCTTGTTTCCAGCAACAATTTCAGAGGCAGAAGCAACCAGGTTAAAAATTATATCTTTATATACAAAATTATCCAGGTTCCCCTTTTCAGCTAATTCTTCCAAAATCTTTTTAGCCTCTTCAAATGACTCAGCAATTGCCTCTTCTTGAGCATCCATCCGCTTTCGTCTAACATCGATTTTGGTTTCTGCAATTATCCTTTGCTCTTCAAGGAAGGCAACCCTTTTGCCATCTGAGAGGATTCTTTCAGCCTCCCTCTCTGCTTTCTCCTGGGCAGCCGTCTTTATCTTATCCGCCTCTGTTTGAGCCTTAAGAAGTTTCTCAGAGGTCTCCTTATCGGCCTTTGCATTTATATAGGATATTATCTTGTCAACCCCTTTATCTGACATAATTCCCCTCTTTAACTAACCCCCATGCCCTACGGCCACAACGAAGGATGAAGGTCTGTCATTCCCGCGTAGGCGGGAATCTATTGTAAAATCGAGTGGATACCCGCATTCGCGGGTATGACGAAGTGAGGACTTTCATATAAAGTAAGTGAGCTAAAGTTAAAAGTGGGATAGGATGCCTCGTTCAAAATCGATAACTTTAGGCACTTTACAACTTTAGGCATTTTAGGCACTTTTTCTTAATCTTAACCACCCATAATCTTGGTCCCGACAAAGATGAGGATAGCTATAAGGAGACCAAAAATAGCAAATGTCTCTGCCATGACAGCAAGGACAATTGCCTGACCAAAAGTTTCCGGCCTTTTTGCTACTGCACCCATACCACTGGCAGCTATAGCTCCCTGGGCAATGGCCGTGGCACTACTTAAACCAATTACAATGCCACCTCCAAGTGCGGCATAACCCATTCCTATAGGGATTGCCTTAACCTCTCCGCCAAGCACACCTACCCCGATGAGGATCAAAACGGCCCCTAAGAAACCATAAATTCCCTGTGTTTGTGGTAAGGCCTGGAGGACTAAAACAGGTCCAAATTTCTTTGGGTCCTCTGATATAACACCGGCACCTGCAATACCTGCCAAACCGACTCCAATCCCTGAGCTAATGGCAGCCACACCCATAGAGATTGCCGCTCCAATAATTGCCAATATGATTCCTGTTGATAATTCCATAAAAATACCTCCCTTTTATTTGATCTCTACTATTTCAAGCCTCATCTCAAGGGGTTTAAACTCGCTACCCCCGCTTTCAAAAAATTTGGTAAACAATTCTACATAATGCAGCCGGAGCCCATGAACAAAGGCTCCCATTGCATTGATGACAAAATTGAATAGATGCCCGATAAAAAAGACAACGATAGCAAAAAAGATTCCAATTGAACTGCCAGCGTAAAGCATATCTGAAAGGACATTGACGGTCATTGCAATTCCTGTTGTACATAACCCTAAGGCCATAAGTCTTGCATAAGAAAGAATATCCCCCATGAACCCAGTTACTTGAAACATGACCATAGCCTTATGTCCTATTAGAAGCAATATGAGGGAGATGACTATAAATATCAGGCCTGCTGGCTTATAGCCTACTAAATAGAAAAAAATGCCTGGCTGTGCGAACAAAAACCATAGATTTCCAGTTAATGCCTTCCATGTTTCCTTTCTTTTCAGATGATTTAAAACGTTAATAACTACACCTACATTAACATGGACCAGACCAATGCCGAGAGCAATCAGTAAAAACGTAGTTACCTGCACCATGGGGTCAAATACCTGCATAGCAGATAGGATAGATAATTTAAGCCCAAAACCGCCGAACCATCCCCCGGCAAGGGCACCAATAATAATGGTAGCTGCGCCAGCCGATGAAAGTATAATACCAGCATCCTTAATGAACTTATTATATCTTCCTCCCCCTCTTATTAATGATAGACCCAAAATAAGGGCGATTACTCCATACATTGCATCGGTTAGCATAATTGAAAAAAACAGAAGGAAACCCGGAACTAAAAATAGGGTTGGATCAATGCCATTATAGACTGGCACCCCGTAAAGACTTGTTAACAGCTCAAAACTCCTAATGAATTTAGGGTTTTGTAGCTGTACTGGCACATCGTCCCTCTCGTCAGGATCCGATATTTCAACCACACATGCCTCGTTGCTGACCTCACCTATCTCCTGGGCGGCTTGGGCGGCTGAGTGCTTCGGAACCCAACCCTCGATAGCCACAACATGCTCCATCTCGGCAAACTTATTCTGGCTTTCTTCTCTCTGTCTCTCAATCATTAAGAGTTCCTGAGACTTTTTAAGCTCATCTCGCCATCTTTTTGCTATATCAACTATGTTTGTCTCTTTTCCTGTCTTCTCCTCACCTAACGCCATCAATCTCTTGTTAATGGAATCTATTGCCTCACTTGGTTTTCCTTGCTGACCCTCGATTTCAATCCTTTCCCAATTAAGGCGACGAAGATTGGCCAATACGTGTGATGCTTGTTCTCTGAGGCAAACCAATATTGTTACCAGCCTGTTCTCAGATGTCTCAGTTGCCTCAAAGTAAAAGTTATTTTCAGTCAACTCCTTTAATCTTTCCCGTATATTTTCTATCTGTTCCTTGGGTATAATGCCTAAGAAGATAGACAAAAAGTCCGATTCCCCGATATCTGTTAGATCTATCTCTAAAGGCAAAGCCAGGTCCAATAATGCTTTAATTCTCTCTGATTCTACAATCTCTTCTTCAATCTTCTCTAGTTCCTTAACAGGCCCCTCTGTTTCTCCCTCGATCTTCTCTATAATATCGTCAACATTATCAATAAGGTCCTTGCCATAAATTTCTCTGGTTTCAAGCTTTTTTGGCGGCATAGGGGCAAAAACCCCTTTTATAAAACCCTCTTTCGGTTCAGGATCATAGCGCTCAAAAAGGTCTAAAAATCGATTTACCGCAATATTAAGGGCCGCTATTTTTCTGATATTTGGAGAGGGGTGGTGAGGTTTTAGCAGTTCCTTCCACTCAGGATCATTAAGTTTTTCAGAATAATCAATAAGATGGATAGTGCCGAGCTCTTGCAGCCTTTTAATTATTTCATACCTAAATCTCTGTAATACGAGGATTTGTATCTTTTTCATCCGGGTCGGTCTTAACATAATCTCAACCTAATAATGAACGCAAAATGAATTCTTTAGCCTTTTCCAGGTTCTTTTGGGCCTCTTTCCTTATTGCCTCTGTTCCCTTTTCCCATTCATTGGCAATGTTCTGGCACTCTTTCCTTGCCACCTCACTGGCATCCTCCCTCATCTTCTCTGCTTGATTTTGAGCATTTCTCATCTTTCCTGCCAATAATTTCTCTGCTTCTGTCTTAGCTGTCTCGATTATGCTAATTTCCTCTCCTTTGGCATTCTCGATCCTCTTTACTGCCTCAGTCTCTGCGTTCTTTATCTTTTGTAATGATTCTAAAACCATTCTAAACCCCTATTTCAAAACGGAAAGGCCTTCAGGTTTTTCTTCAGATAGGGCAAGATCTTTCTCTCCCTCTTTCCCCAGATCTTTCATCTTGCAATTTCCCTCAAAGATAACCCCTTCTTCAAGGACTAATTTTGGTGTTTGAATGTTGCCAAAGAGTTTGCCTGGGACATTAAGCTCGATCTTATTTTCTGCGAATATATCGCCATGAACCTCTCCGCTTATTATCATGTCAGCAACATGTATCTGTGATTTAATAATTGCACTTTCCCCTACTATCAAGGTTCCGTTAGAAAAAATTTCGCCAGTAAGTTTTCCATCTATCCTGACAGAACCAGTAAAGGAAAATTTACCCTCAAATTCTGTATCCTTGCCTAAAAAGGCTTTAATCTCATCCTTTGATTTCTTCACTGTGCTATCCCCATCCAAATATTTACCAGCGGCTTAATAACATGATCTTATTGCCTATTGCAAGAAAAATTGTACTTCTTTGAGTTTCTTGAGTTTTTTGTGTTAAGACCCTATGAACCTTATAAACTCGATGAACTCAAATCATTCCTGAAACATAAACCTCCTCATGCTTACATTCATTACCAAACCCATAGCGGCCATAGTGGAGATTACAGACGATCCACCATAGCTAAACAAGACTAATGGTATTCCGACCACTGGCAGTAAGCCCGTTACCATGCATACATTTATAGTTAGATGCCAAAAAATTGATGCAGCAATACCTACAACAAGAAGGGTGCCAAACTTATCTTTACTGTTTTTGGCAATGTTGAGGCACCATAATATTAAAAATAGGTATAGAAACAAGAGTATGGCTGAACCTGCAAAGCCCCACTCTTCTGCCAAAACAGAAAACGAAAAATCGGTATGTTGTTGCGGTAGAAAATGTAGCCTTGTCTGAGTCCCTTTAAGGAAACCTTTGCCCCAAAAGAGCCCTGAACCAATAGCAATCTTCGACTGGGTGACATGATAGGCAGAACCTAAGGGGTCCAGGTCAGGCCTTAAAAATGTTATTATCCGTTTTTTCTGGTATTCCTGAAGGATGGCCCAGAAAAAGGGCGCTGAAAGAAGAGCAGTGGATAAAAATATCACTATTGATTTCCAATGTACGTTAACAAAAATAATAATTGAGAAGGATACTATGAGCAAAATCAGTGCCGTTCCCAGATCAGGCTGGTAGACTATCATTATAAAAGGGGCGGCAATCAAGATGAACGGTATCAATAGTTCTCTAAGCCGGTAATTTCCCATCTTTTCTGCTTTAGAGAAATATTTAGCAAGAACAATAATAATAGATAGCTTGACCATCTCTGAAGGTTGAACAGAAAAATAACCTAAGCTCAACCAGCGTTGAGAGCCATGTGTAACTTTGCCCAGATTTAGAACAGCCACAAGAAAGATCAGGGAGACAATAAATAATGGGTAAGCAATCCGATCAAAAACATGATAGTCAAAAGTTGTCATTAAAAGAAGAATTAAAAAACCTATAGCATGCCAACAAATTTGTTTTATATAAATCTGGCTTCCCCCCATAGATCTAATCGAATAGGTAGCACTGTAAAGATTAAAAACACTCAGTAACCCTATAAATATTAATAGAGCTAACAGTATCCAATCAAAGTTATCTATCAATCGACGATCGAACATTTTAGTTTGCCGCTCCTTTTATGCCGATACCTTCCAAAATCTATTTTCCCTCTATTGTTTTAGCATCAAGGAATGGAGTATTGGGCCGAAGCCCCTAATGTCTCAGCTTAGCAAAATATCCCTCGAATATATTTTTTGCGATCGGGGCTGCTACACTTCCTCCTGTACCACTATGCTCTATAAGAATGGCTACTGCTATCACCGGGTTTTCAGCAGGAGCAACAGCTACAAACCATGCATGATCTCTAAATTTATATGGAACATCTCTTGCTTTTGCTAATTCCCTTTTTTCGGGTAAAGCAATTACTTGGGAAGTGCCTGTCTTGCCAGCAACTCTTATCTGATCAAGCATTGCCCGCCTTCCCGTTCCATGAGGCTCATTGACAACGCCTAACAGGGCCTTTTTTACCAATTCCATATTTTCTTTTTTTAGCCCCCAGCGGCCTACTACATCAGGTTTTAACGCAAAAATTGTCTCATTATTCTCTCTCCCTATCAATTTCGTTGCCTGTGGTCTAAAAAGAATGCCCCCATTAAAAAGGGCTGAAATAAATCTTACCATCTGAAGAGGTGTTGCAAGGGTAAAACTTTGCCCAACCGCTACAGACAATGTCTCCCCTTCTTGCCATGGAACATGCCATCGCCTTAATTTCCACTCCCTATTTGGAATAAGCCCTTCCTTTTCATCCCCTAATCGAAGTCCGGTTTTGACGCCAAGACCAAGCCTCCTAGCATATCTTGCAATAGTATCAATTCCTATCTTTTGTCCCATTTTATAAAAATAGACGTCACATGACTCAACTAACGCCCTGTGTAAATCGACATAACCATGACCTTCCTCTTTCCAATCACGATATTCCCTCCCCTTAAAATCATAACTTCCTCTGCAATAAATCTTTTCATAGGGGTCAATCACTCCTTCTTCTAATCCTGCCAGAGCAACTACTATCTTGAAAAGAGAGCCTGGTGGATACTGTCCTGTTGTTACTCTATTTTGTAAGGGAAAGTATAGATTAGAGACTATCTTTTTCCATCCCTCCTTATCCATCCCCTTGGCAAAGTCATTAGGATTAAAAGTTGGGCTACTTGCTATGGCTAATATCTCTCCGCTATTTGGATTCATGGCCACAATAGCACCTACTCTATTGCAGAGGAATCTTTCTGCCAACATTTGGAGATCTTTATCTATGGTTAGATATATATTAAATCCTGGCTCTGCAGACTTTTGGTAAAGCACGCCCAGCCTCCTGCCATGGGCATCTACCTCAACTTGTTCTCCTCCCCTGATACCATTCAAATATCTGTGCCATTTCTTCTCTATGCCGAATCTTCCCACAAAATCGCCGAGCTTATTCTCCTTGTACTCCTCTCTGTTGAGTTGCTCTTTATCAATTTCCCCAAGATAACCGATCAAATGGGCAGCAAGGGGACCGTATATGCAATGCCTTTTAGACTTCGCTTCGATAATCACACCTGGCAGGCTAAAAATGTTAGTTTCTATCCTGGCTAACTCATCCCTTATCAGGCCTTTTTTTATATAAACAGGATTAAAAGGATTATATTTTAAGGCCTCTTTTATCTTCTTTTTGGCAGATAGACCATCGATTTCGGCCAATCTGCATAGATCATCTATTAGACCATCAAGGTTTCTGACATCCTCTGGAATCACACCTAACATAAAGGAGGGTCTGTTATCGACTAATAGTTGACCATTCCTGTCAAAAATTAGTCCTCTAAAGGGTAAAACATCCCTTAAGTCTATCCTATTGTTCTCTGATTTTATCCTATATTTGGGACCATCAATGATCTGCAAAAACCACAATCTTAAAAACAAAACGCCAAATACAATAAAGACTAAGAGGGTTAGCCTTGTTAGGCGTTTCTGATATATCTCGATTTCTATAGTATCAAAACCTGAACGCCATGCCATGATTAGTAATCAAAAATAATTATAAAGAGATTAGTGAAGCTCCGCCTTTCCGGCCCAGACCTGAAAGGCAAGAACTGAGTTCTGTAGCCTATGCTTACATAATTATAGCGACTATAACTTATTCCAGTCACGTCGCACCCCTGGCCCAGACCGCATTATCTGGCCATATGCTTGCATACATAGAATATGCGCCTCCCGATCCCGTACCGGTCTCGGGACGGGGAGGGCGGGCTTGACTTATTTGTTGAGAAGTCTCCTTATTAAGACGCCTATAGTGCATTTTTATGTATAATTTTGGCTCTCTTTTCCGCCCACCAAATTTAGGAAATAGAATATAACTGGGGTGATCAGGCCTGTTATGAGAATAGAAACAGATACCGAAATAAAGGGAATCGAAGGAATAAATTGCCCTAAAGGGAATGGCCTAATTGCAATCAGGAGAAATGACCACTTAGCCAAAAGAAAAATGACCACAAGTAAAATTGAGGTCTTTATGTTATTGAAATCCAAAAATCGTCGACATAGATTAATTCCAAGAAGGATAGCGGAATAGGTAAAAGCAAACAAACCGAGCTGACATGGAGTGAATATATCTGTCAACACCCCCATAAAAAAGGCAAGGCAACCGGCCCCAAGGTTTCGCTCCTTAGCGAGTAGATACATCAGGAAGATAGGAATAAGATCGATATCCAGCCACTCCATTTTAATAAGGTGGGTTATATTTCCCCTTAAAATTACATAAAGGCAACATGTTAACCAGATTAGGGAATAGAAAAAAACTTTATACTCTTTCCATGGCTTTAAAGAAGTACTTATCCCCACTCCAATACCTTAGCGTTGTCGATTTTCGATTTTTGATTGAAAAGAATTTAAATCTTTTTTAAAAAACGGGCCTAATCCTTAGATCATCAATCGTCAATTCATGTCCTCGGCACAAAACCTGATCTCAAAATTATAAGAACCTCTTCTAATTTATAAAAATCTACGGCCGGGGCTACCCTAACATCCTTGAATAACTTATTGGGAAAATCATTAATCTTTCCAACTATGCCCAGGTAAAGACCTTTGGGAAACATCCTTCCCAATCCTGATGTTATAATAATGTCACCTGTTTCTATATCACATGCCTTTATTACATAATCAAAAGAGCATTCACTTAATCCTCTTCCTTTAAGCATTCCTCTGCATCTTGATCTCTGAACCAATCCATCGACAGCACTGTTTTGATCTGTAATCAATAATACCTGGGCATAATTAGGGGAGACAGAAACTACCCTTCCAACAACCCCTTCTGAATTAACCACCGGCATGTTTATCTTGAGGCCATCACTTTCCCCTTTATCTATAATTATAGATTTAAACAATCCGCTTGAATCCCACTCGATCACCCTTGCTGGCAAAAGAGGCTCTTTAGTGTTTTCTTGAAAGTTTAAGAGGTTCTGGAGGCGCTGATTAGCCAATAATAGCTCTTGATATCTGTTGTTTTCACTCTTTAGGAGGCTTATGTTTCTTTTAAGAAGCAAATTCTCTTGGCGGGTTTCTACTAAGAAAAAATAATTTCTCCAGATATCCTTTGCTGTGGATATTGTCCCCATAAAAAATTTTTGGAAAGGGCCTGTTATCTCAACTGCAAGCTTTTCTGCCAGGCTCCATTCATGCCCCTTGCCAATACTGAGAGACAGCAAGATTAGGGATAATAAAATAAAAATATAAAAAACCCATTTTGGCCTATTCTCTAAAAAAATGGTCAATTATTCCAAGCCCAAACTTTTTTGACTACTTTACCATAATCTCTTTTAAAATAGACAGGTTATCTAAGACCTTTCCTGCCCCTAAAACAACTGCGGTAAGTGGGTCATCTGTAATGCTTATCGGCAACCGTGTCTCCTCTCGGAGTAAGACATCAAGATTTTTTAAAAGGGCCCCCCCGCCAGTTAAAACTATACCTTTATCCACCACATCAGCAGATAATTCAGGTGGAGTCTGCTCCAAAGCAATTCTAACTGTTTCAACAATGGCCTCTACCTGTTCGGATATCGCCTTTCTGACCTCCTCCGAATCTATTGTCAGTATCTTTGGTATGCCCGTAACAAGGTCCCTGCCCTTAACCTCTATACACTCTGGCTCATCCGTTGGATAAGCATTTCCTATAGTGACCTTGATTAGTTCCGCCGTTTGAAGACCAATCAAAAGATTATACTTCCTTTTAATGTGCTGCAGGATGGCCTCATCCATCCTATCACCACCTACCCTTACCGAACGTGAATAAACAGTTCCTGCCAAGGAAATAACAGCCACCTCTGTAGTCCCTGCCCCTATATCAACTATTATATTGCTCGTGGGTTCAGTTATAGGTAACCCTGCTCCTATAGCTGCAGCCATAGGTTCTTTAATCAAAAAAACCTCCCTGGCCCCAGCAGACTCTGCAGACTCCCGGACTGCCCTCTTTTCAACCTGAGTTACGCCCGATGGAATAGATATAATTATCCGGGGCCTAACAAGAGATCTTCTATTATGAGCCCTTCTAATAAAATATTTGAGCATTTTCTCGGTAATATCAAAATCAGCAATGACCCCATCCTTCATAGGTCTGGTTGCCACAATATCCTCTGGCGTTCGGCCCAGCATTATCTTGGCCTCTTTTCCTACTGCCAATATCTTATCTCCTCCCCGCTCTCCTTTCCTTACTGCTACCACAGAGGGCTCATCCAAAACTATCCCTTTGCCCTTAACATAAACCAATGTATTGGCTGTACCTAAGTCAATGGCAAGGTCATTAGAGAATAAACCAAGTATAGGGTCTAATAACATTGGGTCTCCTTTTAAAAATTTTTATTGTCAAGCTTTGATTAGATTAATTAATTTTTAACTATTTATCAAATATAAAATATTTCTTTGTCTTCTTTAAAAGGCGCTATGGGGTATTGTGGCTTTAATATAATGTCTGCTCTTTTATCTTGACAACTATGCTATGCTATGATTAAAAGAATGCTTAATTTTTAATTTAAAGAAAGATTTTATTCATGAAGCGAACATTTCAGCCAAGCAATATAAAAAGATCTCGAGTGCATGGTTTTCGGTCCAGAATGAGTAGTAAAGGGGGCAGAAATGTGCTAAAAAGAAGGAGGGCAAAAGGTCGGAAAAGATTGTCTGCCTAAATTATTATATCTAACGGTATGTTATAAGGATTAGAGTTCATCCCGTTTTTAGCGGTAACTTTTTTATATGGGATCATTCTCCTTTAAAAAAGAGGAAAGGATATTAAAAAGGGCAGAGTTCATTAATCTTAAAATTAATGGAGCCAGGCATTTTACTAAAAATTTTGTTGTTATCCTAAAACAAAATAGGATTAATATTACCAGGTTAGGCATAACAGTCAGCAAAAGGTTTGGAAATTCTGTAAAAAGAAACAGAATTAAGCGATTAATAAGGGAGTTCTTCAGGCTTAACAAACAACAGATCCCAAAAGGATATGACATTATGATTATTGCCCTAAAAGAAAGCAATAATTCTAACTTTTTGAAGGTAAAAGAGGAGTTAGGAGAATTACTATTAAAAGATGATGGCCCCTTTTCTTAAACCCCGAACCTATATAGTAGCCTTAATTAAACTCTATCAAGTAATAGTTTCACCCCTTCTTCCAACCTCGTGTCGTTTTATGCCCACATGCTCTGCTTACGCCTCCCTTGCCATTAATAAATACGGTATAATAAAAGGAGGGTTCCTCGTATTAATTAGGATTCTTAAATGCCACCCCCTTCATCCAGGCGGATATGATCCCCTCAGGTAAGCCCCGTTAGAATTTCAGGTGGGACATTATCCCACGGAAAAGGCGGAATCCGAGGCGGACCATGCTCGTGCTTACACATGGTGCATCCTGACAGGGCAATCATCTTTTTAAAAAACATTTATGGCCTTTAGCCAAATTTTTATTGTTTTGCCTGCTAATAAAGCAGCATAGGTTGATAATTTTGACATTAGCTATTATAATTTACTTTGTTTTAAGGTAGGGATTTATTTATGGATAAAAGAACGTTGTTGGCTTTAGGTTTATCATTTCTTGTCTTCCTTGTCTGGTCCCTTGTGTATAGCCCAAAGCCAACAGAAAAACCAATTGATAAACAGTCAATGCCTGAAAAAGATCAAAGGCAACCCTTTTTAAAAGAAAGGGCAATGCCTTCAGCCCCAAAGCGGGACTTTGTGTTAGAGGCAGGAAGAGATTCCGAAGATATCCGGATCGAAACAGAACTCTATACAGCTATTTTTTCTGGTTCTGGTCCAGCAATTAAGAGTTTTAAATTAAAAAAATACCTATCCAGGCTTGAAAAAGGCTCTCCCTTAAGAGAATTAATTCACATTAAAAATAAAGACGGGTATGGCTTTAATCTTGGATTCTCTGGGCAAAACATACCTAATATTAACTGGGCTACTTATAATGTAAGTCGCCGCGATATTAACATCAGACCAGGTGATCAGCCAAAGGAATTGATTTATGAGTGGAAATCGCCTCAAGGGATAGAGATACAGACAAGGTTTCTCTTTTATGCTGATGAATACAAAATCGACCTATCAGTAATTATAAATAATAAATCTGAACACCTGCTTGATGATAATCTTTTATTAAATCTTGCCCATTTCCCTCAAGAGACCAAAAAGAGCTATGGCGCATTTGAGGGTATGGCACTTCTTCTTGGTAATAAACTAAAAGAGGTTAAAGTTAAAAAATTAAAAGATCAGGTATTTTCTGGCCAGATACCCTGGATGGCCTATGAAGAACCCTATTTTATGGCCGCAATAATCAATGAAAAAAGCGAGAAAGCAGCTGTAAAAAGCACAATCCTTCCTGATGGTGAGATCAGAATATCCTATATAAGTCCTTCACTCAATCTCGGACAGGCCGAGAAGATAATAGAGAAATTTATCCTTTATCTCGGCCCGAGAGATCTCTATATTTTAAAGGCCCTAAACAAAAAGCTCGAAAAGGCTATCAACTTTGGGTGGTTTGATATTATTGCCAAACCCCTGTTGGTTACCCTTCGCTTTTTCAATAAATATTTAGCTAATTATGGCCTTTCAATTATCTTGCTTACAATTATCATCAAGATACTGTTTTGGCCTCTTACCCATAAAAGTTATCAATCCATGAAGGAAATGAGGAAGCTTCAACCTATGATGGCCAAGATACGAGAGAAATATAAAGGCAACAAGCAAGAGATGCAGAAACAGCTCATGGGCCTTTATAAAACATACAAGATTAATCCCATGGGGGGCTGCTTGCCTATGATAGTGCAAATCCCTGTTTTTTTCGCCCTTTTTCGAGTTTTGCCGAATTCAATAGAATTAAGGCATGCCCCTTTTATTCTATGGGTTAAAGATCTCTCTGCGCCTGACAGGCTTTTCTCTTTTCCCTTCCAAATTCCATTTATGGCCCCCCCCTATGGTATACCGGTGCTAACCCTAATAATGGGGGCATCCATGTTTCTCCAACAAAAAATGACACCAACTCCAGGGGATCCGGCACAGGCCAAGATGATGATGCTCCTACCAATCGTATTTACATTCATGTTTATCAATTTTCCCTCTGGCTTGGTGCTTTACTGGTTAGTAAACAATATTCTATCGATCGCTCAACAATATAGGATTAATAGACAAGTGGGTTAATTTTAGGAGGAAATTTTATGTCATCTGTGGAAATAGAAGCTAAAACAAAGCAAGAGGCCATTGAAAAGGCCTGTAAGCATTTTAATTTGACTGAAGAGGAACTTGATATAGAGGCTTTAGGGGTCATATCTACTGGAATCTTTGGCCTTGTTGGTAGTAAGAAAGTTAAAATTAGGGTAACACCAAAAAAGGATAATAGTGTAGAGGTGGCCCAAGAAATCTTAAAAAAGATTGTTTCACTGATATCTGCAGATACAAAGATATCTGCAGAGAAAAAAGGTGACGATATTATTTTAAATATTGATGGAAATAACCCGGGAATCCTAATCGGGCATAAAGGTAAGACCTTGGAGGCTTTAGAGTTTATCATTAATAAGGCAGTAAATAAGGTATTTGAAAAAAAGGTGAGGGTGATTGTTGACTCCGAAAATTACAGGCAAAGAAGTGAGGAATCCTTGAGGAGGCTGGCGTTAAAGATGGGCGAAAAAGCCAAAAAGACAAAAAAAACAGTCACCATAGATCCAATAAGTCCACATGACAGAAGGATAGTTCATCTTGCCCTCAAAGGGGATCATTATGTTCAAACAAAAAGCGAGGGTGAGGGCCTCTTTAAAAAGGTCTATATAGTTCCAAACAAAAATGAAGATTGATGAAAAATAGAATGTTCAATTGGAAGTTTCTTTTTTTATCATGGATTATAAAGATGAGACCATTGCTGCTATAGCCACACCGATAGGGGTAGGCGGTATCGGAATAATTAGGATCAGCGGACATAATGTAGAAAATATTGTGCGAAAGATCTTTAGATCAAAGCGGCCCATCAAAACCCTTGAGAGTTTTCGGCTTTATTTAGGCTATATTATCGATCCAAAATCAAACCTCCCTTTAGATGAAGTCCTACTATCTATAATGTATGCCCCATTCTCTTATACCCGAGAAAATGTGGTTGAGATTAATTCCCACAGCGGCCATACAATACTGTCAAGCATACTTCAAATAATCCTTCAAGCTGGTGCTAGATTAGCCAGACCAGGGGAATTCACCCTTAGGGCCTTCCTGAATGGTAGAATTGATTTAACCCAGGCCGAAGCAATTATAGACCTAATAAATGCCAAAGGTGATATGTCAGTGCAGTTAGCAGCCAGTCAGCTGGCCGGGGGTCTCTGGACACGAATCAAAGAAATCAGACAGGCAATCATTGAAATCCTTACTGAAATAGAGGCTGCCATAGATTTTCCTGATGAAGAATCTACTACAATAAACAGATCACACATTACAGATCAAATAAACAAAAAGATCTTAAAACCAATTAAAGAATTTATATCAGCCTACTCCCAAAGAAAGATATGGCATGAGGGAGTTGCTGTAGTGATAGTTGGTCGAGTTAATGCCGGCAAATCAAGCATCCTAAACAGGTTATTGCAAGAAGAAAGGGCTATTGTCACACATGTCCCTGGCACAACTCGAGATATTATAGAATGTATGGTTAATATTGAGGGGCTTCCGGTAAGGTTGATAGATACTGCCGGTATACGAAAAGTTAAAGGAACGGTTGAGAAAAAAGGGGTAGATTTAACAAAAACACAACTTACCTTGGCTGATTTAACTCTTTTGGTGATTGACTGGAGTAGGCCTTTAAATCAACACGATTTAAACCTATTAAAAGGAGCCGATAAAAAAACCACCATAGTGGTGATAAACAAGATCGACCTTCCGGTAAAATTAAGTGAGAAAAAGATCGACTATGCATTCAAACACCTTTCAAGGGTTAAGGTTTCAGCCCTTACAGGAGAAGGATTGAAAAAACTTAATAAGATGATTTTTGATAAAGTTATGGATCAAAAAATAGACATATCTCCAACACCTATTATTCCTAACCTAAGACATAAAATAGCGCTAACTAAGGCTGCTAACTTTTTAAAAAATGCCTCTACAAATTTAATAAGTGGCTTTCCGCTGGAAATAGTAGCGGCAGATCTTTCCTGGGCAAAGGATGCTGTAGATGAAATAACAGGAAATAAAACCAATGAGGAAATCCTAAACAACATCTTTAGTAAATTTTGTCTTGGTAAATAATTACCTAAATAGGTGTAATTGCTTAATATCCTGTGTACTTATTGTATGTTATGAAACCTGAACCAATATACAAATGTAGGGTGGCATTTTATATGCCACCTGTTTAAGGTCGGGTATAAAACCCGACCCTACATTTTTCACGCTTTATTAAGCATGTTAAAATAGGTATTGAATTAAGATTGTGGGGCTTAATAAATCTATTGTAAATAATAGTCTAATACCCTATATTAAAATATAATAAAAGGTTGTTAACGCTTAATATTTAAGCCACTATAAAACTCTTTAAGGAAGATTTATTTAAACAAGGTAAGCAGCGTGATATTAAAAAAATGATCTTAAACTAAGGAGGTAAGAGATATGGATTTTGGATTATCTGAGGAACTTCAAATGCTTAAAGACACTGTCCGTGATTTTGTAGACGAGAAAATTGCTCCATTTGCGGATGAATGGGAAGAAAACCACCATTTCCCTTATAAAGAGGCTATTAAGCCCATGGGTGACCTGGGCTTTTTCGGCACGGTTATCCCTGAAGAATATGGGGGAAATAATATGGGCTGGCTGGCAGCCATTATACTAACCGAGGAAATTGCCCGTGGCTGCAGTGCGCTAAGGGTTCAGATTAACATGCAGACAACGGGTATGGCCTTCACCATATATCATTATGGTAGCGAGGAAGTAAAAAAGAAATATATCCCTAAGTTAGTGAGTGCCGAGTACGTAGGAGCATTCGCAATGACTGAGCCTAATGCTGGATCTGATGTTATGTCTATGAAATCCACTGCCGACGATAAAGGAGATCACTGGCTCTTGAATGGCTCCAAGACCTGGATTTCTAATGCCAGTGTTGCTGATGCGATTATCTATTATGCATATACGGATAGGGAGGCTAAAAGTAGAGGTATGTCGGCCTTTGTTATTGAGCCTAAAAATTTCAACGGTATCACAACTACAGATCTGGATAAAACAGGCACGCACGCCACACCAACCGGTGAACTTATTTTGGAAAACACCAAAGTACCTAAAGAAAATATTATAGGTAAGCCAGGAGATGGGCTTAAGATTCTTTTCGGCTCCCTTGCTAACTCTCGTCTTTCTTGTGCGGCAGGAGGTGTTGGTCTGGCACAAGCCTGTTTAGAGGCAGTAACAAAATATGCCATGGAGCGAGAGCAATTCGGTCAGCCAATCGGGGCCTTTCAGATGAACCAAGATATGATTGCACAGATGGTTTCCGAGATTGAGGCAACAAGACTATCCTGTTATAAGGCAGCATGGCAGAAAGATCAGGGGATGTTAGGTAATAATATGGAAGTGGCTCAAGCCAAATATCTGGCTGCTGAGATAGCCTATAAATGTTCCAGATACGCTATGAGTATTCTTGGGGCCTATGGGTATTCTACTGAGTATCCGGTGGCCCGTTATTACAGGGATGCACCTCCTTATGGTATGGTTGAGGGATCAACAAATATCTGTAAGTTTATTATTGCACAAGACCAACTTGGCATTAGAAAGGCAAATAGATAGAGTACAACTAAATATCCTGCGGCAAAATGCTGGGAGGTAGGTCATCTCAGTTTAATATCAAAGTTTTTTAAATTTTAAATTGATTCTATAAACACAGTAAACTGTAGTGATTGTAATCGCAGAGAACAACTTAGTAGTAGATTAAGATAAAGTTTAAGATATGAATTAGGGGTTAATATAGAAATATTTAATAAGAATAGATATAGTTAAATTAATATGTTACCTAAATTTTCAACAATTAAGCATCTTCTTATTATTATTAATATTAAATTAAAATTATAATAATAATCTAAAACTTTGGAGTAAAGATGGAAATAAAAATTAACAGAGAGACCCTTTTAAAAGGTATTTCTCGTGTTCAAGGGATACTGGAAAAAAGAAGCCATATGCCTATATTATCGACAGTCCTTCTCACCACTAAAGATGATGAACTTGAAATATCAGCAACAGATTTAGAGATCGGCTTTCAAAATAGTTACCCAGCTGAAATTATTAAACCTGGTAGTATAACAATCTCCGGTAAAAAACTTCTTGATATTACAAGAGAAACAGATAGTGAAAAAATCTATATATCAGAGAAAGATAATAATTGGACTTATATCTCTGATCATAATGCCCACTATAACCTCTCTTGTCTTCCTGTAGACGAATTCCCTGTTTTAACAGAGCCCGAAGGTACGATAATGATAGAAATAGACAGTAAAATAATAACAGAAATGATTAATAAAACAATTTACTCTATAACCATGGAAGAGGCCGGTTTTAAATTATCGGGTGTTTTTATGGAAAAGATAAAGAAAAACGAAGAGGATTTTCTAAGAATGGTTGCCACAGACGGTCATAGACTCTCTATGGTTGATAAAAAAACACCAGATATCCAAAAAATAGAGATAAAAGACGGTGTTATGATTTCCAAAAAAGGCATGATAGAATTAAATAAACTCGCCTTAGAGGATGGTCCCCCTTTACAGATTGGGTTAAAACAAAACAATCTTGTGGTGAAAAAAGGAAAGGCCTTGATTGTAATAAGATTGTTAGATACGAAATTTCCTGACTATAAAAACGTGCTACCTAAAGAAAAAGAAGATAAAGAAAGTATTATAACTATAAATAGAAGGCATTTATTAGATGCTATGAGGAGGATGATGATAATTAGGACTGATCAATATCAAGGAGTAAAAATGAATATAGAAGTTAATTATTTAGAGATGGTTTCTGTAAACCCTGATTTAGGTAATGTGGAAGAGAAAATAGAAATTAAATATGAAGGCCAACCAATAGAGATGGGTTTTAATCCAAAATATTTTATAGATGCCCTTCAACCTATGGACAGTGATGTTATCTATTTAAATATTAAAGATCAGACAAGCCCATGTTTAATAACTGGAGAGCAAGATGATGGTTTCTTAGGTTTAATAATGCCGATAAGGATTTAAGGTATGACAACTAAAAAAGAATATGCTGCATCAAGTATAAAAGTTTTAAAAGATTTAACGGCCGTTAGGAAAAGACCGGCCATGTATATTGGAAACACCTCAATAGAGGGGCTGCACCATTTATTATATGAGGTTGTAGACAACAGTGTAGATGAGGCTTTAGTAGGTTACTGTGATCAGATAGATATTAAGATATTAAGTGATAATAGTATTATTGTAAAAGACAACGGTAGGGGAATACCTGTTGATATGCATAAAGACGAAAAACTACCGGCTCTTGAGGTTGTAATGACTAAACTTCATGCTGGAGGTAAGTTTGATGATAAAAGCTATAAAGTATCTGGAGGCTTACATGGTGTTGGTGTATCAGTTGTAAATGCCCTTTCTGAATATCTCGAAGTTGAGGTATATTTAAATGGAAATGTCTATCATCAGAGGTATGAGAGGGGTGTGACTGTAACCCCGTTGGAAATAATAGGAAAAACAAAAAGAAGGGGAACAAGTATCCATTTCAGGCCTGATGAGAAGATATTTGATAGTATAGATTATAGTTTTGATATAATTTGCCAAAGGATGAGAGAATTAGCATTTCTTAATACAGGCTTAAAGATAGATATTTACGATGATAGGATAGGGGGTGAAAAAAAGTTTTTTTACAAAGGGGGGATAGTCTCTTTTGTGGAGTATTTAAATAGAAATCAAGATGTTATACATCCCAAACCTATATATATAAATGGAGAGAGAAATGGTGTTAATATCGAAATAGCATTTCAATACAGTCGCTCTTATATCCAAAAGATCTTTTCTTTCGCCAATAATATAAACACAAAAGAAGGGGGTAGCCATCTGATTGGGTTTAAGGCAGCCTTAACAAGAAGTATAAATACTTATCTCCAAGGGAGTCAGCAAAGTAAAAACATAAGACTAACAGGAGATGATGCACGGGAAGGAATTACAGCGGTTATAAATGTCAAATTAAGAGACGCACAATTCGAGGGTCAAACCAAAGGTAGACTTGGAAATAGTGAAGTAAAGGGTTTGGTTGAAAATTTAGTAAATGAAAAACTCACCATTGTATTTGAGGAAAATCCATCTATAATAAAAAATATTTTAAATAAGGTTATTGAGGCGGCAACAGCAAGAGAAGCCGCACAAAAAGCAAGAGAGTTGACCAGGAGAAAGGGGGTTCTGTCCGATAGTTTTTTACCAGGAAAACTTGCTGACTGCCAAGAAAGGGATTCTGAGAGGGCCGAGGTGTTTTTAGTGGAAGGAGATTCGGCTGGTGGATCTGCTAAACAGGGTAGGGATAGAAGGTTTCAGGCTATTTTACCCCTTAAAGGGAAGATCCTTAATATTGAGAAGGCTCGTTTTGATAAGATGCTTTCAAGCACAGAGATAAGAACTATAATTTCTGCCTTGGGGGCCGGTATAGGCCAAGGGGAGTATGATCTTTCAAAACTTCGCTATAACAAGGTAATTATTATGACAGACGCAGATGTTGATGGATCTCATATAAGAACCCTTCTTTTAACCTTTTTTTATAGACAAATGCCGGATCTGGTGGAAGAGGGCCATTTATATGTTGCAAAACCCCCTCTTTATAGAATGAAGGATGGAAAAACAGAGGTGTATTTCCATAATGAAGATAGTTACAGTTCTTATTTAATAGATAGAATTTCAGAAAAGGAAATAGTTTGGGTAGATGGACAAAAAAAGGTTGCCGGCAAGAGACTCGGGTCCCTTTTGCATATGTTAATTGATTATCTTGAAAAGATCAATGGCCTGACAAGAAAGGGTTGCAGCAGCAGGTTTTTAAATCTCATATGTGAAAAAGAGATTAATAAAAACCATTTAAAAAACAAAGACCTGGCTATCTCTCTGTCTAAAGAATTAGAGAAAGACGACTTTATTACAGAGGAAATGATCTTTGATGAGGAACATAACCGCTACGAATTACTATTAAGTGATCAAAAGAATAACAGATCGGCCTTTAAGTTTAATTGGGAGCTTTTAACCTCACCAGAATTTCAAAAGCTATTAAAACTCAAAAAAGAACTCAAAGAAATGGACAGCCCCTTCTTTTTGGTTGGTGATGAAAAAAATCAAACAAAGATAGAAACAAAGGAGAAACTTGTTGAATATCTGGTGGATAAAGCAAAGAAGGGGATCGTGATCCAGAGATACAAGGGTTTGGGCGAGATGAATCCTGGACAATTATGGCAGACAACGATGGATCCGGAAAGAAGGAGTTTGGTGAGGGTGACAGTTGAAGATGCCGTAGCCGCCGATGAGATCTTTACCCTGCTTATGGGCGATAAGGTGGAGCCGCGAAGAGAGTTTATTCAGAATAATGCCTTGGAGGTAACAGAATTAGATATTTAAATAATCAAGATAAGTGCCTAAATTTATAAGTGCCTAAAGTGCCTAAAATTACTGATTTTAACGGGATTAACTTTAGGCACTTTTAACTTTAATTCACTTTATACCAGGCCTCAATCATGTCATTGCGAGGAGCGAAGCCTGCCCGCCATTGGCTTCGCCTTCAGGCGAGGCGGGCGGGCGACGTGGCAATTTATCTTATTGAGCCCGCCCTGGCGCGACGTGATTTGAAAATGCTACTGTTCCTGCTTATTCTGCAAGAGTGCCTTGCCATCACCATATTCGTAAAGGCCAAGCCTGGGCCAGGGAGTGCTTCACTGAGTTTATATGAACGAAGTGTTCGCAATGACGTCTATAAATAGTAGCCGTTTGAATGCAAATTGGAATTAGACATATATCTTAAGGAGAAAAGATGAGTCCATTACAAGGAAGAGAGTTAAATACTATTACTATAGAAAAAGAGATGAAAAGATCTTATCTGGAATATGCCATGAGTGTAATTGTTGGCAGGGCATTGCCAGATATACGCGATGGACTTAAGCCTGTTCACAGAAGAATTCTTTTCGCTATGGAACAGTTAAAAAATTATCATAATAGACCATACAAAAAATCTGCCAGGGTAGTGGGTGATGTAATTGGTAAGTATCATCCCCATGGTGATGCAGCCGTTTATGATACCATTGTTAGGCTGGCCCAACCTTTTTCCATGAGGTATCCATTGATAGACGGACAAGGCAATTTCGGTTCAGTAGATGGTGACCCACCAGCGGCTATGAGATATACAGAGATAAGGATGCACGACATAGCCGAACAGTTTTTAGCAGATGTGGAAAAAGAAACAGTTGACTTTGTGCTCAATTATGATGGTTCCATGCCAGAACCCGTAATACTGCCTACAAACATACCCAACTTACTCATTAGTGGCTCATCAGGCATAGCAGTAGGAATGGCTACGAACATACCACCACATAATCTTAATGAAGTGGCTGATGCTATCATGCACACCATAGATAACCCAGACATAACCTTAAAAGAACTTATGCTTGATTTGCCTGGTCCGGATTTTCCAACAGCCGGTTTTATTTATGGAGAGCAGGGGATTCAAGAGGCTTATTCCACCGGAAGAGGAATTATAAAGGTCAGGGCTCGTGCATTTGTGGAGAAGGCTGGAGATAACAAAGAGCGGATAATCATCAACGAAATACCTTACCAGGTGAACAAGGCAAACTTACTCAAGAGCATTGGAGAGTTAGTAAAAAATAAAAGGATAGACGGAATAAGCGATATACGAGATGAGTCAGACCGTGATGGGTTAAGGGTAGCAATTGATATTAAAAGGGATGCCATAGCACCAGTGATCCTAAATCGTCTCTATAAGTTTACACAGATGGAGGTGTCTTTTGGGATTATTATGCTGGCCATTGTAAATGGACGACCAGAGATTTTAAGTCTAAAACAGATAATCCAGCACTTTATTAACCATAGAAAGGAAATAATTGTTCGTCGGATATCCTTTGAATTAAAGAAGGCTGAAGCAAGGGCCCATATCTTAGAAGGGCTGAAGGTGGCATTGGATCACCTTGATAGAGTCGTTGAGCTGATTCGCTCTTCACCTTCCCCAACGGAGGCCAAGGTGAAGCTGACGGAGAGATTTCAACTTTCGGATATCCAGGCCCAGGCCATTCTGGATATGACCTTAAAGAGGTTAACAGGCATGGAAAGGGACAAGATAAATGATGAATATAATAGCACTATCAAGGATATAGAAAGATTTAAGACCGTTTTAAGCAGTGATGCGCTTGTTTTAGATATTATAAAAAAGGAAACGAGAGATATTAAGGAAAGATATGGCGATGAACGGCGAACTGAGATTATCAGGGATGTTCAGGATATAGACATTGAGGACCTGATCGTAGATGAAGACATGGTTATCACAGTAAGTCACGTAGGTTATATAAAAAGAAACCCGATAAGCCTCTATCGGGCCCAACGAAGGGGAGGCAAGGGGGTGTCTGGGACAAAGGTGAGAGCGGAGGACTTTGTGGTATCCATGTTTATTGCCTCTACCCATGATTATCTTCTTTTCTTTATGAACACAGGCCGCCTTTACTGGAGAAAGGTTTACGAGATACCGGAGGCAGGAAGGGTTGCTAAAGGAACGGCCATTGTAAACCTCCTCAATCTGCAGCCAGGAGAAGAAGTGGCAACAATCTTGTCAGTGAAAGATTTTGAGGATGGTAGATATATAGTTATGGCAACTAAGAAAGGTTTAGTGAAGAGAACCAGGCTTTCCGCCTTTAGTCATCCCCGATCAACAGGCATAACCGCTTTAAGGATAAACGAGGGAGACGAATTGATTGGGGTAAGGGTAACCAATGGCGAGCAGGATATCTTTTTAAGCTCAAAGACAGGAAAGGCCATACGATTCAACGAAGATGATCTAAGAAGCATGGGACGCGTGGCTGCAGGAAATATAGGGATACGGCTTAAAGATGATGACCAGGTAGTTGGCATAGAGATTCTGAACGAGGGCGCAACCATAATCACCATAACAGAGAATGGCTATGGGAAAAGGACAAAGACAAAAGAATACAGGGTTCAACAGAGAGGCGGTAAAGGTGTCTTTTCAATAAAGACATCAGAGAGAAATGGGCTCGTGGTAAGCGCTAATCAGGTAACAGAGGATGACGAGTTGATGATTCTATCAGGAGGAGGCAAGATCATTAGAATAAGAACATCCGATATATCGGTTATCGGACGCCATACCCAGGGTGTAAAGCTGATTAAACTTAATTCCCCTGGGAAGGTTGTGAGTGTAGCAAGGTTGATGGAAGCGTAGTGAAGGAAAAAAAGATTAAGATTGGTGTTGTGGGAGGAGGCAGTTGGGGCACAACTTTAGCTAACCACATGGCCCTTAAGGGGCTTGATGTGGATTTATGGATCAGGGAAGAGGATGTATATTATCAGATTAAGGAAAAAAGGATAAATGAGACATTTTTACCAGGAATTAAGCTTTCCAACGGAATAAGACCTGTTCAATCATTTAGGGAGGTAACTAACGAGAAAGATCTTTTGTTGATCGTTGTGCCTTCCCATTTTTTCAGGGATATCTTAACCAAATTGTCTCCTTTTCTTTCTTCTTCAACCCCTCTCGTAGTAGGGACAAAGGGTATAGAGAATGAAACCCTTATGACTATGTCTCAGGTAGTTACATCAGTATTGCCCGGGGATTGGAGCGATAACTTTGTATGCCTTTCTGGCCCAAGCTTTGCTCGAGAGGTCTGCGAGAAACACCCAACAGCTGTAACCCTTGCATCCAGAAATGAAAAACTGGCTAAATATTTGCAGGAGTTATTTTCTACTGACTACTTCAGGGTTTATACAACCCAAGATGTGATAGGCGTGGAGCTTGGGGGGGCATTGAAGAATGTAATAGCCATTGCTGCAGGTGCAGCAGACGGTTTAGGGTTTGGCTATAATGCAAGAGCAGCCTTGCTAACAAGAGGTTTGGCCGAAATAACCAGGCTCGGAGTTTCTATGGGGGCGAAACCGTTAACATTTGCAGGGCTAACAGGCATAGGTGACCTTATTTTAACCTGTACCGGTGATCTTAGCAGAAACAGGATGGTAGGGTTAAAGATCGCCAAGGGTATTCCTGTTGAGGAGATTGTTTCTAACATGAAGATGGTTGCCGAGGGGATAAAGACATCTATGTCTGCCTATAATTTAGCAAAGAAGATGGGCATAGAGATGCCTATTACAACAGAGGTTTACAATGTTGTTTACAAGGGAAAGGACCCAAGGAAGGCTGTTAAAGATTTAATGACAAGGCGGCTCAAGGTTGAGATTGAACATTAGGTTGTCCTGAAACGTATGTCTTTTTAGGAATGTCAATTGTGCAGAAATTAAATGAGAGTCCTCTACCGGAAATAGTTCGTGGTAGATTGCCGGACTCCCTTTTTATAAAGAATATTTATTACTTTCCCTTGATTAAGTCAACCAATGACTATGCCAAGGAACTGGCTCAGCAAGGAGAGGCAGAAGGAACAATAGGTAAATAATTAAATTGATAACAAGCTCCTTGTTGATGGCGTAGCATAGGAGGAAGTTGGCTGGCCAGTATTCCATTGCTCCATAGCCTAGCTCAGGCTTGGCTTGGAAAACATGAATACCGCGGATTTAGCTGCCAAAACATTCCAATGTTTAACTATGAGCTTTTTCTCCTACTTATTCAGATATTGACAAAAATAATTTCTTTAGTTATACTTCTTTAAATAAGTTAATCTTAAAAATAAAGGATAAACCATATGCCGGTTGTTAAAACTCATGCAAAAGGACAGATCATTATACCCAAGGAAATCAGAGATAACTTAGGGATAAGACCGGGGAAAGCACTATCTGTAAAGCTTGTATATGATCACGTGGAAATCAGACCCCTCCCTGATGATCCTATTGAATTTCTTACCGGTATCTTTAAAGATTACCCTGCATCCATGTCTGCTGAACTCTTAGAGGAAAGAAAAAAAGATGACAAAACCGATGAAAACAATCCTCTTTGATTCCCACCCAATTTTGAAATGGACACAGAAGGAGGCTGGGTATAAGAAAGTTAAATCATTTATAGTGGCTTGCCGTGACAAATCAATGACAGGATATATGAATCAGATTAATCTTGGCGAGGTCTATTATAAGGCCATCAGGGCAGTGGGAATCGACATGGCAAGAAATTTTTTGGAAAATTTCCTTCGATTGCCTATCAATATCATCTTACCTGACACTGAGCTAATATGGAAAGCTTCTGAAATCAAGGCCGACTATTCCATCTCTTATGCAGATTGTTTTGCTGCAGCAACTGCTATGAAACACAGGGCAACCATTCTCACAGGCGATCCAGAGTTCAAAAAGGTAGAAAAAATCGTTACAGTAGAATGGGTCTAAAAAATGATTTAATCTTTAACCTTTGGCCTTTTGCCTTCTTCTTTGTTAAAATAAATATATCTGGTGGCTGTCTGGGTTTTTGCCAAAGAAGGTAACATCATCAATCTTTTCCACCTTTGGTCCCCGGCAGAGTGTATAAATTGTTCGCTCTATACCTATACCCCCGCCATATGTATCAGGGAATGTTGATCTTCCTGTATCATCTTTCATGGAGACTGCTAACAAAAACGGCCCGTAGCCACCGAGTTGATTGATGTTTTCGATATTTCCTTCTTCTATAATGGGTTTTTCAGGGATGACTTTGTTATCCAGGAGCCTTTCCACGATTGTCTCATAAAGCCATTCTCTTAGGGCCCCGGAAAGGAGCTCCCTGGCCTCGGTCTGCTCGCCGGTGTCCCGGATAATGCTTTTAGCGCACATATCATAGTTGTAGACCATGTCAGAGGTCACCTCACTTAATTGTATCTTTCCATCGGGTTTCAGGTAAGGATATATAAGGTCATAATTCTCCCTTGGGATGCCGGTAATCCAGAAAAATTGTGATGATGTCTCCTTTCCTACCCCTATTTCATATCCTTTGGGCCCATATTTCTTTTTTGATTGATCATAGGCGAATGTCGGAAATGGCTGCTTTGGGATTTCTATGGCAACCCCGAGTTCCTTTAACTCATCTTTATTTTTTTCCACAACCTTTGCCATGCTGTGAATCAACATCCTTTCAAAGAGGTCTTTGGCAGTGGCCATATCCTCTTCGAGGACCTCTTTAACCTTATCTGGTTTATAGAGATATGTCTCAAGATCAATGCCTCGATTTCTCCTGAGCTCTATATCCATCTGGCTGAAGTCAATGATATATTTTCCTCTCTGGACCCTGTCAGGACTCTCTACCTCGAGCCTGATATTAGGGGAGTCAACGAATATTCCCTTTATCTTCGGATGATGGCAGGCCAGAAATTTGGAATAGATCATGCTGTGGGTCAAAACATAATGAAGACCTTTATAGGTTATAGATGGAACATGCTCTACATCGTGGGCCAGCGGGTCTGTAACCGGACTTAACTGAACCCTTTCAAGATTAAAAAGACCTTCATCAGTGAGGAATTGGTGCATAGATGTCACAAATGTAGTTCTGATGGACATGGCAGCAAGAAGGGTATCCCCCATCCACTTCTGAAAGTAATATTTTTCCAAATATTCCTTAAGGCTCGAGCCACCCTCCTTTAGGGCGGCCTGAAAGCCAAACAAGGCATCGCCAATTTCTGTTGCTACGTCATCTTTCATTTTTTTTCTCCCTCAAGTCTAAGATGCTGTCCAAGAATACGTCTTCATGTCATTTCGACCCCTTCGCTTCTGTCATTCCGAGCGACCTGTCTGCGTGCGGTCACGCACAGGCAGGAGCGAGGAATCCAAGTCTTTACGCTCAGGGTAGGCTCCGGGAGAAATCTAAAACTTACGTATTTTCAATGCAATAAGATTTCTCGCTACGCTCGAAATGACAACTTTGGTGAGTTCTCGGACAGGCTCCTAGGTAAAATGGTTGATAAGTTGGATAGTAAAGCAAGAGTTCATCTATCAGATGTCCGCTTTCATTAAAGATAAAGGGCAGGTGTTTGTTGTACTTGTTGCTGGATGCTAGATGCTTTCCTCAATTCACAATCCAGAATCCAGTATCCCTTGACTTTAGGCACTTATAACTTTAGCTCACTTTAAACCTTAAGTGCTTGCTGATGGCTGTTTGTTGACCGCTGAACACTTAAAGTATCGGTAGATATTTTTCAATCTCAAACTGGCTTACATGAACCCTATACCTATCCCATTCAATTTTTTTATTGGCTATGAACTTATTAAAAATGTGATCACCCAGGGTCTGGCGCACCAGCTCGCTCTCTTCCACCTCTTGAAGTGCTTCAAATAGATTTCCTGGCAAAGACTCAATCCCAGCTTGTTCCCGCGCCCCCTCATCCATCTCGTAGATATCTTCCTCTATCGGCTCCGGGAGGGGATACTTCTCCTCAACCCCCTTTAGTCCCGCAGCCAGCATAACTGCAAATGCTAAATAAGGATTGCAGGCAGGGTCAGGGGATCTGAACTCAATCCTCGTGGCCTGCTCCTTGCCTGGTTTATACATAGGCACCCTAATCATTGCCGAGCGGTTGCGCCTGGCCCAGGAAATATATACAGGCGCCTCGTAGCCGGGGACCAACCTTTTGTAAGAGTTTACCCACTGGTTGGTTACTGCGGTTACCTCTCTTGCATGCTTCATGATACCGGCAATATAAGACTTTGCTATTGCTGAAAGATGATACTCGTCCTGGGGATCGTAAAAGGCATTTATATCGCCCTTAAACAGAGATTGATGCACATGCATACCACTGCCATTTTGGCCAAAAATCGGTTTTGGCATGAACGTGGCATAATAACCTTTGCTCAATGCTATCTCCTTCACGGCTATTCTATAGGTCATGGTCTTGTCAGCCATGGCAAGTGCCTCATCATATCTGAGGTCAATCTCATGTTGACTGGGGGCAACCTCATGGTGGCTGTATTCCACCCGTATACCCATGTCCTGGAGGGCAAAGATAATTTCTCTTCTCAAATCCCCGCCCATGTCTAATGGTCGGTTGTCAAAATATCCACCCTTGTCAACAGGCTT
>JAUWNK010000208.1 GCA_030612685.1 Desulfobacteraceae bacterium
TTTAGAAAGATTACTAAAGAAGCTGTTGCATTCGCAGTAAAAAAGCTTAATTATAGACCAAGAAAGTGCCTAGGCTACCAGTCACCTCACGAAGTGTTCTGGAAGACATCAGGTGGTGCACTTGCAACTTGAATTCACCAATTAAAAAAATGTGAATGGGGCCAGGCATAACTAAATAAGTATTGGTATTTTCTAAACAGGACCCGCCCCTTACATCACATTTAACTTGCTGGCGAACCAAGATATGTTACAGTAGCCGCATATAGCTTAGCTACTAATCATATAATCTAGATTTTACCTTACCCTGTGATACCTGAAATAAACGATCCTCCCAAGATGTTGTGATATCCTTGTTCATATCCTCACTTTTTTCGTTCACTATGCTTCTGATTGATTCTACACATTTTAGCATATTTCTTATTTTGGTGCATTCTGTTTGATACAAAATTCTATAGGTACCAAAATTGATTGACACCTGATCGGAATCGGGGTCATTATTTGCCTGCTTTTTCTGACAAATTATGGAAAGGAGGTAGAAAGAACCAGACATACCAAATCCCCTTAACACCTTCGAAGGCCTCCCATTTTGGGGGATAGCATCGAATCCGAGATAGGCGCCGTTAATATAATGACATCGCTTATCAGATTTTGGTCCCCCTGGAAGCGGAAAAGGCGAAATATAACGGCATGAATGTGATCCTCTTTTCAGGTAAGGTATCATAAGGTCGTCCAGAGAAAACAATGCCTCCCGGGCTGTTTTGATAAGTCTTCAGAAAGAGATGCAGGCTTTTCAACCTGCCGGAAGATCCGCTTTTTACCTCTACAGGATGTATTTTGCCGTCAATAACCGCGACAAAATCTACTTCAGCTGAACTGCTCTTTGCCTGTCTTGACCAGTAATAAATATTCTCACCCTGAGATAGTACCATCTCCTGACCAACAAACTGCTCTGCCATGGCACCACGGTAAATGCTGAGCAGATCAGCCTTGCCGTATTCAACATCCACGGGCATGCCTGTGAGATATCTCATAAACCCGATATCAGTCATAAGGGCCTTAAAAATATTTGCAGTGGCAGTAGCCCCGAGCGGTAGTCCGGAAGGATCGACTGAAGGGACCTTCCTTATAAGATTTGCAAGGCACAGTAAGTCAAAGGCCTTTTTAAGCGTTGGATTTGAGAAACCATCAGCAAGCCTCGAATACTTTATTTGCTGACCCACGCTCTGTGCCACAGTTGTTAGAACAGCATTCAAACAATTCTTATCGACTTTTGGGCTGTATTTTGCAAAATCCATTCGGTAGGTATCGCAGATTTCAGCCTGTACCTCAAAAGATTCACGCATTGAACCTGTTTCTTTATAGGACTTAACACTTTCAGGCATTCCCCCGATAAAAAAATATCGTCGCAGTTCCTCACAAAGAAATTCATGGACTGTATCCGAGGCTCGTGTCGGGGGTGCGATAATAATTTCCGCTGCTTCATCATAACCGAGGGCCTGAAGGTACTCTGCAAAACACAATGGATAAAGCTGCAAAAACTTGGCCCTGCCTACAGGAAAAGAGATATCTTTCATGGCAAATTCAAGCAACGACCCAGCTGCAACCACATGTAGATCGGGCAGATCCTCATAAAAGTAGCGAAGAGCCGTTATAGCCCTTGGGCAGGCCTGAATTTCATCTATAAAGAGTAGTGTTTTTCCAGGCAATATCTTCTGTTTCAAAAGGATTTCCAGATCGGCACAGATACGCCTCGGATCTAAATTTCCATCAAATACACGGTGCCAGCCCGGATTACGTTCCAGGTCCACAAGGGCAATAGTATCGAAAGAATTTTGACCGAATTGTTTGACCGAATATGTTTTCCCGACCTGCCTTACTCCCCTGAGAACAAGGGGCTTACGCCGTCTGCTTTCCTTCCATTCATTAAGTTCCCGGTCAATGAATCGTCTCATGCTATAGTACTCAACAGGAGTTATAGTTTTAATTTACAAGGTTATAATAAAGGAAATAATTTAAAAATACAAGGTTATTTTGCATTTATTAAAATACAGGTACTTATTCTTTAAACTACCAAATTGCACCAAGGCTCATCAAAAAACCAGAATACAGAGGTATCGTAAGATTATCATCTATTGTAAGGCCATAAATTCTTAGGCGCACTCCATCTGCTATTGTTGCACCAATTGCACCAAAAATTGCCATTATGAATGAATCGAGAATATAATATCCCACCAAAAAGGAAACGGTAAACATAATTAGAATCATATCCAGTGGCTTTATTCCTCTTTTATAAACTTCCACACTGTCTAAAGGCCCTCCTTTAACTGCCTGAGCTATACCAGAAGCGGCATCCCCAATTGCCAATATCAATATTGAAGCTATCGCAATCTGTATATCAAACAGTAAAATGCTTATTAATGTGCTCAGCATAAAAAATGCATAGCTACCAATATTTTTCTTCTCTCCATCTCTCAAGAAAGGAACCTGAATCATACCCTTAAATCGCAATACCTCTAAAAACCAGATAGCGATGAGGAAAAAAAAGTGCACGAAAATGAGCAAATTTTTTTGAAAAAGAGTATACAGAATAGCCATTAAAATTCCAGAGGCCACGTGTATACCTTTTCTAATTATCTCTTCTTTTAAACCACCTGATCTGGATAAAAATTTTTCAGGCATAGATAAATTCCTTTTATATTCTTCTATTATAGTGAATCTCCCCGCCTTAAAAGGCGGGGCTTCTGGCTTTCATCAAAAACTATCTCCTCCCCCTTGCCTGCGACGAGCTCAGCCGAGTCGATGGGGGAGGACAAAGGTGGGGGTGAAAGTTCTTTCTGATTTTCCCCCTCCCCTATCCCCTCCCACCAAGGGAGGGGAATTTAAAGGATGCCATTCATCCCCGACTTAAAAGTCGGGGTATTCTGGCATGTTTTAATAAAAAGATTGACAAATTGTTATTAACAGGCTAGTCTGACTAGGTCAATAATAAAGGGAGGTATATAATGAAAACTGCCTGGAAACTTCAAGATGCTAAAAGTCAATTTAGCAAGGTTGTTGAAGATGCCTTAAAAAGTGGTCCCCAATATATAACTCGAAGGGGAACCAAAGCTGTCGTAGTCGTATCGGTCAGAGAATATGAGGAATTGATTTCTAAT
>JAUWNK010000135.1 GCA_030612685.1 Desulfobacteraceae bacterium
GCCTGACCCTTCTTTGATAAGCAGAGGGTGATTGCCGCTGTTAATGTCGTCTTACCATGATCTATATGACCAATGGTGCCGACATTTACATGTGGCTTAGTCCTCTTAAATTTTTCTTTGGCCATTGTTGTTACCTCCTTAATTACCTGTTCACAATATTTTTAAAGCCAAAAATTTAACCTGACAAGAACGACACTTTAATCTGGAGCCCACGACCGGGATCGAACCGGTGAACCTCATCCTTACCAAGGATGTGCTCTGCCAACTGAGCTACGTGGGCAGTTGCCCATAAATTCAAATAATTAGAGCGGGAAACGGGGTTCGAACCCGCGACCCTCAGCTTGGAAGGCTGACGCTCTAGCCAACTGAGCTATTCCCGCTTTTATGATAAATTTTCCATTAAATACTCTTCTCTCAATGGTGGAGAGGGGAGGATTCGAACCTCCGAAGGCTGAGCCGGCAGATTTACAGTCTGCTCCCTTTGGCCACTCGGGAACCTCTCCAAATATATCTATCTTGAAGCCAGCGAAGGGAATCGAACCCCCGACCCACTGATTACAAATCAGTTGCTCTGCCTTCTGAGCTACGCTGGCGATAAAAAACCTAATCAAAAATAATTAATTTTATAGAATTATCAAGAAAAAATATATAAAGCAACATAAATTTTCATTAAATCTAAAAAACTTTTTATTATTTTTTAATCTCATGAGACCTTTTTTGTTGACATCTTTTTGATTCCCGATCTTCACATATTTCCTATCTACAAAATAAATGCTTTTTCATTATAAAAATTAATCTTATTCTTATAAAATTTTCAATAATAAATATATTCATCCTTGATCTTTGTTTTTAAATAATTTATAAAAAAATACGTGGGCGATTAGCTCAGGTGGATAGAGCGTTGGTCTCCGGAACCAGAGGTCGCGAGTTCAAGTCCCGCATCGCCCACCATAGATTTTAACATCTTAAAGGATATAGCTATGGCAATGTCGAAGAAGAAGAAATTCACTCTTTTTGTTATCGTGACAGCAATACTTTACTTTATCCTTAGCTACCACATCATCCTGATTGGAGGAGGTGTAAGGTTACTTGAAAAATCAACCTTTACCTTAGAATACACTATATTTAACGCAAAGGGTAAAAGCAATAAAACCATATTGGCCATAGACACTTTAAGAGAAGATGGCATTGGAGACCTACTCATAGAAGAGGGGTATATGACTGAAGATGAAGAAATTCAAATCCTTGAAATCCTCGATGCAGAAGGATATAAGCCTGAACAGCCATTTTAGCCTATAAGCCAAGTATTAGGAAATATATTATATATAAATCAAGCAAGGTCAAAATCAACTAATATCTTAAAGGTCCTCACTGCTGGTAAATTAAGGATCTCCTTTACTCCAGTACACTCAATTATTTCCTCAATATATCTGTTTATCACTTTCATATTAGGAGCTACAAAGGTAAACCATATATTATAGTGATGATCCCTAAGATAATTGTGGGTTACCTCTGGATACCTGTTAACCGCTTCCACAAATCTGTTGATCTTATCATCTGGTACCTTGGCTGCACATAGAGTAGTTGCAAAACCAAGCCTTTTAGAATCAAAGTTTCCACCAATCCGCCGGATAATGCCCTCCTTTTTTAATCTTTTTATACGCTCAAGAATTTCATCTTCAGAGCAATCTAACCGAGCCCCCAGATCCTTATAGGGTCTTTTGGCAATGGGAAAATCGGATTGGATCACATTTAAAAGTTTTCTATCAATATCATCCACGCCAAGACCTTCAACTATAGGGGTTATATAGCTTTTAGAACAATGTTTTTTGAATGCATAGTTAATGTAAATGTCAAATGACAAAGCTCAAATGTCAAATCAAATCCAAATGCTTTAATACCAAAACCTTCCTATCTATATTGTGTGTTTCTGCATGAAGACCGGTTTGGCCTTATGGTTTTGACATTCATTTGAAATTTAGATTTTGACATTTGAAATTTTTAAAATAAATTGCCAACCCAAAAGCTTTATTTTAAGGTCTATATACACATAATGGCTCCTCAGATAGATAATCCCCAGTAGCTGCATAGGCCCTCGCCCTGCAACCACCACAAATATTAATATATTCACATCGCCCGCATTTTCCCTTGTATTTGGAAAAGTTCCTGAGGTCAGCAAAGATAGGAGATTTCTTCCATATATCGAAAAAAGTAGATTCCCTTAAATCTCCAGAATTCAACTCCAGGTAGCCGCAGGGCTGGACAATGCCTTCATTGGATATAAAACAGTAGGAAACTCCAGCCAGACAACCCCTCGTTACTGCATCAAGGCCATGGGTTCTCTTATTTACCTTCTGCCCTTTAGAATGTGCTTCCTGTCGTATAATTCTATAGTATTGAGGTGCGCAAGTAGCCTTAAGCTGAAGGCGGACATTACCTTGCTGTTGATAAAACCAGTGGAGGGTGTCCTCATATTCTTGGGCATTTAACTCTTGGTTTACCATCTCTTTAGCCCTTCCAGTAGGAACAAGCAAAAATATATGATGTGCGATTGCCCCGAGACTTACTGCAAGATCGAGAATGGCTTCTAACTCAGATAAATTGTATCTGGTTATAGTGGTGTTGATCTGAAATTCGATTCCCTGCTCTTTTAAATATGATATCCCCTTCATAGCTTTATCAAAGGCCCCATTAACCTGTCTAAATTTATCATGGCTCTCCCTTTTGGCCCCATCAAGAGATATGCTTACCCTCTTAATCCCGGACCCTTTTATCTTTTTTGTAATATCAGGAGTAATCAAAGTACCATTAGTACCCATGACCATTCTTAGGCCCTTTTTTGTTCCATAGTCTGCCAGCTCAAATATATCCTCCCTTAGAAGAGGTTCGCCACCTGTAAGGATTATAATAGGTTTGCCAACCTCTCTTATCTGATCTAATACCTGCATTGCCTGGATGGTATCCAACTCTTGAGGATTGGGACCAAAATTTGATGATGCCCGGCAATGAACACAATTTAGATTACATGACCTGGTAACTTCCCAGGCTACTATTCTTAGGGTTGGAAGCAAAACAATTTCTCCAAAGCAATTTTATTTTTCATTCCAGCAAAGAGCCAGTGATTTGAAATTCGAAATCCCTGGCCCGGACCTGGCTTATAAGCTTAATTGTTTGTTGCGAGCACGTAGCTCCTTATGGACCTAACAGGCTGATTCGAGCATGTAGCGCCAGGGCAGGCTGGCTTGCAAGGACTTAGCTTTATACTACACGTTACGGATTATTACAGCGATAACATGTTGTCCCGTGAAAGTCGCACCAGGGTAGGCCTAAACAAATTCAAAAGCCCAAAATTAAAAATTCAAAACAATATGATCTTTAACGTTTTTGTGGTTTGGTCATCAAAATAAGGATATTTCGGAGTTGTTTAGAGCATTTGATATTTGAAATTCGGATTTGTTTCGTATTTCGATATTCGTATTTAGTCAACTTTTGGTATATATGTCTTAATACTCACGCAACAGGCTCGCTACCTCTTTAGCAAAATAAGTCAGGATAAGATCGGCCCCCGCCCTCTTGATAGAAAGAAGCACCTCCATCATTACCTTTTCCCCTTCAATCCAACCCTTTTGATCAGCCGCCTTAACCATGGCATATTCTCCACTCACATTAAAAGCTGCTACAGGAAGATCGATTTGAGTGCAAACCTGGTGGATAATATCCAGATATGGCAATGCCGGTTTAACCATAATAATATCTGCTCCCTCTTCAACATCTATAAACGCTTCCTTAAGGGCCTCTCTCGCATTAGCCGGGTCCATCTGGTAACTTGCTCTGTCGCCAAACTTCGGTGCGCAATCAGCCGCCTCGCGAAATGGCCCATAAAATGAAGAGGCATATTTCACAGCATATGCCAGAATACCTGTATCCTTATATCCATCTCTTTCCAGGGCATCTCTTATTGCCCTAACTCTCCCATCCATCATATCCGAAGGGGCAACAAAATCAGCCCCTGCCCTGGCATGTGAAAGGGCTATACGAGAAAGTATTTCAAGTGTAGTGTCGTTATCTACTTGACCGTCTTTGATAATCCCACAATGCCCATGATCTGTATACTCACAGAGACAGACATCAGTAAAAATAATCAGTTCCGGCACCCGCTCCTTAATAGCAGCCACAGCCTGCTGAACAATTCCATCCTGGGCATATGCCTCGCTGCCCAACCTGTCCTTCTTTTTTGGCAAACCAAAAAGAATCACACCTGGTATCCCCAGAGAACACACCTCTTCTGCCTCTTTGGCCAGTTCATCAACTGATAACCTATAATGACCCAACATTGACGTAATAGGCTCTCTTTCTGCTTTACCATGTTTAACAAACATGGGATAAATAAGATCATCCACCCTTATAAATGTCTCCCTCACCATTCGCCTGATAGTGGACGTTCGCCTAAGACGTCGGGGTCTAATCATCATCTTTATCCTCCTTCATTTTCTTGCCATTCCTCATCGATAGGGCATTAGGCCGGTTCACAAATTCCACACAACTTTTGGCCTCATATTTAGGTCATAATTTCAGGTTTTTTTATAGTAGAAGATTCAAATATCTAAAGGTGAAAATTCTCCGACTGTGAATAAAGGGGGAGGGAATAATAGGTTTAAGATATCGCCGGATCTTGGCTATAATATTTTTTAATCAGACTATCTATATATTTGTCCGGATCTAAAACCGCCTCGGCGGTAATGGTGAAAACATCGCTGCCAATCCTATCTCTAACTAATTTGAGCCCGTACTCCAATTCGTTCACTAAACTAAGACATATCTCGTTGATATCCCGATCCTGATCAGTGGCAATCCTTATTATCTCGTCAATGGCATTATCCGCTAAACTGATGTTGATCCCCAGATGGGAAAACAATCCTTCATTCTGGTCCTTTACCTGATTATACATCTCCTTAAAATCAGCAAAAGCAGAATCAATATCGGATATAGATTTAAGTGCCTGGTCAGCAATTAAATCTATCCTGTCTTCATATAATTTTAAACCTGATTGGGCCTCAAATTCCTGTGCTCTCTCTGCTATAATATTTTTCACTCTTTTCTTTTCATTTGCAACTGCTCTCTCGAATCGTTTTTCCATCGTGGGGTCATTCTTATCCCCATCAGAGTCAATCCGCTTAAGCTCTTGTTCTGGATTTTCAACAAGCTCTGGAGTAACCAACAGCTTTTCTATATTAGTCGATGGTAGATGCTTTTCAAAAGGCATAAGGGTTCTCTCAACAGCACTGACTAAACCTCTCGCACCTGTCTTCTCCTGAGCGGCCATCTCAGATAATTTTTCAAGTGAATTATCTTCAAACTGAATATTGATATCATATGCCATAAAATCCTTTTTCTTACTGAGGATAATAGGATTATTTGGGTTTTTCAGAATTTCAACAAGGTTATCTTTTGTTAACTCATCAAGCACAACAATTACTGGAAGGCGGCCAATAAATTCTGACTCGAATCCAAACTCAATAAGATCCTGCGCCCTTACCTCTTTGAGAAGATCCATATCCTCATCAGAAGAATGAATATCTGCCTCAAATCCTAAACCCCGACGTTTAAGCCGTTTTTTAATGATATCTGGCAATCCTTCAAAGGCCCCACACATAATAAAAAGTATATTCTTTGTATTTACTACCTGCTTTTCCCTTTTCCCGGTTCTTCGGTAATGTTCAATAGCCTGGATCTGTGAGATTGGGTCATGGGGAACCTTCAGATCAACATCAGTTTCTTCCATGGGTTTTAGAAGGGCCCTCTGCACTCCTGTCCTTGAAACATCATGGCCAATAATATTTTGGCTGGAGGCAATCTTGTCGATCTCATCTATGTAAATAATACCATTCTCAGCTAACTTAATATCATCATTAGATTCATATACCAGATCCCTTACTAAATCCTCAACATCGCCACCCACATAACCTGTTTCACTGAATTTCGTAGCATCACCCTTAACAAACGGAACTCCTATCTTTTGGGCAATTAATTTTACCAAATATGTTTTGCCAACACCTGTAGGGCCTATCATAAGAATATTGTTTTTAATCATCCCCACAGAAAATGGGTTCTCTTTCTTATATCGTCTACCCAGGTATTCTATCCGGTTGAAATGGGTACAGATTTTTGTGGCCAGCACACCTTTGGCTCGCTCTTGCTTAACTACATATCCATTTAAATAGGAATCCAATTCCTCTGGCTTCATATCAAAGGCAGGAACACCACTCTTCCTGACCCCGGCTTTTCCCTCTTCACCTTTCTTCTTGGGATCGCTCTGAGGAAAGAGGAGCGGGGATATTATCTTTATCCTATTACCGTATTTTTTGGAAAGATAATCACTGAGCTCCTTTTCCAGTTCTTTCTGGTTGGGAATCCTCTGGTCCTGCTCTTTTTCTTTACTATCTTTAAACTCCATCAACTTACCTCATATCAATATCTTTAAGGATTAATAAAAATTTTAGTGAATTTATTATAGTCATTATACTTAGATTTTGCAACCCTTTTTCAGAATTAACCTCCTGGCTCTCTATTTAGTCCTCCTTCCACTAATCAATCCCTATAAATAATTGAAGTTAAAGAAGTCGATTCAACCTTCTTCCTGCTAATAAATCATACATTCTTCTTTACGCTCGCCAAATAAGGAAAATAACCTCACAACATGCCATGACCGCGTCCAATCTCATGCCGCAAACCGCTCCAACAAATACAAGACCGTTACATCTTGCCCCAGGTAAAGGCCCAGAGTGAATTATCCCGCCCACAGGGCGGGGCTTCCCAATTTCTTTAAAAACAATCTCCTCCCCCTTGATGGGGGAGGACAAAGGTGGGGGTGAAAATCCTTTCACAGTTTCCCCCGCCCCGAAACCCGCCCCCCAAGGGAGGGGAACTTAAAGGATGTCATTCATCCCCGTGCACAGCACGGGGTATTCTGGCATGTTTTCATAAATAAAATCAAAGATGTAAACTATTTTATGACACGAGTAATATGTATGCAGAAGTCATAAAAATATAAGGGTGAAACCATGAAAACTATAGAGATAGAATATCCTGAAACTATACCTGCAGTACTCAATCTTAGCCCCGAGACGTTTGAACAAGAGGCCAGATTTGCTTTGGCAGCTAAATTATACGAAATGAGGCGACTTTCATCAGGACAGGCTGCACACTTAGCAGGGGTGTCACGAGTGGAATTTTTGCTAAACTGCAAGCGATATGGGACATCAACTGTGGAATGGGATCAGACAGAGATAGATGAAGAATTTAAGGATATTGGGAAATGAAGGGTCGGCTAATTTCTACTACAGGGCCTCTTATAGCCTTTTCCATAATTAATCATTTGGATGTTCTTCATCATCTTTATAGTACCATTGTCATTCCTGAAGCAGTACATAGGGAAATTCTGGAAGGTGGAGCCAGCAATATAGGGCTGACAAATTACCAAAAGTTCGAATGGATAAAAATAACGCCACTTTCCAACCCGATAGATCCTTTATTGAAAACTATTCTTGGTGCTGGAGAGGCAGCAGTAATTTGGCTCGCACAGGAATTACATTTTAACTTTGTTTTAATTGATGAGATTAAAGCAAGAAAGATAGCTCGCAATGTTTATGGGCTCAATGTTGTTGGTTCGGCCAGAGTTCTGGTTGAGGCCAAAAGACATAAGCTGTTAAATAATGTAGGTGATGCCTTACAAGCCATGCGCGATGGTGGGTATTGGATAGATGACTCAATTTTTGAAATAGCCCTTAAAGAAGCAGGAGAATAACAATTTCTGATAATTAAGCCCTTAACTGGCATAGAGATGGGGTTAGTCACTGATGGAAAAAACTTTGAATAAGTCACACCGGTACATAAAGAATCCGGACGTGATTCTTCGGGAAGAAGATTCCGATGGTGCACTGATCTTCAATCCCGATACTGATCAGATTAGAGTACTAAACCCCACCGGGTTATTTATCTGGCAGTTGTGTAATGGCACCAATGACCAGGCAGGCATAACCTCTGCTCTTCGAGAATCTTTTGATGAGATTCCTGAAGATCAAATATCGCAGCAGGTCGAAGATTTTATTAGTGAAATGGTAACCGC
>JAUWNK010000172.1 GCA_030612685.1 Desulfobacteraceae bacterium
GTTTCTGGAATATCGTACAATGGCTATATTATTTCTATGCTTAGCTATACAAAATCATGTCTTGCAAGCCAGGTCTGGGCCAGGGGCATAAGACAAAAAAAGACATCTCCATGCTCTTTTCCACATTTAGTTTCTTAGGAGGCACTTTAAAATTATCCATCATGTTTTTTCTAACTTTTCAACTTTAGGCACTTTAGCGCACTTTAGTTCACTTTAGGCACTTATCACTTCTTTCACCCTATCAAAAACCATATCTACTGTGATCTTTTTCATGCATGACATATCATCACATTTCTTTTTAAAGCACGGGCTGCATTCAATCCCGGCCTTAATGACCTTGTGTTTTACTCCATACGGTCCAGTTTTAAAAGGAGATGTAGGACCAAAAAGGGCTACTACTACAGGGGAAACCATAGCTGCCGCTACATGCATGGGTCCAGTATCAGTGGAGATAACAATAGCACATTTCTGATAAAGATAAGCCAATTCTTTTATGGTCGTCTTTCCACAAAAATTCAGGGCCTTTGTTTTCATCCCTGATAGAATTTTGTCTATCGCCCTTTTGTCACTTTTACTTCCAGTGAAAATAATCTCTGCCCCCAATTTTTCTTTTATTTTATCCGCTAAGGAGGCAAATCGATCTAACTCCCAGAGTTTACTCTCCCATTTGGCCATTGGATTAACCGCTACCAGCGGATTTTTATTACCTATTTTACCTAAAAGATAGTTCACATATCTTTCATCTGTATTATAAATAGGAATTTGACCATTCCAGGCAAGGTTAGTTGCTCCCAGATATCTGGCAATACATAAATATCTCTCAAGGGCATGCATATCTGGATCAGGAATGGCAACCCTCTCCCGCACAAAGATAAGACTACCTTCCCTTCCTCCATTAAGTGCGATCTTCCTTTTCCCTCTGGCAAGGAAGGCCAATATTCCACTTTTGAAAAGCCCTTGGAGGTCAATAACAATATCGTATTTTCTTCTTTTAAGCTCTTTAAAGAGCTTGGCCGCTTCTTTTCCGACTTTAATATGTTCACCTTTATTGGTAAATCTCTTTAGCCAACTCTTTCGAGGAAAAATTATTACCTGATCTATGTCATAATGACCCTCCACTATGCCAGATGCATCCTCCTCAACAACCCAGTCAATCCTGGAAAAAGGGAATCTATCCCTTAAGACTTCCAGAAAAGGCAGACTGTGAACAACATCACCGATTGCACTCAACTTTATTATTAAGATATTTGGTTTCCCATTCTTCAATTTATTTACCTTGTTTGTAATTACTAAATATCCTGTGGATAAAACCCTTACGGGTAAACTCCTATTTAGAAATTGAGGCGTAAGCCTTTTATCATTCCTCTGAATATTGAGCAGTTACTCTTGTTTCAAGATCCATTTTACAGCCCTTAATAGATCCTCTGCGACAAAGGTGGGTTTTATCATTCTATGAGGCATAATGTATTCTAACTCTCCCTCGCCATAACCGGTCAATACCATTATACCAGGTAGATTTGCATTATGTGCAAATTCTATATCAAGCAACCGATCCCCTATTACGTACGATCTTTCTATATCTATATCTAATTCAGATCTGGCTTTCTCTATAAGTCCTATATTTGGTTTTCTACAATTACACTCCTTACTATATTCACGCAACACCCCATCGGGATGGTGAGGACAGAAGTAAGTCCTATCCACATATGCATTATCCCTGGCTAATTCCTTCTTCATTAACTCGTGTATCTCTTCTACCAGTTCTATAGGGAAGTAGCCTCTGGCCACACCTGATTGATTAGAGGTTACCACCACAATATAGTTGTTCTTGTTTAAAATGGATATAGCTTTCCCTGCTCCAGGTAAAAGGATAAAGCGGCTTATATGATTTATATAACCAAGTTGCTCATTGATAGTTCCATCCCTATCTATAAATACCGCTGGCCTCATTTTTCAATTTTCAATTTTAAATTTTCAATTCCTTCTTTAGGCTTTCCATCTCCTCCCAGACCTCTTCTGGTTCAATGGATAACATGCACCTATGATCAAACGGACATACCTCTTTTAAACAGGGGCTGCAATCTATACTATGCCTTACTATTTTTGCATTTCTACTAACTGGACTGGTTACAACATGATCAGTAGGGCCAAAAATAGCCACCATAGGGATATTAAAAGCAGCAGCTACATGCATTAGCCCGGAATCATTGGTTACAAAGAAGTTACATCTCTTGATCAATGCCATAGCCTGACCTAATGTAGTTCGTCCACAGAGATCAACCGGGTTGGTATGCATTAAATTCGATATATTTGCAGCTATCTCCCTCTCGGAAAAAGAGCCGAATATTAATACCTTGGCAGCCCACCTCCTGGCAGCCCAATCAGCTATAATAGCAAACCTATCTTCTGGCCATCTCTTAGCTAATCCATATTCAGCACCTGGATTAATTCCTACAACAAAAAGATTATCCTCTATACCCATTGAAGATAACATTAAAGAGGTGGACTTAATATCCTCATCATTAACGTATAAGATCGGTTTCCTCTCTTTAACTTGCCAACCCATCGCCCCAATAAGTCTCAGAAAATATTCAACTTGATGAACTGAGAGAATATCTCGATCTCTTGTAACCCTATGGGTCAGAAAAAATCCTCTCCCGTCTGTATTATAACCTACTATATATTTAGCCTTTCCCATATAGGCAAGAAAGGCGGCCTCAAAGGCATTCTGAAAGAGAACAGCCAGATCAAACCTTTCACCCCTAAGCAAAGATATAATCCTTGCCAATTCTTTAAAGGAATTAAAGAAACCTTTACCTTTGTCCATAATCATTGTTCTGTCCACAGCAGGATGATTCTCTAAGAGTGGAATAACCCAGGGATTGGCTAAAACCGTCATCTGAGCATGGGGAAAAGCTTTTTTAAGTGCCACTATTGAAGGGATCATCATCACTGTATCACCTACCCAGTTGGTAGTCCTTACCAATATCTTTTTAATTCCCTCAGATGATATCTTATATTTGTATTTAACCTTCATTTTTATTCAAATTAGAAAGCACCAAGATTAGACAATTTACAATTTAAAATTGATAACCTCGCAAAAAGTAGGGTTCGGTGAACCTGCCCGCCGTCTGGCAGGCGGGTCTGTCATTTCGACCACAGGGAGAAATCTGACTTGCGATAGCAAGTCATCCTGAGCAAAGAGAAGGATCTCGTTCCTGCTGCTGAGATCCCTCGTTACACTCGGGACAATGCTTTGCATCGGATTTCTCGCTTCGCTCGAAATGACATGTTGTTGAGACTTTTACGGGTTCATCAGCAATTTAAAATTGATAATTGATAATTTTTCATTGACCATTTAATACCATTTGTGTCTTGGTGACTTAGTGGCTGAGTGTTCTATTAGACCTAATAATCCCCTGCCTGATGATATCAAAAAAGGTATCTGTGCATCTCCTCTCATCAGCCTGCTCCGGAATGGCAAGCGGGCCTGAAAGGAACCCTATTTTTATGGTTAAGATAGCAATATCCAAATCAACACCAATTTTACCATCAATCCTGACCCAGTCTTTCTCTGTGGTCAATAAAAAATCAATATCTGATCTTCTTTTCCAGGATGCAAGCTCTACAATATCATTTTTGCTAAAAGGGTGATGGTCAGAAAAAGCCTTGAAGTGAATGACATGAGCCCCGAGACTTTTGAGCATTTCTAAAAAATCATCTGGATTAGCCAGCCCTGCAAAGGCCACAACACTTTTCCCTGACAGAATGCCTGGTGGATATGACTCACCAACAAGAGGAAATAGAACTTGATCAGGGAAATGCCCAGATCGAAAGATCGGCTTTTTAGGAAAATCTTTTTGTAAGAAATCTACAAGGTCATCTCCGGAATGCTCAACTGTGCACTTGGTGATAATAATAAGATCCGCTCTTTTTATCTGCTCAACAGGCTCCCTTAAAGGGCCAAGGGGCAGTAAAGATCCGTTTCCGAATTGCCTTTTAGCATCCAAAAGAAGAATGTTCAAATCCCTGCTTAATGATAAATGCTGATATCCATCATCTAATAGGAGTAAATCCGGGCTAAATTTTCTTAAGGCCAGATACCCAATCCTGTATCTTTTTTTCGATATTAATACAGGGATGGAGGATAGCTTTTTAGCTAATAGAAATGGCTCGTCTCCTGCATCATCGACCGATGCCAAAACTTTTTTTCCATCAGAGACAACGAGGAAGTTATGGCTTCTCTTTCCTTTATAACCCCTCGAAAGTATAGCTGCGCTAAATCCATTTTTTCCTGCCCACTGGGCAAGCATGGCAACAAAAGGCGTCTTACCTGTACCCCCCGTTGTTATATTCCCAATGCTGACAACATAAGCTGGAAGGGATTTAATGCTCAAAAAACCAACTTTATAAGCAATGAGTCTAAGCTCGATAGCAAGGCCATAAATAAAGGAAATGATCCTTAAGGAAAATGAAAAAACATTCCTTTGTCTCTTTGCATGAAGGACTGACCAATTAACCATCTTTATAACCTAAGATCTTAAAATTGGTAGTGTCTGTTGAAATTCATCCGTTGTTTGTTGGGTTTGTTGCGTTATTTACTTTAGGCACTTTAGCTCACTTTAGCAAATGACCCCGGCGCTTCGCTCCAGGGTTATTCATGAAAGAAACGTTACGTTGAGCATGGAAATGTCTTTTTTTGTTTTATGCCCCTGAAACAAGATCCAGTGCTGGGCCCTGATAATCGGGATTTATCGCAACTTGACAATACTATTATAAGCTCCGCCTATCAAATCCCGATTCTGTGCATTTATGAGGCCCGCCCTCCCCGTCCCGAGACCGGTACGGGATCGGGGAGGCGCGAAGTTTCTGGAATATCGTACAATGGCTATATTATTTCTATGCTTAGCTATACAAACTCATGTCTTGCAAGCCAGGTCTGGGCCAGGGGCATAACAAAAAAAGACATCTCCATGCTCTATTCCACATTTAGTTTCTTGTATGATTAAAGTTAATTAAATAAAAAACTTCTCTGAAATTAAATAAAGGCTTTTATAATGTTTCTGAATCTGTATACCTTTTGATAGGGTAGCTCTAAGCACTATTTAATAAGCCTCAGGCTTATTAATATCATGGAAAGACAGCTTGATCAACCCTTTGGTTTTGGCCTATAAAGTAGAAAGAAGGGAGGATCATGATGAAAGAGAAGGACAGTGATGTAAGAAAGAGAAAACGTTTGACCCCAGAGGAGAAGTAT
>JAUWNK010000018.1 GCA_030612685.1 Desulfobacteraceae bacterium
TCTCAATAAGTTCGGGTTCTGTCATTGCGAGCAAAGCGAAGCAATCTCTATTATAGCAATGAGATTGCCACGTCGCTCCGCTCCTCGCAATGACGGCAAATAGAATTGGCACGGAATTACCCGAACTTATTGAGAAGTTACTATTGAGATTACAATAAATTAATCTTCAATCTAAGATGACAAGGTTAAGCTTAGAGGAGTTTTTAGAGAGCATTCATGGTTCGAGATTTGTTCCATTGCTTGACCAGGGCCATGAAGAGTACCGTTTGCATGTGGTCAGCTCTCAGTTCTTAAGAGTTTCAGAAGCTCTGAAACATCTTTTATTTCTTCAAGGGTGAATATAGCATGGATTGCCTTTTCCGCCTGATCTTTGGTTAACACCCCTAATACATTTTTTAGGAATTTATCAGCCAATTGATGATCATTTAAACCAGGTTGATCCATGAAAATTGTCCCCTCGGTATACACTCTTCTAACTCCAGAGACCCTTTCGCTGGCCAGAACTTTGACAATCGGTTTATCTATAGCGCTTTGGTAATCCGAGTAGGTTTCAAAATTAATCTTATCCATGAATTTTAAGATTTTTGGGTTTCTGAAGGTTTTTGGGTCCTGCCATTCTGGACCTATTTCAATCCGGTGGGCAGCCACTGAAAAGACATAGGCAACACTAAACTGGGCCTCAATATGTGTTTTTATGAGTCTATTTTGCCATAATGGAAGGTCGGCCAACATGTTAATAAGGATATCTATTCGCTCAATATCTGAAGCATGAAGATGATTCTCTTGTAATATTCTGTAGAAACAATCAAGGGCATGGTGCATAGCCCCGCAGCATGGATAGGCCTTATAGCTTATACTTGAAGGGAGAAACCAGTTTTTTCCAAGATGTACAATTACCTCTTCTGGAAGCCAATCCTCTGATGCAAAGGATTTCCAGAAACCAAATTCTCCATCAAGGATCTCTTTATCACCGGTATACCCTAAATCGGACAGTAGAACAGCCATTACCTCTGTCATTGATATCCAGCCAGCTGAAAGATATTTGGACATAGACGAGGGAACTGTAGCGGCAAATTTCATCACTACAGGAATAGGGCACATATAACCAGCTATTCCAAGGGCATGGCACAATTTATCCGTGTCAAAACCGAGTATTTTGGCAGCACCTGCAACTCCTCCAAAGATAGCTGAACCATATCCGTGAGTAGGGAGACCTATTGTTATCCCCTTTGGTGGGATGCGCATGAAAAACCCTTTACCAGGTATCAATCCCCTTGCCACCCTGATACCTATTTCATGTGACAGGGCAAGAGCAGCTATCAGTTCCTGTCCTGATGCTCTGTTTGCTTCTGCCAAAGCCAAAGGTGCAGCCATGACAAAGGGTGAAATATGACCAGAGGGAGAAGTAAGGGCCTCATAATCAAGTGCATTGAATAATTCCCCATTGGCAAAAGCTGCTAAATTTGCGGATACTTTATTTGGTGTGCCTATTATAGTCGATTCAGTATTTCCCTCGAGTCTTTTGGAAAATTCAAGCGAAATTTTTCCCTTCTCCGTGCTTAGTCCGGCAATGCCGCACCCGATGGAATCGAGTAAAAGACGCTTGATTTGCCAAACTACCTCGGCCGGTATATCCTGATAAGTAGTATTAAATGTAAAGTCAGCCAATTTTCGGGTCAAATTTAACAAAGCTATGCTCCATATTTGTTGGCTATCTTTTTTTTCAAACAAAAAAATCCTATGGGCAATTATTTAATCATCTATACCCGCCGGTTTCTTAGAATCTTTTAAATAGAAATATTTTAAAGCCCTTTTGAAGTCAAGAACAAGAAGACAGCACTTTTATTAGATTGTAATGGGAAAAAGATTTATTTAAAATGATAATATGTTAACCATTGGTAAATTACATTTGAAGAACTGGCTAATTATGGCACCAATGTCAGGGAAAACAAACCTCCCCTTTCGTCTGATTGTTAAAAAAATGGGTGTAGGTCTTGTTATTACAGAGATGATTAGTGCTGTAGGTCTTTCCAGGGGGCAGGCAAAAACCCATACCTATCTTGACAGTCATCCTGCTGAAAGGCCTGTTGCTGCCCAGTTATTTGGATCTGATCCAGATACAATGGCCATATCGGCCCGGATAGTAGCTGAAAGAGGGATGGATATTGTTGATATTAACATGGGATGTCCAGCAAAAAAGATTGTTAAGACAGGATCAGGGGCAGCCCTGATGCGCGATCCAAAGAAAGTAGCAAAGATTCTTTCTGTTGTTAGAGAAAGCACTTCTCTTCCATTGACAGTAAAAATCAGGGCTGGGTGGTCCCCAGAAGAAGCGAATGCCCTCGTAATTGCCAGGATAATTGAAGACAGTGGAGCTGATGGGATTTTCATTCATCCAAGATTTGCCAGTCAAGGATTTTCTGGAAAAGCTGACTGGACATTAATTGCGAGGATAAAAAGGGCCCTCAAAATACCTGTTATAGGTAATGGTGATATAACAGAGCCCTCTTTAGCATTAAAGATGAACTCTGAAACAAGCTGTGATGGGGTTATGATTGGCAGGGCAGCATTAACTAATCCATGGATTTTCAAGCAGATATTAGAGATGGAAGAAAAGGGGAGTTTTAATACTCCAGATCTCGATGAAAGATATCGCTTAATTATCGAACATTATTTACTTCTGATAAAATATCTTGGGGAGAATAGGGCAACAAATATCATAAGAGGCTTGCTCCTTCTGTACACAAAAGGGCTTCCAAATAGAAGATTTTTAAAGGCCTCTATTTCAGAGATAGATGGAAGAGAAAAACTAATCTCTATTTTAGACAAATATTTTGGATACATAAGCGAGGAGATGGTTAGTGAAGGTTAAATTAGCCAAAACTGCTGGATTCTGCATGGGTGTAAGAAGGGCAATGGAAATTATCATGTCCGAGGCCAACAAAGGTAATGGAAAGCTTTTCACATATGGGCCTTTAATCCATAACCAGCAGGTCTTAGATCTCCTTGAATCTAAAGGCGTGGATGTCAAAGAAGATATTGATAAGCTTGACAAAGGAAGGATAATTATAAGGGCACATGGTATTTCACCGGATGAAAGGGAGATGATAAGAAGTTCTAATCTCAAGATAATTGATGCAACATGCCCACGCGTTGCAAAGGTACAGGCAATAATAAGAAAATACAATAATAAAGGCTATACACCGATAATCTTTGGAGATCCCAGGCATCCAGAGGTGATTGGCTTGATGGGCTATAGCAAAGGTAATGGAATAGTCATCAATTCTGTAGAAGATATAGAGATCCTCCTTAGTCGGACTGATAAGAAAAGGTTAGTAGTTGTATCCCAAACAACACAGGATGTAGATGCCTACAGAAAAATAATGAATGAGATAAAATCTCATTATCCAGAGGCTATAATATTTGATACCATCTGTGATGAGACATATAAAAGACAGAGGGAGGTCAAATCATTAGCCTCTGAGGTAGATAGCATGGTGATAGTTGGCGGATATAATAGTGGCAATACTAAACGTCTCTATAAGATATCAAGGTCAACAGGTAAACCTACGTTTCATGTTGAGACTGAGAAGGAGCTACAGAACTCATGGTTTTCATCAACAGAAAGCACTGGAGTTACAGCTGGTGCCTCAACACCCAACTGGATGATTAAAAGTGTGACCGAGAGACTGAAAACAATGGGCAAAACCAGACAACATCCTCTTGGCGATCTATTAAAAAAGATATTTCAATTTTTAATCAAGACAACTATTCCTGAGGCCATAGGGGCCTTCTTTCTGACCTATGCCGGCCTTATTTTATCAAGAGGAAATGCTGATTTTATCCATCCATTTCTTGCCTTGTTGTATGTTTATTGCATGCATATCCTCAATCGTTTTCTTGATAAAGAGGCCAGCACATATAACGATCCTGGTATAGCCCTTTTTTACACCCAGCATAAAACTTTTCTTATAATTACCTCTCTGATAGGAATAGGTACAGGGCTAATTCTCTCACTCTCTTTGGGCATAGCACAGTTTCTTCTTTTTCTTGCTTTAACTATCCTTGGGTTAGTCTATAGCATTCCGATAATACCATGGAGATTTGGATATCTCCGGCGTTATGCAAAAATAAAGGACCTTCCAGGGTCAAAGACCATGGCAGAGGCATTGGCCTGGGGCACAATTAGTTCGCTGCTTCCGATTATTGGATGGCCAGAGCCTTTTTGGCCTGGTGTTTTAATCTCCTTCTTTTTTGTCTCATCCATGTGTTATGTACGCTCTGGCCTTTTTGATATCCTCAATATGCAGGGTGACTTAATAGTAGGCAGAGAAACCCTTCCCATTGCCCTGGGTGAGAGAAGGACATTGAAATTATTACTATTATTAAATATTATTTTTGCCACTATCCTCTTATTATCAACAGCTATCAGAGTAGTTTCAAATCTGGGTTATTTCCTTATCATATGTTTCCTTATTTCGTTTTTTTATCTAACAGCATACAAAAAGGGCTGGATGAGGGATGGATATCCTTTGCACGCTATTGTCGAAAGCAATCTTTTTTTAGCAGGTTTAATTGCCTTTATCTGGTCCGCCGTAGGCGGATAGAAAATGCCCAGGGTTAGTGTGATAATTCCAACATTTAACAGGTCTAAAAAGGTGGTAAGGGCTATTGAGTCTGTTCTCACCCAGAGCCTCAAAGATTTTGAGATAATAGTAGTTGATGACGGCTCAGTGGATAATACTGCTAAGGCTCTCTCCAAGTATATGTCTTTGATAAAATATATAAGGCAGCCTGTTAACAAAGGAGTTTCAGCAGCCAGAAATATTGGAATAAAGAGCGCGACATCACCTTGGATTGCATTTTTAGACTCTGATGATTACTGGCTTAAAGAAAAGTTATATGTTCAGATGGAATTTATTAATAAAAATCCTGACACTGTAGCCTGCCAGACAGAAGAAATATGGATAAGGAACGGTAGAAGAGTAAACCCAAAAAACAAACATAAGAAACCATCAGAAAATATATTTAAGGAATCATTAAAGCTATGTCTGGTTAGCCCATCAAGCGTTATCTTAAAGGAGTCTCTTTTTAAAGATGTTGGCCTTTTTGATGAAACCTTCCCAGCTGCTGAGGACTATGATCTATGGTTGAGGATATCTTGTCGGTACCCTATTTACCTGATTGACAAGGGGTTGGTTGTTAAGGAGGGAGGTCATGCGGATCAGCTCTCCCAGAGATTCTCTGGTATGGACCGCTTTAGGATTAGGGCAATAGTTAAATTGATCAAAAGCGGAATACTTTCTTCAGATCAAAAAAGAGCTGCTATGGAGGAATTATCTATTAAGTGCAGGATATATGGAGAGGGATGTATTAAAAGAGGAAAGATGGAGGAGGGGGATCTTTATCTCTCACTTCCTGAAAGGCTTGACAGTAACAGCATGCAGTGAACAGTAAATACCTTGTATCAAATCTTTCCCTACTGCCTACTGCTTACTGCCTAATGCCTACTACCAACTCATCCGGCTTTCTCCAAAAGTATTTTGTTCTCAACAAAGGAGATCATCTTTATCTGGGCCTCAAGAACCTTTTGATCTCCGAAGAGATTTATCATTTTTATTGTGCTACCTTCTTTATGTAACTCATCTACATTTTCTAAGATAAGCTCTTCCTTTCCATCCTGAACAAGATAGGCTGATGCCTCACACATTTTTTTCCCCTCCTTTTATAATTTCTATGGCTTGATCAATGAGATGGGGGAGAGGTTCACCAGATACGCCTACTATCTCAACCCTCTCCTGGGTCAATGGGATTAATATCTTTAGGGCCTTGCTCGATGAGATGGCCTGGGACATCCCAGGTGTTACTTCGCCCATCATAGAATTTGCCATGATTATAGCCAATGGGCCAATTATAATATCAACTTCCAGGGCCATTTTTATAATGGCATTTTCCCCAGTAGCCCCTCGATTAGCGCCTGACTTCATCATCTGAGAGGTGGCAATAGAATTTGTCCCCAAGGCAAGTATTTCTACATCTTCGCCAAAGGCATCCCTTAATCTTTTTATTATTGCCCTTCCTATTCCACCCCCTTGGCCGTCCATAACCATTAATAAACTCAAAGAAGTCCCCCTTTGTTTAAAGATTTTGTTAACGTTCAAGGGTTGAGGTTTTATGGATTCTTAAACAAACATTGATGATTTTTCAATATCCTTTGACCAAAAGCATGCCTGATGATCCTTGGATAATAAAAAATTTGCCTCAACTTTTGATAGTTACTAAAGATTTGAATTGCAACATTTGAGAGATCTGTTTATTTTAATAAGTATATGAAAGTCGAATAACATTTTGATAACTATATAACAGGCTATGTAAATTTAAAAACATTTTTTCTATCTTTTTAGGAATTAATGGACATGTGGACAGTTTTCATTGTGCTTTTGATAGCTGCATATCTGTTAGCTTCAATTCCTTTCGGTCTTTTAGTCAGCCAAAAGGTGTTAAGATTGGATATAACCAAGGCAGGAAGCGGAAATATTGGGGCCACAAACGTTGCTCGTGAGGTTGGTCTCAAATGGGGGATCATTACCCTTCTGGCAGATGCCCTAAAGGGGTTCATCCCTGTGGTTTTCGCCCATTATCTTTTAGGGTCATCCACTGAAATAAATGAGGCCCTAAAGGGAATGATTGGTCTCTCGGCCTTGTTAGGCCACCAATTCTCTGTTTACAATCGCTTTAAGGGAGGAAAAGGGGCAGCTACATGTCTCGGAGTTTTTTTGGGTATTTCACCGATTTCATGTTTATTTTCTGGAATTATATTTATTATCTTGGTTTCTTTATGGAGGTATATCTCCTTGGGCTCAATATTGGCAGTATTTACCATGCCTATCTGGTTGTATCTCATGGGTCATTCCACCTTTTTAATCCTGCTTTCATTGATTATCTCTCTTTTAGTCATATTTCAGCATAAAGAAAATATTCAGAGATTAATCCAGGGAAATGAAAGAAGGTGGCAGAAAGTAAAGCTACATTAATCGATCGATTAAACGGCCCAGATCCTCATCAGAGTAAAAATCGATTATAATCTTACCTTTTTCACCCTTACGTTTTATAGCTACTTTAGTGCCCAAGGACCTTTGAAGATCTTTGGCCAAAGACTCTATATAGTAATCTGTTCCATTTTTTGGAATTTTTGCCTTTTTTGGAGCCAAGGTCTTTTTAACCAGGGCCTCAGTCTGACGAACAGATAAAGATTTCTTTATGATAAGGCCCCTAATCTCCTTTTGGACCAAAAGGGATTCAATGCTAACCAGAACCCTTGCATGGCCAGTGGTCAATCGACCATCTATAAGATCCTGTTGAATGATAGCAGGAAGTTTTAACAATCTTAAGAAATTGGCAATTGTCGAACGCTCTTTCCCTATCCTTTTTGAAAGTGCTTCTTGTGTTAGATTAAACTTTCCCACCAGTTCCTGGTAAGCTGATGCCTCCTCAATAGGATTTAGATCTTGGCGTTGAATATTTTCAATCAGGGCTAATTCCAAGGCCTCTGCAGGAGATGCATCCCTTATCCATGCGGGTATCTTATCAAGCCCTGCCTTTTGCGCTGCACGCCAGCGCCTCTCTCCTACTATGAGTTGAAAACCATCCTTTGTCCGGCTGACCAATATAGGTTGGATAACGCCTTTCTCCTTTATAGAATTTGCTAATTCCGTCAACTCATGATCGCTGAAATTCTGTCTCGGTTGATGGGGATTAGGAGAAATTGACTCAATGGGACAGTAGAAAAATCCCCTATCATCTTCTGAGATAACTGCTTCTGGAAATAAGGCTGAAAGCCCTCTTCCAAGGGCCTTACGTTTGGCCATCTTTATCCCCTCCTTTTGAGATTATTTCCTTTGCGAGTTCTAAATAACCCTGGGCCCCCTTTGATCGAATATCATAGAGAATAATTGGCTTCCCATAGCTTGTTGCCTCACTTAGGCTAACGTTACGTGGGATAACCGTTCGAAAAACGGATCCTCTAAAATGCTGGCGAACCTCATCAGCTACCTGATATGATAGACTGTTGCGTCTATCGAACATTGTTAACAAAATTCCTATCATTATAAGGGATGGATTAAGGCCTTGTTTGACTAACCTGACAGTATTTAGTAACTGGGTTAATCCTTCCATGGCAAGATATTCGCATTGAAGTGGTACAAGAAAAAAATCAGCAGCAGCAAGGGCATTAAGTGTCAAGAATCCGAGGGAAGGGGGACAATCAATGAATATATAGTCGTATTGATCTTTAATTTTAGATAAGATATTGTTTAAAAGATACTCTTTGTTCTTTTTTGAAAACAGCTCTACTTCTGCTCCAAATAAATCAGGATTGGCTCCGATAAGCTTAAGCAGAGGAATCTCTGTGTCAAGAATGACTTTATTTCCAACGTATTCCCCTAACAGTATATCGTAAAGGCTTGGTTTAAGGCTTGACGTATTTACTCCTAAAGAAGTTGTAGCATTTCCCTGGGGATCACAATCAACTAAAAGGCATTTTTTTTCAGCAGCAGCAATAGATGCCGATAGATTAACGGCTGTTATAGTTTTACCCACCCCTCCTTTTTGATTAACTATAGATATTATTGATCCCATGGATAAGATGGTATTTTTGTAGGAATTCTGTTATCAGCCTTCAGTTGAAAAAAAGGACCTTGTGAGACTTTACATAACCCGTGTTTAAGACAAAATTTGGCTACAGCATTTTACATTCTTTGGCCAGGAGGATCTCTTTTTTTACTGATGCCCTGATATAGGTTGAGTACATTGTCCGTTTCAAAATGGTTTATAAAGCCGGAGTGAATAGTAACATTATCAAGTTATTATAAACTATTTTTAAACGGCACAGCAAGGCACATTTTTTTAGGCCCGCCCTGGCGCGACGTATCTGGGAATCGTATGGTCGCCGCATTATTTCGCAGCCTAAGTCTATATATTCATGCCTTACAAGCCAAGTCTGGGCTAGGGGCATAAGTAAAAAGAAGATCCTCCTGGCACATATGATAAAAATTGTAATGTAGTGTAAAGGTCTCCGTAGTTATTGTTTATTGTGTTTGTTCTCGTTGCTGGTTACTCGTTTCAATGGACAAATGACAACTTTCAACGGACATGACGATTGTTTCACGTGAAACATTTCTTTGATTATAACCCCTTCCAGGCTTCCTTCTCCATGGCCAAAAATCGCTGAACCTCGTCTTGATTCATTTGGGCTATATTTAACTTAAGATCTATTCCCAGCGGGCTTACTGATTCTTTCAGGCTTTTCTCTAAGAAAGATAAAATTGGGATGCCTGGAAATGGAATCACCAGGGTTAAAGAGGCAGTATTTTCTGCCAAAACAATATCCCGGATCATACCTAAATCCATTAAAGTTCGATCTATAGCAGGATGCATCACCTTTGCTATTGCCGCTTTTACATCTTCAATTGAAGGGTCTTTTTTCATAACAGCCTTTCCCTTTCTTTTGAATAATCTATAACTTACTCTTTCATAATGAAGTCTTTATTCGGGGTAGAGACGTTATATGTGACTGGGGTTTCCTCACTTTTTTTACGGAATCCATTGTTTTTGAGCTAAAATTCGCTGGGAGCAGTGGGGCGCCCTTCGAGGTGAGCAGGAAGGGGAAAACCCCGCCTTTAGAGCGGGGAAGGGGCAAACATTCCCCAACTGCGAACCCGATAGGGTCACTGCGGAAGCCATGAAGCGAAGGAACAATGGATACCACTTACGAAGTGCGAATTTATAAAGTAAATCAATATGTTCATTGAGCCTGATCAAAATATTTGAGGAAACCCCAGGATATTTGAGTAAAAATTAGGGATTAAATAATATATCTAAAAAAAGAACATACACTGATGGAAAAATATTCTCAATTCAAAAATCATTCAGAAAAAAATTAGCTGATTTACCATGTTAGAATGCCCCTTAAGGAAGCACGGGGATGGTATCTAATATAGCATTCCAATCTTTCTCACGTGGTATAATGCCACTCTTGAAATCTAACAGGGTTTACTGTGTGTCAAATGTTTGCCAATAATAGCACATCGAACTTGATGACCTGTTTGAGTTTCTAATTCTGAAATTGTGCAGGGATTGTTAACGCGATAGGGAATGTCATTTAGGCCTTAATATGATTTGAAGCTCGGGGGTAGATATTTTGATTTAGCTAATTGCTTATTTTTATACTGGCGCGCCCAGCAGGATTCGAACCTGCGACCTACGGATTCGTAGTCCGTTACTCTATCCAACTGAGCTATGGGCGCATAATTAAAACCAACATGTTCTATCATAAAAAGAAAGACGCTTTTACTTATCTATTTCTAACAAAGTTAAGATCAATAATTCGATGAATAATATCCGAAGTGGAAATACCTGGGACAAGGGGTATTCGCTTGACCTCACCTCCTGTTTTTTTTATTAGTTCAGCTCCTATTATATCATCTTCGGCCCAGTCTGCCCCTTTGACTAAAACCTGAGGTTGGAGATATTTGATAAGGGCCAGGGGATCTTCCTCATCAAAAATAACTACCCCGTCAATAAAACAGAGAGCAGCAAGCAATTCTGCCCTCGCTCCCTCAGGTATGAAAGGACGATTTTTTCCTTTTATGCTTCTAACAGAGCTGTCACTGTTTAAGCCAACTATCAAGTAATCGCCGCACTTCTTGGCTTCAGAAAGATAGCGGACATGACCTTGGTGAAGAATATCAAAACAGCCATTAGTAAAAACTACCTTTTTACCTTCCTTTTTAGCCCTTTCTGCTGCCTCTTTCATTGCTGCTTGATTTTTTATTTTTAACAGGTATTCTTCCATTCGAGATACCTTTTCATATATCCATTCACCATTTGGGTCTGATTTACATTTAGTATTTTTGCGTAGGCCTTTAAAAATCCTTTTAGATATACAAGGGCTGGAAGTTTTTCAAAATGTTCTTCCTCAATATCCTCTAATGTTTTCTCTGGTATATTTGTCTTTCGGCATATTTCTTCCAGGCTGATTTCTCTGGCTGCCCTAACTATTTTAATGCTTTTTCCTGTTACTGAAGTTTGGCTGTCGAAGAGATCGAGGTTGCTTTCAGAAGGTTGGTTCTCTATCTCGGTGTCTTTTTCCTTTTGAATAAGACTCTCTTTAGTTACCTCCCTCAATTTACCTTTTGTGATATTAGAATCTTTCAATGATGGATATCCTATATTTTGAGGAGAAAGTTCTCCCCTTTCAATTAAAAAATGATCGTATTCTCTTCTGAGCTGGCTGTCAGTCAGGGTTTTGTATGCATCAACCAAACGGGAAAGTATTCGTTCTCTTTCCTGTTGTGTAAATAGTGAATAAGTGGCAATAGAATCAGTTGAGTATATGCTCAACGCCTGATTATATGCAGATTGAACTTCCCCGAATGAGGCCTTAGGGGGAATTCCCAATAAGGTGTAATAGTTTTGCTCGGTTAGCCTCTTCATTAATCAGCAGATAATAGGTTAGAGAGCTTTAATCGACAGAAAAGTCTAATCCTAATTGATAGCTGGGTGATATTTTTTGAGTAATTTCAGCAAGTTCCTTAAATACTTCAGAATGAGGGAAATAAGCCTCTATAGGTTTCCTCTGGAGTAAGTCTTTTCTAACTTTAGTATCATAGCTGACCGTTCCCAAGAAATCAATCGGGATGCCAAAATATTTCCTGGCTGCTATAGCCATCTTCTGGCCTATGGCTCTGTCTCTGTCTGTCCTTGCCTGGTTAACGATTAGTTTAATGTCTAAGGTTGACAGATGACATGCTATATTATCTCCAAGCTTTGGATCGATCTTCTCAATGGCTTCCAGGAGATCAAAGACTGAGTCAAATTTTTCTCCGTCCCCCTGCCCGACCCCCTTGTCTATTAGGGATTTTAATGCCTTTTGCGTTATCGTCTTTCTTAGATGTCTCAAAAAGAGACTCTTCATAAAGTGGTATGTATTCTCAATGGATGTGGGCTCCGGTGATGTTATAAGGATACCACAATGGGAAATCAAAAAAAAGTCGAGGGTATTAAAGGATGTACCAGGACCCAGATCTATCAAAATGTGTCTGTAATTTAGCTTCTTGATATTGTTCAGTGTTCTTATCTTTTGGCCATAGGATAGATTGGCCATCCCTATCATATCTTGGGCGCCAGGAATTAGTTTAAGATTATTTATCCCTGTCTTTATTATGATACTATCAATAGATGATTTTCTCCTGGTAATAAAATCAGATAGGCCTATTTGTGGAGGTTCTAAGCCAAAAAAGGTGTGTAGATTAGCCGTTCCCAAATCTGCATCTATCAGAAGAACCTCACTCCCTCTATCAGCCAAACATATACCTAAACATGCAGTAATTAAGCTCTTGCCTGTGCCTCCTTTCCCTCCACCAATGGCCAGTATATGATTCTCTATTGTTCTGCGTTTTTTTATAAGCCCTTCTTGTGCCATTGCCCATCCCAGGGAAATTGCGAGTAACCCTGCAACATATCTTATTCAATTTTACACAATATATTGTAGTTTTACTAAAGATAGATCACTATATTTAGAAATGAAATCAACAAATTACGTTGTAGGGTTAAATTAACAGTTGGTTATATCGATTGCAACTTTTTTCTGGATGTTCAATAGGTTATCTTATTTTTAGCCCTTTGGTATTCAATCAACCAGGGTTCTGGCTAGCGTCAGACAAATAACACAAGTAGCCCCAGATTTTTTAAGGCTTCTGGCACATTCATTTAATGTGTGCCCGGTTGTAAAGACATCATCAACCAATATTATCTTTTTATCCTTTATGATGTCAGGATAAATAACGGAAAAGGCATCTTTAACGTTCTTCCTCCTCTCTTCTTTTCTCAGGCCTGTCTGGGCCCTTGTATACCTTTTTCTGGTAATGGACAGATAGTCTAATTGAGTTCCAAGTTCTGCGGCAAGTACCCTGGCCAGCAAAAGACTCTGGTTGAAACCCCTCTCCTTTAATCTGCGCCTATGTAAGGGTACAGGGATTGTTAAGAAGTCCGTCGCAGGCGGATCAAGTACCCATTCTCTTGTAAAAGAGGACAATAAAGTGCCAAGAGAGGAAGTTAGGTGAGTTTCCGAGTTATATTTGAATCTCTGTATAGCTTCCATAAGCGGGCCTGAGTAAAGGTAAGGGGCTCTGACAGAATCATACCAGGGCCTTTTTCGAAGACAATTTTCGCAGAGATGGTCTTGCCCTTTTGAGGTAAGGAAAGGGTGGCCACAGACAGTACAAATAGGATGGGTTATTGGAATTAGGTTAGCTAAACAATCATTACAAAGATGATGTGATGATGGATGGTCTTCATCAGAAGATAGATATCGACCGCAGATATGACAGCGTGGAGGATATATAATATCGATTAATTGGGAGAGGAACTTCATTAAATTTTCTCGGAAATTCTACAACTTATTGAAATCACAGGCCTTTTTGCCTAAGTCAGTTTCTGACAACCGTATGGGATGATGGCCCGCCCTGCCCGCCCTGGCGCGACTTCTTTGGCATATATTGCAATTTCTATATTATTTATAAGTCTTTGCAATACACCTAAGCATTACATGCCAGGTCTGGGCCAGGGGCGCGACTTGCTCGAAACATGCTGTTGCTTCTGTGATATTTTGGAAACGGAAGCCGTAGAAATCAAGCATTGCACATCAGGCCTGCTCGCCATCTGGCAGGCGGGTCTGGGCCAGGGAATGCTGGAATATTGGGCAGTAATAGAGGAAGAAATCATTTTTGATCGTTTTTTCCTCCTCGCCTGCCTTGCCTGAGTAAGAGCAATAGAGGGCAAGTAAGCCCATCATTCCAACATTCCATTATTCCACTATTCCAATTGCATGGCAATGAGGTGATAAATTCATTATAGACTATTTTGTCTTAATTTAGATACAAAAAAAGGGCGACCAAATAGAAGATTGGTCGCCCCAAGATTAAACGTAGTGCTACTGGCTGCAACAATTACATCATTCCACCCATTCCGCCATCATAGCCACCTCCTGGAGGCATTGCTGGCATTGCTTTTTCTTCTTTAGGTTTTTCAACAACCAATGCCTCTGTAGTTAACATAAGGGCAACGACCGAAGCAGCATTCTGAAGGGCAAAACGTGTAACTTTGGTCGGATCAATAATCCCAGCCTTGACCAGGTCTTCATATTCACCTGTCTCAGCATTCAAACCAAAGGATCCTTTTTCTTCTTTCACCTTCTCCACCACCACTGATCCTTCTAAGCCGGCATTGTCTGCAATTTGACGTACCGGGTCTTCCATAGCTCTTTTAACTATATTTACTCCAAACTGTTCATCTCCTTCTAATTTTAACTTTGATAAGGCTGGAATGCATCGGATAAAGGCAATACCACCACCAGGAACGATTCCCTCTTCCACTGCTGCCCTGGTAGCATTGAGGGCATCCTCAACCCTTGCCTTTTTTTCCTTCATCTCTGTTTCTGTAGCAGCACCAACATTAATAACCGCTACACCACCAATCAGCTTTGCAAGCCTCTCTTGCAGTTTTTCTCTATCGTAATCTGAAGTGGTATCATCTATCTGGGTCCTGATCTGCTTTACCCTTCCTTCAAGGTCACTCCTGCTTCCGCCACCATCAATAATAGTTGTGTTATCTTTATCTATACTAATTGTTTTTGCTGTGCCAAGGTCATTAACACTTACATTCTCTAATTTAAGGCCCAGATCCTCAGAAATTACCTTACCTCCTGTAAGAATACCAATATCCTCGAGCATGGCCTTACGCCTATCTCCAAAGCCAGGCGCCTTAACAGCAGCTACCTTAAGTGTGCCCCTCAGTTTGTTAACCACCAGAGTAGCCAGGGCCTCACCTTCTACATCCTCAGCAATGATTAAGAGAGGTTTTCCCATCTTGGCGATCTGTTCAAGCAGAGGGACCATATCTTTCATATTGCTGATCTTTTTTTCGTGTAACAAGATATAAGGTTCTTCTAATGAGGCATCCATCTTTTCCGCATCCGTTACAAAGTAGGGGGAAAGATAACCTCTATCAAACTGCATTCCCTCAACGATCTCGAGGGTTGTCTCCATGCTTTTGGCCTCTTCAACGGTTATAACTCCCTCTTTGCCAACCTTGGCCATGGCCTCAGCAATAATGTTTCCGATAGTGCTATCATTGTTTGCAGAGATTGTGCCCACCTGAGAAATTTCCTGCTGCTCTTTTGTGGGATTAGACATCTTTTTCAGCTCCTCTACCACAGTATCTACCGCCTTTTCGATACCCCTCTTGAGGGCCATGGGATTAACACCTGCTGTGACAAGTTTTGAGCCTTCACGGTAGATTGATTGGGCCAGCAACGTGGCCGTTGTTGTTCCATCACCGGCAACATCTGATGTCTTAGAGGCAACCTCTTTGACCATCTGGGCGCCCATGTTTTCAAATTTGTCTTCAAGCTCGATCTCCTTAGCCACTGTAACGCCGTCCTTTGTAACGGTAGGTGATCCCCAGGACTTTTCTAAGATAACATTCCTTCCCTTTGGGCCAAGGGTTACCTTAACCGCCTCCGCCAGTGTGTCTATACCTTGCACTATAGACTCCCTGGCCTTGCTACCATACTTTATTTCCTTTGCTGCCATAACAATCCTCCTAAGATATTAAAATTAAAAAATGATTATTTAACAATAGCAATAATATCTTCTTCTTTCATTATGAGATGTTCTTCACCATCTATTGTAATCTCATTTCCAGCATACTTAGAAAACAAGACCCTGTCACCCTTCTTAACCTCTAAGGGGACCTTTTTATTTCCTTCCCCCTCGGTCTTACCGCTTCCAACAGCCACTATTAACCCCTCTACCGGTTTTTCTTTGGCTGTATCAGGGATTATAATACCACCTTTGGTTTTTCCTTCTTCCTCAATCCTCTTTACAAGTACTCGGTCATGCAATGGTTGAATTTTCATCATCATCCTCCTTATATTTTCTTTTGGAATCAAATATGAATGGAACCATAATGCCTAAAATAAAAATGTCAAGCCCTGGGAATCAAAAAATATTTTCTCAGGGATTAGCTCATGAATTATTTAAGACCCATTTTGTATTGGCAGGCAATTATAAAAATAGAAAGAGATTTCTTGACATAAGTTGCGGACATAATTAAGCTAAGTTTTATTAAATACTTGAGAGAATTAACTAAGATAAGGTATCTTAAAAAATGATCTTTGGTAAATAGCAAGGGGGATGAATTATGCCTACTTATGTTTGGGCTGCCAAGACCAAAAAAGGCCGTGTCTTAAAAGGTGAATTAGATGCCGCTGATGAAAGGATTGCAAGGATACAACTGAAGAAGCGGAGCCTAGAAGTTACCAAACTCAAACCAAAGGCTAAAGACATTTTTGAAAATGTCTCATTTTTGCAGCCAAAGGTTACCAACAAAGATATTGTTATCTTTACCAGGCAGTTCTCTACAATGATCGATGCAGGTCTTCCTCTTGTTCAGGGGCTAAATATCTTGGCGGAACAGATGGAGAACAAGACGTTTAAAGGAATTCTTAAACAGATAACCAAGGACGTGGAGGGCGGTTCAACCTTAGCAGATGCCTTAGGCAAACATCCCAAAGTATTTGATACCTTGTTTGTCAACTTAGTTGCTGCCGGAGAGGTTGGTGGTATTCTTGATACTATTTTACAGCGTCTGGCTGCATACATTGAAAAGGCGGAAAAGCTAAAATCCCAGATAAAAGGTGCCATGACTTACCCTATTGTTGTTATAGCCATTGCCATTATTGTTATAGGTGTTATCATGATCTTTGTCATTCCTGTATTTCAGGATATGTTTGCCAGTTTTGGAAAGGCACTGCCGTTACCGACCCAGATTGTGGTTGTCATGAGCAATTTTATTAAGGGAAACATTCATTATATGATCGTGGGATTTATTGTCTTTGTGTTTCTCTTTAGGAGATATGGTAGAACAGAATCAGGAAGAAGGAATTTAGATAGTCTTTCGCTAAAGCTCCCAGTTTTTGGTGAACTTATTAAGAAGGTGGCCGTTGCCAGGTTTACAAGGACTCTTGGCACTATGATCAGCAGTGGTGTTCCTATTTTAGACGCCTTGGAAATAACAGGCAAGACAGCAGGAAATGTAATCGTAGAAGAGGTTATTTATGACGCAAGAAGCAGCATCGCTGAAGGTCAAACAATTGCTGACCCTCTTTCTGAGACCGATATCTTTCCAGGCATGGTAACCCAAATGATTTCTGTTGGAGAGTCGACCGGTGCCTTGGACGCTATGTTAGAAAAGATAGCGGATTTTTATGACGATGAGGTTGATGCTACGGTTGCTGCCATGACATCTATGCTGGAACCACTCCTGATGTTATTTTTAGGCGGCTCAATCGGGGGCATAGTCGTAGCGATGTATCTTCCCATATTCGGGATGGCCGCAGCAATGGGCTGAATTAAACAATTATGGTCAAAACGGATCGAGACTATGCACAGGAAGAGACCCTTTCTCGCCTTCAGTTATTGATGTTTCTGAGGGTGGGTTTTGTTTCCCTTCTCTTAGGCGTGGCCATTATCATTCAGGTAAGGGAGACAAAAACATATTTTGGAGAGATCTTAAATGCTCACTACTTCCTTATTGCTTTAATCTATTTCCTCACATTTTTTTATGTTGTCGCACTTAATTATATAAAAAATCTTTATAAGCTTGCCTATCTTCAACTTCTTCTCGATACCATCTTCATAACAGCCATTATTTACACAACAGGCGGTATTGAAAGCATATTTTCCTTTCTTTATCTATTGAACATAATCTCAGGAGGTACAATCCTTTATCGCCGGGGTGGAACGATAATAGCCTCTTTTAGCACTATTCTATATGGTGCGCTTCTTGATCTAACTTATTATGGATTGATAAACCCCATGGGTTACCGTTTTTCTCAACTTCAGGAGTACCAGAGTAGTGAAATCTTTTATAGGATTCTTGTTAATGCAGCAGCCTTTTACCTGGTAGCCTTTTTGAGTAGCTTTTTATCCGAACAGATACGGAAGAGCAGGGCTGAACTCAAAGTCAAGCAGAAAGATATAGCCGATTTGGAGATGCTTAAGGAAAATATCATTCAGAGTATCTCCTCGGGGCTTGTTACATTAGACAAGTATGGCAAGATCATAGTCTTTAATAGAGGAGCAGAAAGGATATTTAATATTAACTCCAGTGATGCTATCCAAAAGGATGTCAATGATATAATCCCTTTTATAATGCCCTACCTTAAGGTTAATAACCCAAATAAGTTCAGCCAACTTTCTTATAAAAGGAGTGAGGATGAGCAGATCGATCTGCTTTTAACTATTTCCCCTTTAAAAGAGCGTGATGGAAGCGAGAAAGGGGAGATACTTGTTTTTCAAGATACGACCAGAATCAGGGAGATGGAGCAAGAGGTAAAGAGAATGGAAGATCTGGCCATGCTTGGAGAATTGGCCGCTGGAATCGCACACGAGATAAGAAACCCTCTGGCTTCAATAAGTGGTTCTATACAGGTTTTAAATGATAGCTTATCAAAAGAAGATGTCCATATTAACCAAAGGCTGATGGGGATTATTTTGCGAGAAATAAGCCGGTTAAATCATCTTGTAAATGATTTTTTAAACTTTGCGAGACCTCAGAAGATAGAAATTGAAGAATTTAATCTTAGTCAATTGATTATGGATACCCTCTATATCTTTCAAAATAGCCAAAGCCGGGCTCAATATATAGATGTAAAAACAAAATTTTTTAACTCCTTAAAGATTAGGTCAGATCCACAGCAGCTCAAACAGGTATTTTGGAATATTTTTCTGAATGCATGCGAGGCCATGCCTAAGGGAGGAGTTATCTGTGTTAGTACAGATAAGTTGAGAGAGTTAAATGGGAAAGATGAATTAATAGATTCAGTAATAGTAAAGGTAGAGGATAACGGGCCAGGCATAGATCCTAAAATAATTACGGATATATTTAACCCTTTTTCTACCACTAAAAAGGATGGGTCTGGCTTAGGTCTGGCCATAGTTAAAAGGATTGTGGAAGGTCTTGGCGGCAAGGTTTCAGGCCAAAATCTCGCCAATGGAGGGGCGGTGATAACCATTCTCTTGCCTCTTTCAATTGAAACCTGATACTTGGGGGGAATTCGGCCTGCCCTCCCCGTCCCGATGCCGGTACGGGATCGGGAGGCGTGCAGTGCTTGAATCAGTTCTGCGAGGTGTAGGCTCTACGAGCCGAAAGCCGGGGCGTAGTCCCCTACGGGACGGAGTCGAGCCGGAGGCCTGTTAAGTCTATAGGCGCTATATGTTCCGATCAGTCTATTAAATCTATAAGCCAGCCTGCCCTGGCGCGAATTGGCTGGCATATATAGTAACGTAAAAAAGCAGATCTGTTTGATTGGCAAGTTTCGTAAGCTATCAAAGACAGGTCTGGGCCAGGGAATTAATCTTTTTTAGAATAGGTAAGCTTCCTTATTTATCCAATTTCCTATTTCAAGTATTCAGTTTCAACTTCCGGCTTTTCTAAATTAGGCACTTATAACCCTGGCCCAGTCTTGGCCTATGGGCTTAATAATCTGATTCGAGAACCTACTGGCTTATAAACTCAGTAGGCTGACTATAGAGCATAGCGCCAGGGCGGGCTTTAGCTCACTTACATTTGGTTCCAGGAATGCAAATATCTCAACAACCTTGGTTTTCCAAGATAATACACCCAAGTAGATATTTAGGGGAAGAGATAAATTCTATCAAGAAAGATCCTTCCGATGTTGAAGTCTGTATGGCTTTAGCCTTTCCTGATATTTATGAAATTGGGATGTCCCATTTGGGGCTAAAAATTTTATACCATATCTTAAACTCCCAGAACTGGCTCTCAGCAGAAAGGGTCTTTGCTCCATGGGTAGATTTAGCGTCTGAGCTTAAAAAAAGAAACATTCCTCTTACATCACTTGAATCAGGCAGACCTATATCTGAATTTGATATAGTCGGTTTTAGTTTGCAACATGAACTCTGTTATACCAATATTCTTTCCATGCTTGATCTTGGAAATATCCCCTTCTTAGCTGAAGATAGGGGGCCCACGGATCCATTGATTATCGCAGGTGGCCCTGTATGCTTTAATCCAGAGCCAATAGCCGCTATGTTTGATGTCGTTGTTATAGGCGATGGAGAAGAAGTATCACTTTCGATCTGCCAAACTTTAAGGGAATGGAAACTGGATGGAAGGAAAAGCAGGTTTGAGTTGTTCAAAGAGTTCTCAAAGCTCAGAGGCATCTATATTCCCTCTTTTTTTCAAGTTCATTATGGGACAAAAGGAATTATGCAATATATAGAGCCCTTGATAGAAGGATATACAGGTGTTGAAAAGGCCATAGTTCCTGATCTTAATTGCTACCCCCTCCCCTCAAGGCAGATAGTTCCATTTACCGAACTAATTCATGATCGGTTCACCATTGAGATTGCCAGGGGCTGTAGCCGGGGGTGTCGTTTTTGCCAGGCTGGCATGATATATAGGCCAATTAGGGAACGGGCTCCCCTTGAGATATTGCGCATAGCTGAAACTGGGTTAAGGGATACAGGATTTGAAGATTTATCCCTTCTCTCTTTAAGCTCAGGCGATTATAGCTGTGTTGTTCCTTTATTGAGGGAATTGATGGAAAGGATTGCAGATAGACATGTTGCTGTCAGTTTCTCTTCTTTAAGGATTGATGCGGCTATTTCTTTATTAATAGAAGAGATAAAGAAAGTTAGAAAGACTAGTTTTACTATTGCACCTGAAGCGGGCAGCCAGAGACTTAGAGATGTTATCAACAAGGGATTGACTGATGATCAGATCTTAGATACAGCCAGGGGAATTTATGAGGGAGGCTGGAACCTGATCAAGCTTTATTTTATGATAGGTCTCCCTTACGAGGAAGATAGTGATCTTATTTCCATTGTTGAATTAAGTAATAGGATTTCCAGATTAGGGCCTCAAGCAAGAAAGGGACATGTGTTAAATGTAAGTATTTCCTCCTTTGTTCCTAAGGCACATACACCTTTTGAGTGGTTGCCCCAGCTTGAACTTGAAGAAAGCAAACGAAGGATCAATCTTGTCAGGGAAAGATTGCAGAGTCATAGAGTGAAGGTCAAATGGAACAAACCAGAGATAAGCTGGCTGGAGGGAATTTTTTCAAGGGGTGATAGGAGATTAACCAAGGTATTAGTTGAGGCCTGGCAACAGGGTGCCCGTTTTGATAGTTGGAGTGAACACTTTAACATGGATATCTGGAAAGAGGCCTTTAAAGAGCACAGAGTTGATCCAGATTTTTACCTTCTTCGAGAAAGGGATTATGATGAGATCTTGCCATGGGAACATATCAACTCAGGTATATCTAAGGAATTCCTACTGAGGGAGTGGCAAAAGGCTATAATGCGTGAAAAAACACCTGATTGCAGGGAATATTGTTCGGAATGTGGTGTCTGTAACGACTCTAAAATCTCACCAGTTTTATTTGATACTTGGCATCCCTTGAAAGAAAAAGTTAGCCTTAAATCAAAACAATCAAACGAACAAGTTAAAAGATATAGACTGTATTTTACAAAACTTGAAAAAGCCCGATATCTTAGTCACTTAGAGCTTGTTAGATTGTTTATAAGGGCATTTAGAAGAACTGGGATAGATTTGGTTTATTCTGGTGGTTACCATCCCATGCCAAAGGTATCCTTTGCGTTGGCTCTCCCTGTGGGAACAGAAAGCATGAGTGAAATAATAGATATTCAAGTCAATAATATTCAAAACAGATCCCTGGCAATTGAACGGTTAAACAAGGAACTACCATCTGGTATCAGGGTTCATTTTATAGAGGAGATATCAATAAGAAACCCTTCTCCCCAGGTCAAAGAAAGCTATTTTAATATCAAGATAGATGGATCTTTCAACAAAGAGGATCTGGATAAGTTTTTAAGGTCAAAAACTTGCTTGGTAATCAAGCAACACAGAAGGGGGGATAGAATAGTTGATATTCGATCTCAGGTGAAAGGGATAAATCTGTTATCCAAAGATGAGGTGGAGTTAGTTTTAAGACACGGTAAAGGCCCGGAAATGAAGCCTGCCGAGATTATAAAAGAGGTATTTGCCCTCTCTAATAGCCAAATAGAGGGGATGAGGATTTTAAAGACAAAATGTATCCTTACATGAGGCCAGATAATGACCAATGAGCTTATAATAAATGCCAGACCACATGAGACAAGGGTGGCCTTAGTGGAAAACGGAACAGTGGTGGAACTCCATGTCAAAAGAGGCTCTGAAAAGGAACTCGTTGGAAATATTTATCTTGGTAGGGTGTTACGGGTTCTACCCGGAATGCAGGCGGCCTTTGTAGATATAGGTATAGATAAATCAGCTTTCTTATATGTAACAGATGTCTATAATGATATCCGCTATTGGGAGCAGCTTATGTTGCAAGAGGTAAATGAGGATAATGGCTTAGAAACTGTTACACCTTTGCGGATGCGGTTTGTAAAAGGCAATGATGTTAATATAGAGGGTCTCCTGCAAGAAGGTCAGGATATCATGGTTCAGGTTTCTAAGGAGCCTTTGGGTACAAAGGGGGCCAGGTTAACCTCTCACGTAACCCTTCCTGGACGTCATCTGGTTTTTATGCCCACTGTTGATCATATTGGAATTTCGCGCAGGATATAAGATGAGAAAGAAAGGGCCAGGTTAAAAAAGATCATGCAAGAATTAAGGCCACCTAATACAGGTTCTATTGTGAGGACTGTAAGCGAGAGGGCACCTAAAGAAAAATTAAAGTCCGAGCTAGAGTTCTTAACCAGATTGTGGACGAATATTCAGAGAAAGAAAGAAGTATCCTCTGCACCCAGCCTTCTTCACAAGGAATTAACAATTACCTTGAGGGCCGTGCGGGATCTTTTTACCAGAGAGATTGACAGACTTGTGATCGACTCAAGGGAGGAGCATCAATTAATAATGGAGTTCATAGATACATTTGCCCCAAATCTTAGGCACTCTGTTGAACTCTATGAAGGTCGGGAGCCTCTATTTGATGCTTATGGCATTGAGATGGAGATAAATAGGGCCCTGGATAAGAAAATCTGGTTAAAATCTGGTGGATATATTGTCATTGAATCAACAGAGGCCCTTACGGCTATAGATGTTAATACAGGAAGCTATGTTGGAAAAAGAAACCTGGAAGAAACTATTGTAAAAACAAACTTAGAGGCAGTTAAGGAGATTGCCTATCAAATAAGATTAAGAAACATTGGGGGTCTGATTGTCATTGACTTCATAGATATGGATAGGGAAGCGAACAAGGAAAGGATCTTTATGACACTCAAAGAGGCTTTGGAAAAAGATAGGGCTAAGACCACTGTCATGAAGATGTCGGAATTAGGACTGATTGAGATGACCAGGAAAAGGACAAGGGAAAATATAAATCTCTTTTTAACTGAACCATGTTTATACTGTGAGGGGAGGGGCAGACTTAAATCGCCCACCACAATTTGCTATGATATCTTCAGAGACCTTGAAAGAGAGTCGATCTCAGGCGAGGAAGACAAAGTCTATCTTTTGGTAAATCCTGAAATAGAGAAGGTTTTAAAGGAGGAAGAAAGATATTCAGTTATGGAATTGGAAAAAAGGATCAATCGGCGCATTATAATAATTCCAAAAGACGACTTTCATCTTGAACAGTATGAAATAAGCCTTCAGTAAAAAACTTCACCCTTTAAGGTCTAAAAGAGGGAAAAAGCTTTGGTATTTTATTATTGATTTCATCGACCAACCCTTGAAGCCATTCCGTGCCTATTGCAGCCTCAGAATTTCCCATCCCCTTAATGACTGTAAGGTAATCTTTCCCCCTTTCATTTATTATTTGTTGGATATGATTCAAAAATTTGTCCCTTTTTTCCGGATCTCCTGTTTTATTAAGACAGTCTGTTAAAAATTCCTCTATCTTGGGCCATTGTTCGAAGAGTTCACCCCTAAGCCGCTGTTGTCTTTGTAAGGCATGTTTTTTCATTATCTTTTTATATAATTCAATTGACCGGGGCATTTTGTCGGCTACCTCTTTTAACCGTTTTATTCTTTCGGTAATTACCATTCCTATTTTTTCCAAGGCACCAACGTAGAGGGCCTTCTCCATTGGATTTGTTCCAAGAAAGAGAGAACGAACATCAATATACCATCTCCTGAGGGTAATGATATTGGCTATGTAATTAATATTATTAGCTATTATCCTTTTGATACCCGTATAAAGCCCAGGATAAATAGGCTGTTGTTTTGTTACATTGGATCCAGAAAATAGTAGCCTATCACCTTTAAGGAAATCTTTCCGATAGATCGTTCCAGAGGCAATGACAGTTCCATATCCTATCCTTAATGGGCCAACCAATCCCCCCTGTCCGCCCAGGAAGATTGGCTTTTGATTTAACATAACCCCCTTAGGAACATCACCAATGAGAGATGGGGTGGCCTTATCCTGATCCGGTGTGTAGTTAAAATGAATATATGAGCTTCCAACCTCGCTATGTTTTTTTTTATCTGTACCTCCAGCCATAAGGCAATCACAGAAATTTATCAGACTTCCAAGAGTGACAAAAGGAAATAGAATGGTCTGTTTAAGGCCCACTGTGTGGGCGACCTTGACCTCTTCCTCTAATAAACATCCTGCCCTGATATGGGCACCTGATCCTAATGAAACTTTTTCTAAAAATGTTGATTGTGAAAAAAATCCTCCTTTTAGTTGTACATTAGGGCCTAATTGGCAGTTTTCAATGGTCACAGGACCCTCGTAGCCAATTTCGCACCCGGCCATTATTAATGTAGTTGAACCATAAATCTTGCACCCGGAATGGATTACAACCCTATCGCCTGATATTCCATCAACAGATACATCTTTGCCTATAGTAATGTTTTCCGGACTGTAGATCTTAACCCCTTTTCTTATAAGCTGTTCGATCTTAGAGTGGTTAGGTGTGTTTTTCATTATCTATCTAATTGAATATCTCGATGTGTTAAGGTGATAAAACTTGTTGTTTTTTTAAGTTCTTGAAAGATATTATCGGCAATACTAACAGACCTGTGTGTTCCTGCCGTGCATCCTACGGCAATGGTCAAAGATGATTTCCCCTCTTTTTCGTAGAGAGGGATAAGATAATTAAGGAGGTCTAAATATTTTTTAAGGAAACTATGGGTCTCTTTCCACTTATTCATATATTTTTTTACCATTGGGGAAGTGCCATCAAGGTTTTTTAACTCTTGAACAAAATAGGGATTAGGCAGGAACCTAACATCAATAACAAGATCTGCATCATGTGGTGTACCATATTTGAAACCGAAGGATAAAATGTAGATCTTCATCCCTTTTGCAGGGACCGCCTTAATGACATAATTCAAGATAATCTCCTTCAATTCATGAACGTTGTAATTTGATGTATCAATTATATGATCTGCAATCTCCCTCAGCCCTTTCAATTCCTCTCTCTCGGCTTGAATCCCTTCAAGAAGACCCTTTTTTTCACTTAGTGGGTGTTTTCTTCGAGTCTGACTGTACCTCCTTAATAAGGTTTCAGTAGAGGCCTCAAGAAAAAGGATCTCAAAGAGATATCCTTCTTCCTTAAGTTTGGTAAAAATATCGGGATATCTTTGAAGAAAATCTCTCTCCCTGAGATCCATCACAAAAGCAAGTTTAGTTATTTCTGAACCAGTCTCTGTCCTGAGTTCCAAAAACTTGGGCAGCAGGATCACTGGCAGATTATCTATACAGAAGAAACCGGCATCTTCTAAGGCATCTATTGCTGTACTTTTTCCTGATCCTGAAAGACCAGTAATAATTATAATTTTTATATTTTTCATTTATCCAAAAATTACGGTATTGTTTGTTGAAAGTTGTCCGCTGAAAGAAATCAGAAAATTAATTAAACCAAATAGCAAAGATTCTGATTTATCATGTTTTATATAAGTGGTTAGAAATAAAAATACAATTCGCTACTTACAATGGACTACTGACATTTCTGGGTTAATTATCTTCTTATAATCTTATAAATACCACTCTTAATAATTTCTTCTGCCTTGATAATACCTTCCCGGATAATTAAAGGGGGATCAATTGTCACATCAAGTATAGTGGATGGATATTTTCCTTGTGTTGTTCCACCATCTAATATTAGATCCACATCATCGCCTAAACATTCTGCAACCTGATTAGCCATTGTGCAAGGAGGTCTTCCGGATATATTGGCGCTTGTTCCGGTAATTGGAACATTTAGGGCCCTTGAGAGGGAATTGGCCAGAGAATGACTGGAGATCCTGATACCTACCTTTCCTTTACCCGCAGTCAGTACTGACGGCAAGATAGGAGAAGATTGAAAGATTATGGTAAGTCCACCCGGCCAGAATTTTTTCCCAATGCTTTTTGCCTGTGAAGGAATAGAGGCAACGTATTTAGGGAGCTCCCTTAGGGAGGCAATAAAAATGAGGATGGGGAGATCAGGATCTCTTTTTTTTACCCCAAAGAGCCTTTTGATAGCATTAGGATTGGTGGCATCTACACCTAAACCATAAAAAGATTCCGTGGGAAAGGCAACAATTCCCCCTTCCGAGATGATTTTAACAGCTTCATTTATGCCCTTTCTTAAGGATTCATCCGAATCAATTTTGATTAAATATCTCAATCTTTCTCGACCTCTTTTACCCTCAATTTCAGGCCCTCTTTGTACTCCTCCAATCTCTTGGCAATGTCAGCATATTTGAGGGCCAGTATTTGGGCAGCAAATACAGCGGCATTCTGGGCACCACCCCTACCAATTGCCATGGTAGCTACAGGAACACCTGGAGGCATCTGGACCGTTGATAAGAGCGAATCTATTCCTCTAAGGGAAGAGGAATCAATAGGCACCCCGATCACTGGCAATGTAGTATGGGAAGCAAGCATCCCAGCTAAATGAGCTGCCCAGCCAGCGCCTGCAATAATAACCTCTATTCCTCTATCAGAGGCACTAATGGCGTAGTCCCTGGTTTTATCTGGAGACCTGTGTGCAGAAGATACGGTTATTTCGAAATTTATGTCCATTTCTTTTAGGGTCTTTATACATTCATCCATTACATCCCTGTCAGAGATGCTTCCCATAACTATTCCTACTAATGGCCCATTTTGCATAATTGTAATCCTTATTTGATAAACTCGTAAAAAGCTCCGCTATGCCGACACGTCGGCATTATAATTGGAAGCAACTTATGTTTTTAACAAATCCGTTATTTCTGGCAAATATTTCGCAATATTAACCACTTATAGCGAATTTGCAGATTTAAGTTACTTGA